>JAUQYB010000147.1 GCA_030837825.1 Albidovulum sp.
CTCAGTGCTGCGGAACGGCAGGGCGCCCGCCTCTCAGCCCCAGTCCGCCGGCAGGCGCAGCACGTCCGTCCCCGCGTCGCGCAGTTCGGCCAACGACCGCAGCCCCAGCAGCGCCAGTGTCGCGTCAAGCTCGGCCGCGAGTGCGGCCAGAACCTCCCTGACCCCGGCCTCGCCCGCGGCGGCCGCGCCCCAGACATAGGCGCGGCCCAGAAGGCAGGCAGAGGCGCCCAGCGCCAGCGCCTTTGCCACGTCGCCGCCGCGCCGGATGCCGCCGTCGAACAGCACCTCGATCCGGCCCGCCAGCGCCTGCGCGATCGGCGCCAGCACCGCGATGCTGGAGGGTACGCCATCCAGTTGCCGCCCGCCGTGGTTCGACACCACGATGCCGTCGGCGCCCCGGCCGGCGCATTCCAGCGCATCCTCCGGCGCCTGCACCCCCTTGACGATCAGCCGCCCCCTCCAGCGTTCGCGCAGCCAGGACAGCGCCGGCCCGTCAAGCGCCGGGTCGATCTGCCCCGCCAGAAACCCGGCCTGCGCCAGATAGCCGCGCCCGGCCTCGGCCCAGCCCTCGGCCAGCGCCATGCCGAAGGGATGCGCCCGCGCCATGTCGGCCAGCCAGCGCGGATGGCGGGCGAAATCGGCCAGCATCCGCAGGTCGGGGCGCGCCATCTGCCGCAGGCCGTTGCGGATGTCGCGTTCGCGGATGCCGGACACCGCGGTATCGACGGTGACGAACAGGGTGCCGAACCCGGCGCGCGCCACACGGTCAAGCATCGCCTCGGTGCGATCGCGGTCCTTCAGCATGTAAAGCTGGAAGGCCGCGGCCTCGCCAACCACCGGCGCCAGCGCCTCGGGCCGGGTCACGGCGAAGGACGACAGGCAGGCAGGAATCCCGGCCGCTGCGGCGGCGCGGAAGGCTGCCGCCTCGGCCCCGGCGCGGAACAGGCCGAGCGATCCCACCGGGCCGAGCATCAGCGGCAGCGCGTGCCGGGCGCCGAGGAAGGTCGCGGACAGATCGCGCAGGGACACGTCGCGCAACACGCGCGGGCGCAGGAGGATGCGGTCGAAATCGGCGGTATTGGCGGCCAGCGTCACTTCGCCCGAAGCCCCGCCCTCGATATAGTCGGCGAAGATGCGCGGCAGGCGCCGGCGGGCGGCGCGGCGGAAATCCTCGACGCCGGCCATGCGGCGCAACCGGGCGGCGCGCATCAGTCGCCGGGGCGGCGGTTGCCGGGCGGCAGCATCTTGCCCGGGTTCATGATCCCCCTGGGGTCGAGCGCCGCCTTGACCGCCGCCATCACCGCCAGCGCCGGCCCAGCCTCGCGCGCAAGGTACTTCGCCTTGCCCTGCCCGATCCCGTGTTCGCCGGTGCAGGTGCCTTCCATCGACAGCGCCAGGTCGTTGAGCCAGCCGATGTAGGCATGGGCGGCCTCGCGTTCGGCGGCGCTGTCGGGGTCGATCAGGATCAGGTTGTGGAAGTTGCCGTCGCCGACATGGCCGGCGATCGGGGCGGTCAGGCCCAGTTCGGCGGCCTTTTCCTGCGCCGCGCCGATGCAGTCGGCCAGGCGGGAAATCGGCACGCAGACATCGGTGGAAATGCCCTTGCAGCCGGGGCGCAGCGCCAGCACCGCCCAGAACAGGTCATGGCGCGCCTTCCACAGGCGGCCGCGTTCCTGATGGTCGGTGGTGCGGGCATAGCCGGTGGCACCGAAGCCGGCGGCAATTTCGCCGAAGGCTTCGGCCTGCTCGGCGACGCCCTGAAGGCTGCCGTGGAATTCGGCCAGGATCAGCGGGGTTTCCGGCAGGTTCTGGCCGGAATAGCGGTTCACGGCCGCCACCGTGACCGCATCCAGCAGCTCGATCCGCGCCATCGGCAGCCCGGCCTGCAAGGTGGCGATCACCGCATTGCAGGCATCGGCCACGGTGGGGAAGCTGCACCGCGCCGCCGCCATGCCCTCGGGGATGCCCTGAAGCCGCAGGGTCAGTTCGGTAATGATGCCAAGCGTGCCTTCCGACCCGATCATCAGCCGCGTCAGGTCGTAGCCCGCAGCGCTTTTGCGGGCACGCCGGCCGGTGCGGATGATGCTGCCATCGGCCATGACGGCCTCCAGCGACAGCACCATGTCCTTCATCGTGCCGTAGCGCACCGCCGTGGTGCCCGAGGCGCGGGTCGCCGCCATGCCGCCAAGGCTGGCGTCGGCACCGGGGTCAAGCGGGAAGAACAGCCCGGTGTCGCGCAGGTGTTCGTTCAGCCGGGTCCGCGTCACCCCGGGCTGGACCACGCAGTCCAGATCCTCGGCATGGACGGAAAGGATGCGGTCCATGCGCGTCAGGTCGACCGACAGGCCGCCGAAGGGCGCGTTGACCTGGCCTTCCAGCGAACTGCCGGCGCCGAAGGGGATGACCGGCACCCCGGCCTCGGCGCAGAGGGTGACGATGGCCGCGACCTCTTCGGTGGTTTCGGGGAAGACGACGGCATCGGGGGCCTGGGTTTCGATCCAGGTGGTGGTCGATCCGTGCTGGGCGCGGATCGCGGCGCCGGTCTGGAACCGGTCGCCGAAGCGGTCGCGCAGGGCTTCGGCCAATGCGGCGGGCAGGGCGGGCATCGTCAGGCCAATGCCGCCTGCGCCGCGCCAAGCACCGCGCCGGAATGAACCATGTCGGTCACGGCATGAAGGCGCGGATACAGCACCACATCGCGCGCCAGATGGTCGATCGGGCGGCCATCGGTGGCGGCGCTGGCGCGCAGCAGGTCCAGAACCGCACGGCTGGCCGGCGACAGCACCTCGCGGCCCGCGCCGCGTTCGGCCAGCCGCAGTTCAAGCGCCTGGGCGGCCATCAGCACCTCGATCCCCACGACATTCTCGATGTTCTTGACGATCTGGCGGGCATGGCGGCCGGCGTTGTTGGCCATCGAGACGTGATCCTCCTGGTTCGAGCAGGTGGGAATCGAATCCACGCTGTCGGGGTGGGCCAGCGTCTTGCAGTCCGACACCAGCGCCGCCGCCAGATACTGCGGCAGCATGTAACCGCAGTCCATGCCCACATGTTCGCTTGCCACCAGCATGTCGGGCAGGCCGCGGTTCAGCGTGCCATCGTTCAGCCGGAACAGCCGGCGTTCGGCGATATTGCCGATCTCGGTCACGGCGATCGACAGGAAATCGGCGGCGAAGGCCACGTATTCGGCATGGAAGTTGCCGCCCGATACCGCCTTCAGGCTGCGCCCCGGCAGGCCGTCGGCGAAGATCAGCGGGTTGTCGGTGGCGGCGTTGATCTCGGTCTCGATGATGCCGCGGATGAACTTGAGCGTATCGCGCACCGGCCCCAGAACCTGCGGCACGCAGCGCAGCGAATAGGCATCCTGGGGCGGTTGGCGCTGCGGGTCGCGGCCAATACCGCCGTCGATCAGCGCGCTGCCCTGAAGCAGCCGGCGGATGTTGGCGGCGCATTCGATCTGGCCGGGGTGGCCGCGCGCCTCGTGCAGGTCGGGGATGAAGGCGTCGCCGAAACCCATCAGCGCCTCGATCGACATCGCCGCGGCGACCTCGGCGGTGGCCAGCAGGGTTTCGGCGTCGGCCAGCGCCAGCGCCGTCTGCGCGGTGGAAAACGAGGTGCCGTTCAGCAGCGCCAGCCCTTCCTTCGGGCCCAGCACCAGCCGGTCGATCCCGGCCGCAGCCATCGCCGCGACCCCGCTCATGCGACGACCCTGATAGCTGGCCTCGCCCGAGTCGATCTCGGCCTCGCCGCCCTCGTCGCGCGACATGACCAGCGCCATGTGTGCCAGCGGAATCAGGTCGCCGCTGGCGCCGAGCGAGCCGTATTCCGGCACCACCGGCACCACGCCGCGGTCAAGCATGGCAAGGATCGTCTCCAGCACCTCGGCGCGCACCGCCGAATAGCCGCGCGCCAGGCTGGCGGCGCGGATCACCATCGCGGCGCGCACCACCTCCTCGTCAAGCTGGCGCCCGACGCCGGCGGCGTTCGACACCACCAGCCGCCGCGACAGGTCACGCGCCTGGGCCGAGGTGCGGAACGCCTGCCGCCCGGACAGCGAACCGAAGCCGGTGTTGATCGAATAGATCGCCTGGGTGGGTTCGCCCCGGTCCATCTGCGCCGACAGCGCCGCCACCCAGGCCTCGCTGACCCGCATGGCGGCGCGGGCGGCATCGGAAAGCGCCAGAGGACAGCCGGCACGGGTCACGGCGACGAGGTCGTCGAGTGTGACCGGCCTCTCACCCAGGATCACGGCATTCTGCATTAGCGTCTTCCTTGTCGCAGGAGGGATCAGCCACGCCAGGTGCGGGCGGCAGCGAAAACGGCGTCGGTGTCGGCAGGGGTGCCGGTGGTGATGCGGACGCCTTCGCCCTGAAAGCAGCGGACGGCGATCGAGGCGCGGGCGAAATGGTCGGTCAGCGGCCGGGCATCGTCGCCCACCGGCAGCCAGACGAAGTTGGCGCGTGACCGCGCGACCGGCAGGCCGAGCGCGCTGAGCCCTTCGGCCATCCGGGCGCGCTCAACGGCGTTACGGCCAACCCGCGCCGCCACCGCGCCGGGATCGGCAAGTGCCGCCAGCGCCAGCGCGACGCAGGGGCCGGGCAGCGGGAAGGGCGGGGCGACGGCCTGCACTGCGGCGACGATCCGGGCCGAGGCGAGGCAGTAGCCGACCCGCGCGCCGGCAAGACCCCAGGCCTTGGAGAAGGTGCGCAGGACCGCGAGGTTCGGGTGGCGGGCCAGGCGGCGCGCCGGCCGGGCGGCCACCGTCGCAGCGTTACCCGCGTAGTCGGCATAGGCCTCGTCGAGGATGACCAGGCGGTCTCCCGGAATCTGGTCCAGCAGCCCGTCAATCGCATCATCGTCCAGCGCGGTCCCGGTCGGGTTGTTGGGATTGCAGATCAGCACGACGCGGCAACGCGGACCGACCGCGGCACGGATCGCCACCGGATCGGCGGTGTGGGTGGCGTCGAGCGGAACCTCCACGAGGCGCGCACCCGACAGGCCGGCGATGATCGGATAGGCCTCATAGGACCGCCAGGGCGTGACGATTTCGTCGCCCGGATCGCAGGCGGCGCGGATCAGTTGATCGAGCAGCACGACCGAGCCCGCGGCGACCGCAACGCAGTCGGATCCAAGTCCGTGGTGCCGCGAGAGCGCGGCAGCCAGCGTTTCCCCGCGCAGGTCCGGATAGCGGTGAATGGCGTCTGCCGCCTGCCATGCGCCGCTGCCGCCCGCGTCCGGCGCCTCGTTCGAGCCGAGCCTGTGGCGGAAGGGAATGGTTTGGCCCGCGCGCCCCCGGCCATAGCCCGGCAGCGTGTCAAGGCGCTGGCTCGGGCGCCATTCCGCAGCGGGCCGGGCAATTTCCATGCTGACGACTCCTAGATTGCATAAAGTTGTATAGTCATTTGTAGCATTCAAGCCGAGGCCGCAGTTGTCAAGACGATTTCGGCACGGCCTCCGGGGGCCGGGCCGGGGGTGTTCGCGGTGGATTTTCGGTGCCGCGGCCCCGCGCCCGATCTAGCGCGCCACGACCATCCGTCCGGCCATGCTGAAGCGCGAGCCGGGGTGGTAGAGCCGTGCGCTGGTGGCGACCATCCCGCGCGACCATGTGCGCCGGCGCAGAAGCAGCACCGGGTCGCCCGGCGCCATCACCAGCAGTTCGCGGCTGCGCTCGTCGGCGGGCACCGCCTGGATGATGTGCTCCACTTCTTCCAGCGGGCCTGTGGCCATCAGATGCTGATGCGGCGTTATCTGGGTATAGTCCTGCTCCAGGAAGTCGGGCGAGAAGCGCGGGTTGACGAAGCGGTCCTCGATCTGCAGCGGGCGCCCGTTTTCGCGGTGCAACAGCACCGAATGATACAGTTCGGAACCGGGCGCGACATTCATCTCGGTCGCCAGCCCCATGTCGCAATGCACCCGCTCGAGCGAGATCACGTCGGTCGTGTGACGGTTTCCCCGCTCCTCGATCTCGGAATGGATGTTGCGAAGTTCCAGAAACGTCGACTGTCGCCGCCGGGCAGCGACGAAGGTGCCTGCGCCTTGCCGGCGCACGAGGACGCCTTCGACCGCCAGATCCCTGAGCGCGATGTGAATGGTCATGCGCGATGCGTCGAACTGATCGGCAAGCTGCGACTCGGAGGGGATGCGGTCACCCTCGCGCCACTCGCCCGAGTCGATCTTTTCAAGAACGTGGGCGCGCACCTGCTGGCCCAGTGACAGGCCGATGCCATCGGAGGATTCGGACTCCAGCGGGAGTCGTTTTGCTTTCGGGTTCATGCCATCAACACCCATGCGGATTGCTGTATAGACTATAGCAGTGCTGCCTTGGTCGCCAGCCCGTTATGACAGCAATCCGATCCCGGTTTGCGGGCTCTTGACAAGCCTTCCGACTTGTATTGTATTTAGTTGTATATACGTTTAAGACATCCCCCAACTCGCATGTTCCAACCAATGAGGACACCAATGGGCAAACCCGAGATCCTGTATTCCGTCCGCGCGATGGGCGGCAACAACCTGCGCTGCAAGGGCTGGAAGCAGGAAACCATCCTGCGGATGCTCGAGAACAACATGGAAAACGCCGAGCACCCGGAAGAGCTGGTGATCTACGGCGGGATCGGCAAATGCGCCCGCAACTGGGAAAGCTACCACGCCATCGTCAAGTCGCTGGAAGAGCTTGAGAACGACGAGACGCTGGTGGTGCAGTCGGGGATGCCGGTGGCGATCTTCCGCACCAGCACGCTGGCGCCGCGGGTGGTGATGGCGACCACCAACATCATGAAGGCCACCTGGCCGATCTTCTACGACCTTCAGGACAAGAACCTGACCATCTATGCCCAGTATACCGCCGCGCCGTGGGAATACATCGGCACCCAGGGCGTGATCCAGGGCACCTTCCAGACGCTTGTGGCGATCCGCGACCAGAAGTTCGGCGGCGATCTGAAGGGCCGCATCCTGCTGACCGCCGGCATGGGCGGCATGGGCGGCAACCAGACCCGGGCAATGGCGATGCTGGGCGGCGTCTGCATCTGCGCCGACGTGGACGAGAAGGTGATGCAGCACCGTCTGGAAGTCGGCTATTGCGACGAGATCTGTCATGACTTCGACGAGGCGGTGGCCAAGGCCAAGGCGGCGGCGGCGGCCGGAAGGCCGCTGGGGATCGCGCTGTTCGGCAACGCGGTCGAGGTGCTGCGCAAGGCGAAGCAGACGGGCTTCACCCCCGACATCATCACCGACATGACCCCGGCGCACGACCCCTTGTCCTACGTCCCCGAGGGGCTGACGGTCGACGAAGCGCGCGACCTGCGCCGCGAGGACCGCGACCGCTACTTCAAGCTCGCCGGCAAGTCGATGATCGACCATCTGACGCTGATGAACGAATTCCACGACCGCGGCGTGCAGGTGTTCGAATACGGCAACAGCCTGCGCAAGGAAGCGCGCGACGCCGGGATGCCGGTCGACAAGGCGATGCAGATCCCGGGCTTCGTCGCCGCCTATATCCGGCCCCTGTTCTGCGAAGGCCGCGGGCCGTTCCGCTGGACCTGCATCTCGCGCGATCCCGAAGACCTGCGCAAGCTTGACGACGTGGTCGAAGAGATGTTCGCCGATGACGACCTGGTGCGCGGCT
The DNA here is from genome assembly GCA_030837825.1 of Albidovulum sp. Lineage (GTDB taxonomy): Bacteria > Pseudomonadota > Alphaproteobacteria > Rhodobacterales > Rhodobacteraceae > Albidovulum. The sequence goes on from JAUQYB010000147.1 coordinate 7,619, forward strand.
GGATCCAGCTTGCCCGCAAGCACATCCCGATCGAGGGCCTGCCGGCGCGCATCTGCTATCTGGGCTTCGGCCAGCGCAAGGCATTCGGGATGCGGGTGAACGAGATGGTGCGCTCGGGCGAACTCAAGGGCCCGGTGGCCTTCTCGCGCGACAACCTCGACTCGGGCTCGATCGTCAACCCGACCTTCGAATCCGAGCGGATGCTTGACGGTTCGGACCTGATTTCCGACTGGCCCTATCTGAACGCGCTTCTGAACACCGCCGCCGGGGCCGATCTGGTGGCGATCCAGGAGAACTATTCGATGGGAGAGGCGGTGCATACCGGCGTCACCATGATCGCCGACGGTTCGGCCGAGGCCGATGTGCGGCTGGCGGCCTGCCTGACCACCGACTCGGGCATCGGCGTGGTGCGCCATGCCCAGGCCGGCTACGACATCGCGCGCAAGGCGGCGGCGGAACGCTTCGCCAAGGACGGGGTGCAGGTGCCGCTGTGGTGGACGCGCGAGGCAACCTTCGGACCCGAGGATTCGAAGGCACCGCGCAAGAAGACCAAGTAGGATGGGGGGCACCGGCATGGCACGGATCACGGCAGTCATCGAGAACGCGGGCCAGGTGCTGACCTGCGCCCCCGGCGCGCCCGATCTGGTCGGTGCCCGCACGAATACGGTGGTGGCGGTCAGCGGCAACGCGATCGCCGCCATCGGAACGGCGGCCGAGGTTGCCGCCGCGCATGACCTTTCCGGCGCCCAGCGGATCGACGCGCGGGGCGGGCTGGTGATGCCCGGCTTCGTCGATTGCCATACGCACCTGGTCTTCCACCGCTCGCGGGTCGAGGAATACGCCCAGAAGGTGCAGGGCCGGACCGCCGCCGAGATCAGGGCGATGGGCATTCCCGTCGGCATCAGCGCAACCGCGCGGATGATGCGCGAGGCGACGATGGACGAACTGGTGGCCAGCGCCGCCGAACGGCTTGACCACATGCTGGCCTTCGGCACCACCACGGTCGAAAGCAAAAGCGGCTACGGCCTGAACACCGCGACCGAGATCAAGATGCTCGAGGTCAACCAGCGCCTTGGGGCGGTCCAGCCGATCGAGATCGTCTCGACCTTCCTTGGCGCGCACGAATTTCCCGACGACAAGCCGCGCGACGCCTATATCGCCGAGATCATGGACGAGATGATCCCCGAGGTGGCGCGGCGCGGGCTGGCCGAGTTCAACGATGTCTATTGTGACGACGGCTATTATACGGTCGCCGAATCCCGCGCGATCCTTGAACGCGGCCGCGAGCACGGGCTGAAGGTCAAGATCCACACGGATGCCTATTCGCACATCGGCGGATCGCGGCTCGCGGCCGAACTGAAGGCGGTGTCGGCCGACCACATGAACTTCACCGACCCGTCGGAATATGCGGCGCTGCGCGAAGCCGGGGTTACGTGCGTGGTGATGCCGGCACTGGACTTTTCGGTCGGGCACGCGCGGCCCTTCGATGCGCGGGCGCTGATGGATGCGGGCGTCACCGTGGCGCTGGCCACCGACATGTGCCCGGGCTGCTGGCTGGAATCGATGCCCTTCGTGGTGCAGCTTGCCTGCCGGCTGTACAGCTTCAGCCCGGCCGAGGCGATCCGCGCCGGCACGCTTCACGCGGCGATGGCGCTGGATCGCGGCGACCGGCTGGGTTCGCTTGAACCCGGCAAGGATGCCGACATCGCGATCTTTCCCTACGCCCGCTACGAAGACATGGCCTATCGCCTTGGCCGCGGCCAGGCGCGGCTCGTGATGAAGGCGGGGCGGGTGGTGTTCCGCGATGAAAGTCCGGACGCATGATCCCGGTCGAGGTGGCCGAGGGCGACGGCCCGATCATCCTTGGCCAGCCGCATGGCGGCACCCAGGTGCCGGATGCGATCTTCCAGCGGCTGAACGCCACCGGCCGGGCGCTGGCCGATACCGACTGGCACATAAACAGGCTCTATTCCGGCCTGATCGCGCATCTGACGGTGGTCGAGGCTGGCTTCCACCGCTACGTGATCGACGCCAACCGCGGGCCGGACGATGGCTCGCTTTACCCGGGGCAGAACACCACCGGCCTCTGCCCGCTGACCGATTTCGACGGCCGGCCGATCTGGGCCGAAGGACAGGCGCCCGGGGCTGACGAGATCGCCGAACGCCGCGCCGCCTTCCATGCGCCCTATCACCAAGCACTTGCCGCCCAGATCGACCGGGTGAAAGCCCGGCACGGGGTGGCGATCCTGTGGGATTGCCATTCGATCCGGTCGGTGATTCCGTTCCTGTTCGACGGCGAACTGCCGGTCTTCAACATCGGCACCAACGGCGGCACCACCTGCGCGGAAAAGATCACCCGGGCGGTCGAGACCTGCTGTGAAGCCTCGGGCCAGCCCACGATCCTCAACGGCCGGTTCAAGGGCGGCTGGACCACCCGCCACTACGGGCAGCCGGCCGACAATGTGCACGCGATCCAGATGGAAACCGCCCAGCGCGCCTATCTGGCGACCGAGGCCGCCCCCTGGGCCTATGATCCCGACCGTGCCGAACGGACCCGCGCCGTGCTCGGTCCGGTTCTTGCCGATCTTGACCGCCTTGCGCGCTCGGGCGCGCTCAGCCGCTGAAGGAACCCGCGATGACGACGATCTACGAGGTCGAACACCTGCACCAGCCGGATGGCTGGCTGTCGCCCGGCTATGTCGATGTCGGCGCCGATGGCGTGATCCTGTCGGTCTCGGGCCAGCGGCCGCAGGGCAAGCCGGTCGAACGACTGCGCGGCTTCGGCGTGCCGGGCCTGTCGAACCTGCATTCGCACGCCTTCCAGCGGGCGCTGGCGGGCCGGACCGAATTCGTCACCGCCGCCCGGGCCGAGGACAATCTCTGGACCTGGCGGAAAGAGATGTATCGCATGGTCGACCGGCTGACGCCGGACACCTACGAAGCGGTGGCGGCGCAGGTCTATCTTGAAATGCTGCGCTTCGGCATGACGGCGGTGTGCGAATTCCACTATGTCCACCATCTGGCCGGCGGCGGGCGCAACCCCAATCCGGCCGAGATGTCGGACCGGCTGATCGCCGCGGCATCGCGCACCGGGCTTGGGCTGACGCTGCTGCCGGTGCTTTATGCGCACGGCGGCATCGGCAAGCCGGTCGAGGAAACGCAGAAGCGTTTCGTCCATCCGGTCGACGACTATCTTCGGCTGATCGACACCCTGCGCAGCCGCCGCGCCGCCAATCGGAACCTGCGGGTCGGGCTGGCCTTGCATTCGCTGCGCGCGGTCACGCCGGACGAAGCCCATGCCGCGCTGGCGGGCATGAAGGCGATGGACCCGCAGGCGCGGCTGCACATCCATGTCTCGGAAACCACGCATGAGGTCGCCGAGGTCGAGGCCGGGCTTGGCGCGCGGCCGGTGCAGTGGCTGATCGACAATGTTGACCTGAACGATCAGTGGTGCCTGGTCCACGCGACCCATCTGGACGCATCCGAAATTGCCGGCGCGGCGGCAAGCGGCGCGGTGGTCGGCATCTGCCCGCTGACCGAGGCGACGATGGGCGACGGGTTTTTCCCGCTGGTCGAATACCACGGCGCCGGCGGCGCCTGGGGCATCGGCACCGACAGCCATTACAGCACCTCGACCGCCGAAGAGCTGCGCATCCTCGAATGCGGCAAGCGGCTGGAACTCAGGCGCCGCAACGTGATCGCCCGGCCCGAAGGCGGGGCCGAGGTGCACAGCGGCCGGCTGCTGTTCGACACCGCGCTGGCGGGGGGCGAACGCGCATCGGGCCAGGGCGGCGGCGCGATCGTCGCCGGGCGGCGTGCCGATCTGGTGATGCTTGACCCCGACGCGACGCCGCTGCTGGGCCACGGGCCGGAAACGGTGCTGGACGGCTGGATCCTCGGCGGCACCGAAAATCCGGTCCGCGACGTGATGGTGGCCGGGCGCTGGGTGATCCGCGACGGCCGCCACCCGCAGGAAGCGGCGATCCGCGACGGCTATCGCGCTGCGGCGGCCACGCTGTTCGGCTGAGCTTGGGGGGGCGCGATGCGGATCATCCGCCATGCCGCGCTGACCCCGGCGCCGTGGAGGAACGGCGGCGGCATCACGCACGAGATCGCGAGCGTTTCGGATGACTGCGGCCTTCTCTGGCGCCTGAGCCTTGCCGAGATCGACCGCAACGGCCCGTTTTCGGCCTTTCCCGGTCTTCACCGCATCCTGACCGTCGTCGCGGGCGGGGGGCTGGTGCTCGACCTGCCCGACGGGCCACGGCGCGCGACCCGTCTTTGCCCCGTCGCCTTCGACGGCGCGGTTCCGGTCGCTGCGCGCCTGACGCAAGGGGCGGTCAGGGCGCTGAATCTGATGTGCCGGAAGGATGTGATCGCCTCGGTGGCGACGCTTTCGGGCGGGGTGCGGCACCTGGTTGCCGCCGGACCGGGCGAAACTTTCGCGATTCACATCGTCTCGGGAGGGGCAATCGGGAACGGAGCCGCTCTCGAACCCGGCGACACCGTGCTTTGCGCAGGAACGTTCGACCTGCCGCCGGGAGGCGCGGCGGTCTGCATTTCGATCGCTCACCGACCTGCCGGGCCGGCGGCGAAATAGTCCCTGATCGCTTCCGCCGCTGCTTTCAGCGCCGGATTCGGGGGCGGTGCCGATACGTGGGCGAAGACCAGCCGCTGGCTTGGCATCTCGTCCCGCAGGGGCCGGTAAACAACCGGCAAAGAGCGCGAGACATCGTTGCCGCTGACGGGCGTGACCAGAAGCGAAACGCACTGTCCGGCCGCCACCATGCGGCGCGCCATCTCGATCGACCGGGTCTTGAGCCGGATGCGCGGCGACAGGCCGCGCTGCCAGAACGGCACCATCAGGAATTCGCGGCTGAGCGGAAGGTCGATCAGGACGAAATCGTTCTCTGCCAGATCGGCGAGGCTGACCGACTCGCGCTCGGCGAGCGGATGGCCCGCCGGCAGGAGCGCGTGCGGCCGAAGCTCCGCCAGCACGGCGCGTTCCGTTCCCGGTGGCAGGCCGACGTCATAGCTCAGCGCGCAGTCGATCACCCCGGTCGCGAGGAACCGCGCGATCCCTTCAAGATCGCATTCGCGCAGGTCAAGCTCGGTATCGGGAAGCACTGCATCCAGATGCCCGGCAATGCCCGGAATCCAGGTCGGACCCAGGGTGGCGAAATACCCCAGCACCAGCCGGGTGCGCGCGCCCCTGCCGTCGCGATGTGACATCGCCTCGACCCGGATCAGGATTTCGCGCGCCTCACGCACTTTCTCGGTGCCGAAGGGCGTCAGTTCCAGCCCCTGCGCCTGCCGCCGAAAGAACAGGGCGCGCCCGAAATCCGCCTCCAGTTCGCGGATCGCGGCCGAGATCGACGGCTGCGACACGTTCAGCACCGCCGCCGCGCGGGTGGCGCTGCCGGTCTGGGCGACAGCGGCGAAATATCTCAACTGGCGCAGCGTCGTCATTATCGGAATTTCCTATTCCGGCTACTCGAATACAGTTCTTTCTTCTATAGGCAGCGGCTGCGATCCTGTCTCCGGAAAATCTCCCGGGAGCGGATCATGACCAATCCTTGTCTGACAGGCATCCGCGTGCTGGACCTGACCCGCGTGCTGGCCGGGCCCTTCTGCACCGCTCTGCTGGCCGATCTCGGCGCCGAGGTGATCAAGATCGAGACCCCCGCCGGCGACGACTACCGTCATGTTCCGCCGCTCGCCGATGGCACCGGGGGCCTGTTCCGCCTGCTCAACCGCGGCAAGAAGAGCGTGGCGCTCGACCTGCGGTCGGATCGCGGGCGCGAAATCGTCCGCCAACTGGCCCAGTCCAGCGACATTCTCGTGGAGAATTTCCGGCCCGGCGTGATGGACAGCATGGGGCTTGGCCACGGGGTGCTTGCAGGGGCCAATCCCGGCCTCATCCATGTCTCGATCTCGGGCTTCGGCCGGGAAAGCCCGATGGGCGACCTGCCGGCCTATGATCTCGTGATCCAGGCCCTGACCGGCTTCATGGGCCTGACCGGCGAACCGGACGGCCCGCCGACGATGACGGGGGAATCCATCGCCGACCTGACGACGGGGCTGTTCGCCTCATGGGCCGCGCTGGCGGCGCTGATCGCGCGCGGCAGCACCGGAAAGGGCCAGTTCGTCGACGTGGCGATGTATGATTGCCTGTTCAACTTCATGCCCGCAGGGCTCGCCCAGCATCTTCACGGGCACGTGCCGCCGGTCCGGGTGGGCAACCGCCATCCGCTCGGGGCGCCCTTCGGCGTGTTCCGGGCGCAGGATGGCCATTACACCATCGCGGTGCTGAACCCGCGCCAGTTCGCCAGGCTGACCGAGGCGATGGGCCGGCCCGGGCTTGCGCAAGACCCGCGGTTTTCCTCAAACGGCGCGCGCCACGACAACCACGCGGCGCTGAAGGCGCTGATCGAGGGGTGGAGCGGCGCGCTGCCCGTCGCGGCGGTGCTGGAGCGGCTGCGCGCCCACGATGTGCCGGCCTCGCCGATCCTCACCCTGCCGGAGGCTGTCGCCGGACAGCAGGTCGCTGCCCGCGATCTGCTGCCGGTTGTCCCCGGCGCAGACGGCCGGGCCGAGCGCGTCATGGCGCAGCCGGCGCGGTTCTCTGCGATGCCCGCGCGGCCGACGGCGGCCGCGCCCGGTCTCGGTGCCGATGGGCCGGCCATTCTCGCGCACCGGCTCGGCCTGCGGGACGACGAGATCGCCCGGCTGGTCGAAGACGGCATTCTGCACGATGCAACCCGCAGCCGCGAAAGGGCCTGACATGCACGACAGCCTGCTGACCGAGGACCAGCGCATGATCCGCGACAGCGCCCGCGCCTTTGCGCAGGATCGTCTTGCGCCCACCGCAGCCGATCGCGACTGCGGCAAGGCGTTCCCGCGCGCCGAGATGGCGGCGTTGGGTGCGCTCGGCTTTCTGGGCATGCTGGTGCCGGAAAGCCTGGGTGGCGTCGGCACCGATCACGTCAGCTACGTGATGGCGGTCGAGGAGATTTCCGCCGCCGACGGCAGCATCGGGGCGATGATGGCGCTGCACAACGGGCTGGTGTCGAGCCCGCTTCTCCACCACGGGTCCGAGATGCAGAAGAGCCGCTACCTCAGGCCGCTGGCAGAGGGGAAGATCAACGGCGCTTTCGGCCTGACCGAGCCCGAGGCCGGATCGAATGCCTTCGCCATCGCCACCAGGGCCCGGCGCTGCGAGGGCGGATTCCGGATCTCCGGCACCAAGCAGTTCATGTCGAATGGCAAGTCGGCCGATATCGCGATCGTCTTCGCTGCCGTCGACTCCGACGATCCGCGCCGCCGCATCACCGCCTTCCTGGTGCCGCCCTCGGCGCCGGGCTACGCCGTCCTCAGGGTCGAGGACAAGCTCGGCCTCTCGGCGTCGGAAACCTGCCAGGTGGGACTCGACGGGGTCTTCGTGGCCGACGACCATGTCCTCGGAACGGTCGGCGGCGGCTACGCTCTGGCAATGGGCACGCTCGAACTCGGGCGGCTCGGGATCGCGGCGCAGTCGGTCGGGTTGGCGCGCGCGGCCTTCGACCTCGCCCATGCCTATGCGCTTGAACGGCGGACCTTCGGCAAACCGCTCGTCGAGCATCAGGCGGTTGGCTTCCGGCTGGCCGACATGCGCATGAAGGTCGAGACCGCGCGCTGCTATCTGCACCATGCGGCGCGGCTGCGCGACGCCGGACAGACCTGCAAGACCGAGGCGGCGATGGCCAAGCTCTACGCTTCCGAGGCCGCCGAATTGGTCGCCTCGGAAGCGATCCAGGTGCACGGCGGCTACGGCTATCTGAAGGACTTCGCGGTGGAACGCATCTACCGCGACGCCCGCATCTGCCGCATCTACGAAGGCACGAGCGACATCCAGCGCATGATCATCGCCGCTGAGCTTTCGCGCCCGGGGCGTCGCCCGCCGACCGCCGGCCAGTGACGACGAAGACCGGCCGACATCCGTCCGCCGGGAAGGGCGAGGCGGTTCCCGGCATGGGCCGCCCCTGATCGTCACGGGGATCGGCGCGGCCGGCCCAGATCAGCGGCTCGGGGCGAATCCCGTCCGGTCCAGCGGCCAGACCGGGCGGCGGACGCGGATATAGGGGCGCAGGTGCGCCTGCGGGGTCGCCAGCGCGCCGGTGTCGCAGACGATGACGCGGCCGGCGATCGGTTCAAAGGCGGCCCGGAAGTGCTGCATCGACTTGACCACCAGGAAGCGCAGGCGCGCAGGCTCGATCCCGAAGGCGCGCACCTGCTGAAGGTCGAGCATCTGTTCGTTCAGCGTGACGACAAGGATGTCGATCCCCTGCACCCGGAACACCGCGGTGGGGCCGAAGCTGTGGGTGATGCCGCCCAGGATCGGGCCGTCGCCGGTATAGGTGCCGTCCGACAGGTGGACGATCTCGCCGGTCAGCCGCATCGGGCCGCCGCCGAAGGCCGGATCGCGCTTGCCGCCCAGGTCGAGCGTCACGGTTTCGCCGACCTTGTGGCGGTGAAGCTCGGCCGCCGCCGCGGGGTCGATCATCGGGGCGAAGGCGCCGCCGGTGGCGCCGGCCTTCAGAAGCGCGTCAAGAAGCGCGGTCGCGTCGCCATAGGCCCCGGCACCGGGGTTGTCGGCATAGTCGGCGATCACCAGCGGCCCCTTGGCGGCATCGAAATCGCGCGCCTCGGCCGCCGCCGCGGCCGGGGTCAGGAAATCGTTGAAGACATGGCCGCGCTGGTCCCAGATCGTGTCGGCCAGCGCCTCGGCGATCTCGCGCGCACGGGTCTCCGCGCCCAGGTCGTGGGTGACCAGCACAGTCGGCCCCATCTCGGTGATGTCGGCCTCGGAAAAGCCGGCGTTGACCGACACGGCAAGGATGCCCGGTTCGGCCTCGTGCGCCCGGGCGCGGGCGTAAAGCGCGGCGGTTTCCGGCACGTCGGTGCGCCCGGCGTTCGCCTCGTCCAGCATCGGGCGATGGGCGCGCAGCGTGGCCGGCCTGACCGCGCCCCGCATCGCCGCATCCAGAAGCCGCCCGGCATGGCGTCCGGTTTCGCGCATGTCGACATGCGGATAGGTCTTGTAGCTGACGAGGATCTGCGCCCGTTCCACCATCGCCGGCGTCACCATCGCGTGCAGGTCAAGCGTCACCGCGACCGGAAGGTCCGGCCCGACCACCTCGCGCAGGCGGGCCAGCAGCTCGCCCTCGCCATCCTCGCTAAAGGCGGGCACCATCGAGCCGTGGAGGCTCAGGAGGATGCCGTCCAGCGTGGCGCGCTGTTCGGCAGCGGCGTCGCAGATGATCGCGGCGATATGGTCGAAGGCCGCGCGCGACACCGGCGCGCCGGGGTTGGCATGGGCCGAAACCGTATGGGTGATGCGCCAGCCCGCCTCCCGCCCGGCATCGAGAAAACCTGCGAGTTCGTCGTTCACGTCGCCGAAGCGGTCGATCGCCACCTGGCCCTCGTCAAGCACCGCGTCGCGGAAGTCCTGAAGCGTGGTCTCGCCCTTCTTGAAGGTGTTGCTTTCGTGGACGAAGCTGCCGGTAAGGACATGGAAGGGCATGGGGTTAGCCTTTCAGAGCGGATGGAAGCAGGCGACGGGATGGGCGGGATCGTCCGACAGCGCCGGCCGTTCGGCGCGGCAGCGGTCGGTGGCGCGCGGACAGCGCCCGGCGAAGGCGCAGCCGGGCGGCAGGGCGAAGGGGCTGGGGATCTCGCCCTGCAAGGGCACGATGTCGCGGCGCCGCGCCGGATCGGGGGCGAAGCCCGACCGCATCAGCGCGGCGGTGTAGGGGTGGCGCGGGGCGGCGCCGGTGTCGGGCAGGATTTCGACCACCGCGCCCAGATACATCACCACGATCCGGTCGCAGAAATAACGCACAAGCCCAAGATCGTGGCTGATGAACAGATAGGTCAGCCCCATCCGGTCGCGCAGGTCCGACAGCAGCGCCACGATCTGCGCCTGGATCGACACGTCCAGACTGGCGGTCGGTTCGTCCAGCACCACGAATTCGGGCCTGAGCGCCAGCGCGCGGGCGATGCCGACTCGCTGGCGCTGGCCGCCGGAAAGCTGGTGCGGGTGGCTGGCGGCCAGCGTATCCGGCAGGCCGACCGCCGCCAGCATCGACGGGATCGCACCGGCGGGCAGCGGCTGGCGCTGGACGCGGAAGGGCTCGGCCAGCACCTCGGCCAGGGTGTAGCGCGGATCAAGGCTGGAATAGGGATCCTGGAACACCATCGCCATGCGCCGCCGCGCGGCCCGAAGCGCAGCCGGGGAAAGCGCCGTCAGGTCGGTTCCGTCGAAGATCACCCGGCCGGCGCTGGGGTCGATCAGCCGCAGGACCAGCCGGGCGAGCGTCGACTTGCCGCAGCCGCTTTCGCCGACCACCCCCAGCGCCTCGCCGCGCGCCACGTCCAGCGACACGTCGCGCACCGCCAGCATCTCGCGCGGGCGCGCGAAAAGGCCGCCGCCGGTGGCGAAGCGCCTGGTCAGCCCCTCGATGCGGATCAGCGGCGCAGTCATGGCGCGGCCCCGGCAAGCTGCCCCGCATGGTGGCAGGCGACCCGGCCCGGCCCCTGCGCCATCAGCGGCGGGACGGTTGCCCGGCAGATCCCGGTGGCGCGCGGGCAGCGCGGATGGAAGCGGCAACCGGACGGGAAGGCCAGCGCCGAAGGCACCGCGCCGGGGATGCCGTGCAGGCTTCGCTTCGCCATGCCCTCCTGCGGGATGCAGCCGATCAGCGCGGCGGTATAGGGATGGGCCGGGGCGGCGAAGATCGGCCCGACCGCGCCTTCCTCGGCCAGCCGGCCGGCATAAAGGACCGCCACGCGGTCGCAGACCTGCGCCACCACCCCCATGTCATGGGTGATCAGCAACAGCGCCAGCCCGCGGTCGCGCACCAGCGCGCCAAGGATCTGGATGATCTGCGCCTGCACCGTCACGTCAAGCGCGGTGGTCGGTTCGTCGGCGATGATCAGGTCCGGCTCGCCCGCCAGCGCCATCGCGATGACGATGCGCTGCTTCATGCCGCCCGACAACTGGTGCGGGTAAGCCTCGGCCACCGCCCGCGCATCGGGGATGCGCAACTGCGTCAGCAGGTCCAGCGTGCGGGCGCGGGCGGCGGATTGCGACAGCCCGAGGTGCAGGCGCGAGACCACATCGACCTGTTCGCCGATCCGCTGCACCGGGTCGAGCGCGGTCATCGGGTTCTGGGTGACGAAGCCGATCCGCCGCCCACGCAGCGCGCGGCGCTGCGGCTCGGTCATCGCGCCCATGTCCTGGCCGTCGAACCTGACCCGTCCTTCGGTCACCCGCCCGCCGATCAGCGGCAGAAGCCCCATCGCGGCCATCGCCGTCAGCGACTTGCCCGAGCCGCTTTCGCCGACAAGGCCGAGGATCTGCCGCCGGTCGACGGCCAGGCTGATGCGATCAAGCAGCGCCACCTTGCCGATGGCGACGGACACCGCCTCAAGTTCCAGAAGCGCGCTCATGCCGCCGCCCGCATCCGGCCGCGGATGTCCAGTTCGGCGATCAGCGCATCGCCGTAGAGGTTGATCGCCACCACGGTGACGGCCACGACCAGACCGGGGAAGATGATGATCCAGGGCGCCTTGAACACCAGCGCCGAACCGGCCGACATCATCCCGCCCCAGCTTGGCACCGGGGGCTGCGCGCCAAGGCCGAAGAAGCCGAGCGTGGCTTCAAGGATGATCGCGTCGCCGGTGGCCAGCATCGCCGAGACCAGCACCGGCGCCAGCGCGTTCGGAAGCAGGTGGCGGAACAGGATATGGGCGTTGCCGGCACCAAGCGACCGCGCCGCCTCGATGAAGGTCTCGCCCTTCAGGGTCATGATCTGGGCCCGGGTCAGGCGGGTGAACTGCGCCAGATAGGCGACCGCGATGGCGATCATCGTGCCGGTGGTGCCGGGGCCGATGATGGCGACCAGGATCAGCGCGATCAGGATTTCCGGGAACGACCAGGTGAGGTCGACCACCACCGTCACCGCCCGGTCGAGCCAGCCGCCGAACCAGGCCGCCGCGGCGCCCAGCACCATGCCGCAGAGGACCGACAGCAGGATGGCGATCCCGCTGACCGACAGCGAGGTGCGCGCGCCGTAGACCAGCCGGGTCAGCAGGTCGCGGCCGAATTCGTCGGTGCCCAGCCAGTGCAGCGCCGAGGGCGGCTGATAGGCATCCTTCAGCGCCTGCACGTCATAGGCCCAGGGCGACAGCACCGGCGCCAGCACCGCCGCGGCGATCACGGCGATCAGCCAGCCTCCGGCCAGCCCGCCGGCCAGCCGGTGCAGCGCGCGCAGCGGCGCGGGCAGGGTGGCCGCGGTCATGACAGCGCCGCCCGCACGCGCGGGTCCATCGCCGCCTGAAGGATGTCGCCCAGAAGCGTGCCCAGCATCACCGCCATCGCCAGCATCAGCAAACACGCCTGCACCACCGGATAATCATGCTGGCTGAGCGACTTGATCAGAAGCGTGCCAAGGCCCGGCCGGGCAAAGACCACCTCGACCGTGACCGCGCCGCCAAGGATCCAGCCGATCCTCAGCGCAAGGATCGTCACCACCGGGATCAGCGCGTGGCGCAGCACATGGCGCACCTGGATGCGCAAGGGCGACAGGCCCTTGGCGTGCAGAAGCGTGACGAAATCGCGCCCCGCCGCCTCGATCATCGCCACCCGGGTGATGCGCGTGACCAGCGCGGTGCCGCCAAGGCCGATGGTCAGCACCGGCAGCACCAGCGACGACCAGCCCCGCGCGCCCGAAACCGGGAACCAGCCGAGCCGGACCGAAAACAGCAGCATCAGGATCAGCCCCAGCCAGAACCCGGGCATGGTCGAGCCGAGAAGGACGCCGCCCATGATCGCCCGGTCCGGCCAGCGGTCGCGCCTGACCGCGGCGATCACGCCGAGCACCACGCCGAAGAACGACGAGAACAGAAGCGCCAGCCCCCCGAGCCTGAGCGAATGCGGCAGCGCCTGCGCGATCAGGTCTGCGACCGGCCGGCGCGCGACGATCGCCGTGCCCAGATCGCCCTGAACCACCTTGGAAAGCCAGATCCCGTATTGCACCGGCAAGGGCCGGTCGAGCCCGTAGCGCGCCTCCATCGCGGCCCGCGCGTCAGGTGACGACCCGATCTTCAGCAGGTTGTCGATCGGGTCGCCGGGGATGAAATGCAGGATCAGGAAGATCACCACGGAAACGGCAAGGAACACCGGCACCAGCATCAGGGTCCGTCTGACCAGATAGCCAAGCATCCCGGTGCCCCCTGCCGCCTGCGCGGTGCTACTGCTTCACCTCCATGTCCATGATGGCGACCACGCCGACATCGGGCGCGTTCACGGGATCGGGCATCACCAGCCGGTCGGCGTTGTAGGCGACGTTGGTCACCGGCTGATAGATCGGCGCCATCGGGAACTGGGTCAGCACGTATTCATGATAGGCGGTGAAGTTCTTCACCCGCTCGTCCATGTTCTTCGACCCCGTCATCGCCGTCGCGCGCAGCTCTTCGGCCTTGGGATCGTTGAACATCGAGACGTTGGGATAGCCCAGCCGGTCGCCGCCGAAGAACCAGTCGACGATGTCGGCATTGTCCCAGGTATAGGACCGCACCGCCAGTTGCTGTTCGCCGGTCTTGTACTGGTCGCGGATCATCGAGCTGTCGAAGGTGGTGATCTCGGCCTCGATCCCCACCGCCTTCAGTTGCGCCTGCACCACCTCGGTCAGGCGGCGGAAGATGCTGTCGCTTTGCGTCCACAGGCTGACCTTCAGCGGCTGGCCGTCCTTGGCGCGCACCCCGTCCGCCCCCATCGCCCAGCCCGCCTCGTCCAGCAACGCATTGGCGCGGGTCGGGTCGTAGTGGATCTTGGCGCCGTCGGACACATGGCTTTCCGGCAGGGCCGAGATCAGGAAGGTATCGGCGACCGAGCCGATGCCGCCGAAGACCGAGGCCAGGATTTCCTCCTGGTTGATCGCCTTCGCCGCCGCCTCGCGCACGCGGATGTCGTCGAACGGCGCCTTGGTAACGTTGATCGGCATGTAGTAGACATCCGTCCCCGGCTTGGTCAGGATCGCCAGGTTGGCTTCCTTTTTCACCTCGGCCAGAAGGTCGGCCGGCACGCCCAGCAGCAGGTCGACCCCGCCGGTCTTCAGTTCCAGGAAGGCGGTCGAATCCTCGGCGATTTCACGGAAGGTCAGCTTGGCGATCTTGGCGGGGCCGTGGTTCTTCGCCACCGAGGGCCCCCAGGTGTAGTCGTCGTTCCTGACCAGCACGGTTTCCTGCCCGATGGCGAAGCTTTCCATCTTGTAGGGGCCGGTGCCGTAAACCTCGGTCACGCCATAGTTGTCGCCCAGCGCGGTGTAGGACTTCGGCTCGATCACGTTCATGAAGGTCGAGGACAGGTTGTAAAGCAGGTTCGGCTCCGGCCGCGACATGACGAACTTGACGGTGTGGTCATCGACCACCTCGACCGAGGCGATGGCCTCGGCCATATAGGCGTTCTCGCTGTCGCTGGCCTTGAAGATCTCGATCCACTGCTTGACCGTGTCGGCGGTGAAGGGCTCGCCGTTGTGGAACTTGACGCCTTGCTTCAGGTGGAAGGTCCAGGCCATCCCGTCGGGCGCCTCCTCCCAGCTTTCGGCCAGCCAGGGATGATAGGACAGGTCGGCCGCCTGGACGACGAGCCGGTCGAAGATCAGGCCGGTCGCGGTGTTCAGCATCGTGGCCTTGATCGGGTTGTAGGTCGGCGCGCCCACTTCGTTGGTGTTCAGGACGATCACCGCCTCCTGCGCGGTGGCGGCCTGGCCGGCCAGAAGCGCGGCAAGGCTGACGGTGGCGGAAAGCAGGGTCTTGCGGAAGGGGAAGGTCATGCCGTTCTCTTTCTCTCTGTTGGGTTTGCGGTCAGGGTCTGCCCGGGTTGCGTCCCGGGACGGTATGTCCGATGAAATCGCCGTAAAGCGCCGAGACGCGGGCCATGCGGTCCTCGACCCCGGCGCCAAGCTCGCGGAAGACGCCGTTCACCATCAGCCCGATCAGCGACGACATCGCCGCCGTCGTGTCCCAGAAGTGATTGAGGTCGGTCGGCACGGCGAAAAGCTCGGTCACGACACCGGGCGCCCAGTCGCAGTAGGGGTCGGTGATCAGCGTGACTGGAATCCCCTCGTCGCGTGCGGCCAGCGCCAGATCGCGCGTCAGGCGCGAATAGCGGCGGCCGTCGATCAGGACGAGCGTCGTCTCTGCCGCGTCGGAAAGCAGGACGTCGGCGAAATGCCCGCTCGAGGCATCGGCAAGATGCACGCCGCCGCGCAGGTATTGCAGGTTGTGGACCAGTTCCGCCGCATGGCCTCGTTCGGTCTGGAACCCCGCGACCCAGACCGCGCGCCGCCGCGCCAGCCGCTTCACGGCGGCATCGAAGGCCGGCGTCGCGGCCAGTTCGTAGACCGTCACCAGCGCCGCGATCTCGCGTTCCAGAGCGCGCGACAGTTCGGCGCGGCCCTGCCGGCTGCGGCGGTGGAAATCCTCCAGCCGGTCGCCGATCAGCCAGGCTTTCTCGCCCAGATCCACCTGCAGGCTCGATTTCAGGTCCTTCAGGTGCCGGTAGCCGATCGACCGGCAGAACCGGCCCACCGACGCCTCCGACACGCCCACCTTCTGCGCCACCGTGGCCGCCGTCTCGAACGGCAGCGAGGAGAGGCTTGTCAGCAGGTAGTGCGCCAGCGCGCGCTCGGCCGGGGTGCCGCCCCCTGCCGCGGCGGCGAGACGCTGGCGCAGGTCGCCCGCCGGGGCCGCGGCCCCTGCCGCACCGTCTGGCCTTGCTTCCGCGCTCTGCTCCACCGGCGCATCCCCCGCTGCTGGAGGAAGGTTGTCAGGAATATTTCATTCGGTCAACAATGCAAGTAAACTGAAATCCGATGCCCAGAGCAATTCGCGATAGGACGCAGCACATGCCGGACCCCGCTTTCACCAAGGCCCCGCTGCGGATCGACGGCGCTACCCTGCGGCTTGTGCGCCTGCCGCTGGTCACGCCGTTCACCATCGCGACCGGCACCATGACGGAAAAAGTCTTTCCCTTGCTGACATTGCGCGCGGACGGGCTGGAGGGCTACGCCGAGGGCGTGATGGACCCGCTGCCGGATTATCTGGAGGAAACCGTCTCCGGGGCGATGGACCTTCTGGAGAAAGTCCTGCTGCCCCAGGTGCTGGGGAAGTCCTTCGCCCACCCCGAATCGCTGGCGCGCCAGATGGCACCGTGGCGGGCGAACCACATGGCGAAGGCCACCGTGGAAATGGCATTCTGGGACCTTTGGGCGAAATCGCTGGGCCTGCCGCTCCAGACCGTCCTCGGCGGCGAGGGCGAGGCGGTCGATGTCGGCGTGTCGCTGGGCATCGGTCCGATCGCGGGCACGCTCGACCGCGTGGCGGCGCATCTGCAACAGGGCTACAGGCGGATCAAGCTGAAGGTGAAGCCGGGCCATGACATCGCGCTGTTGCGGGCGGTGCGCCATGACTTCCCCGACGCCCCTCTGACGGTAGACGCCAACTGCTGCTACACGCTGGCCGACACCGACCTGATCCGCCGGATGGACGATTTCGCGCTGGACTACATCGAGCAGCCGCTGGCCTGGGACGACATTCACGACCACGCCACCCTGCAATCGCGAATCCGCACGCCGATCTGCCTGGACGAGTGCATCCGCACCGTCGAACACGCCCGAAAGGCGTTGCAGACCGATGCCGCCCGGGTCGTCAACATCAAGGTCGGCCGGTCCGGCGGCCATGCCGAGGCGCGGCGTATCCACGACCTTTGCGAGGCCTTCCAGGTGCCGGTCTGGTGCGGCGGGATGCTCGAGTCCGGCATCGGCCGGGCGCACAACATCCACCTGTCCACGCTGCCCAACTTCACCAAGCCGGGCGACACCTCCTCGGCCAGCCGCTACTTCACCCGCGACATCGTCTGCGAGAAGCTGGAAACCGAAGCCGGCCGGATGCCCGTGCCGAGGGGCCCGGGCATCGGCGTGACGCTGGATCTGGACTACCTTGCCACCGCCACCCTGTCCTCGCAGGACTTCCGCGCATGACCGGCGTCACCCTCCGAGACCTCTCCGGCATGGCCGAGTTCCGCGAGGCCGAGGCATTGCAGCGCGAGGTCTGGGGCGAGGGCGACCTGCCGGACCCGGCCGACCTGATGATGGTGATCCAGGCCGAGGGTGGCCTTGCCGGCGGCGCTTTCGTCGAGGGCCGGCTGATGGGCTACATCTTCGGCTTCCCGACCCGCGATCCCGGCATCCAGCATTCGCACCGGCTGGCCGTCCTGCCCGAGGCGCGCGGTCTCGGTCTTGGCGTCCGGCTGAAGTTCTACCAGCGCGACTGGTGCCTTACGCGCGGCATGACCCTCGTCCGCTGGACCTTCGATCCCTTGCGCGCGGTCAACGCCACGCTGAACATCCACCGCCTTGGCGCCACGTCCGACACCTATCTCGAGGACTATTACGGCGAGATGGCGGGCATCAACAGCGGCCTCGCCTCGGACCGGCTGCTGGTCAACTGGGACCTTGCCTCACCCGTGGTCGCGGCGCTGGCGCGGGGCATCGAGCGGCCGCCGCGTCCGGCAAGCCCCTTGGCGCTGGCGCTGCCGGAAGACCTCGGCGATCTGGCGAGGGTCGATCCGGGCCGCGCCAGCGACCTGCGGCAGGGGCTGCGCGAAGGGCTGAAGGCGGCATTCTCGAACGGCCGCAGGATCGTGGACTTCGACAGGGCGGCGCGGGTCTACCTTCTGTCCGACTGACGCGGCCCGGCGTTCCCCGCGGCGGCAGGGCAGGGATCGGCGCGCGCCGCCGGTCACATGCCGCTTCCCAACCTGCCGGTTTTCCTGTATGGCCCCCCTCCATCTGTGACGTGAGCCCATGCCCCCGGGCGCATGCGAAGGATAGGGGGCGGCGGCAATGGGGCCGCCATAGGAACGGGAGTCCCGGAGGGCCGGGGTCGCTCCCCAGAGGAAACGATAGATGTTCAACGTGACAAGAAAGTCAATCCAGTGGGGCCAGGAAACGCTCACACTGGAAACGGGGAAAGTTGCCCGTCAGGCCGACGGTTCGGTCATCGCCACGCTCGGCGAAACCTCCGTCATGGCCAACGTGACCTTCGCGAAATCCGCGAAGCCGGGGCAGGATTTCTTCCCGCTGACCGTGCATTACCAGGAAAAGACCTATGCCGCCGGCAAGATCCCAGGCGGTTTCTTCAAGCGCGAAGGCCGCCCCTCCGAGAAGGAGACGCTGACCTCGCGCCTGATCGACCGACCGATCCGGCCGCTCTTCGTCGACGGCTTCAAGAACGAGGTGCTGATCATCTGCACCGTGCTCAGCCATGACCTCGTCAACGATCCCGACATCGTCGCGATGATTGCGGCCTCGGCGGCGCTGACGATTTCCGGCGTGCCCTTCATGGGTCCGATCGGTGCGGCACGCGTGGGCTTCGCCAATGGCGCCTACGTGCTGAACCCCGACGTGGCGGACATGGACAACCTGCGCTCGAACCCCGAACAGCGGCTCGACCTCGTCGTCGCCGGCACCAAGGACGCGGTGATGATGGTGGAATCGGAGGCCTACGAGCTTTCCGAGGCCGAGATGCTGGGCGCGGTGAAATTCGGCCACGAGCAGATGCAGCCGGTGATCGACCTGATCATCGACTTCGCCGAGGATGCCGCCAAGGAGCCGTTCGACTTCACCCCGCCGGACTACTCTGCGCTTTACGCCAAGGTGAAAGCCTCCGGCGAGGCGCAGATGCGCGCTGCCTACGCCATCCTCAACAAGTCCGAGCGTCACGACGCGATCGAAGCCGCCAAGGAAGCGATCAAGGCCGCCCTGACCGAGGAAGAACTGGCCGACGCCAACCTCGGCCCGGCGCTGAAGACGCTGGAAAGCGCGATCCTGCGCGGCGATGTCGTGTCGAACGGCCGCCGCATCGACGGCCGCGACACCAGGACCGTCCGCCCGATCGTCTCGGAAGTCGGCATCCTGCCGCGCACGCATGGCTCCGCGCTCTTCACCCGCGGCGAGACGCAGGGCCTCGTGGTCACCACGCTCGGCACCGGCGAGGATGAGCAGATCATCGACGCGCTGCACGGCAACTTCCGCTCGAACTTCCTGCTGCACTACAACTTCCCGCCCTATTCGGTGGGCGAGGTTGGCCGTTTCGGTCCTCCGGGCCGACGCGAGATCGGCCACGGCAAGCTGGCCTGGCGTGCGCTGCAGGCGGTGCTGCCGGCGCCGACCGACTTCCCCTACACGATCCGCGTCGTGTCGGAGATCACGGAATCGAACGGCTCCTCGTCGATGGCCACGGTCTGCGGATCGTCGCTCTCCATGATGGACGCGGGCGTACCGCTGAAGGCGCCGGTCGCGGGCGTGGCGATGGGTCTCATCCTTGAGGATGACGGCAAATGGGCGGTCCTGACCGACATCCTCGGCGACGAAGATCACCTCGGCGACATGGACTTCAAGGTGGCGGGCACCGCGAACGGCATCACCTCGCTCCAGATGGACATCAAGGTGGCGGGCATCACGCCCGCGATCATGGAGCAGGCGCTGGCGCAGGCCAGGGACGGCCGGATGCACATCCTTGGCGAGATGGCCAAGGCCATTTCGGCTGGCCGCGCCGAATTCTCGGCCCACGCGCCCCGCATCGAGACCATGACCATCCCGACCGACAAGATCCGTGAAGTGATCGGTTCGGGCGGCAAGGTCATCCGCGAGATCGTCGAGGTCTCGGGCGCCAAGGTCGACATCAACGACGACGGCGTGATCAAGATCGCCTCGGCCAATGCCGATTCGATCAAGAAGGCCTACGACATGATCTATTCGATCGTGGCCGAACCCGAGGAAGGCAAGATCTACACCGGCAAGGTGGTGAAGCTCGTCGACTTCGGCGCATTCGTGAACTTCTTCGGCAAGCGCGACGGGCTGGTCCACGTCTCCCAGATCTCCGGCAAGCGGCTCCAGCATCCCAACGAGTTGCTCAAGGAAGGCCAGGAGGTGAAGGTCAAGCTCCTCGGCTTCGACGAACGCGGCAAGGTCCGGCTCGGCATGAAGATGGTCGACCAGGAAACCGGCCAGGAGATCGTGCCGGAGAAGCGGGAAAAGGAAGACGCCTCGGAGTGATCCGGCGGTGTTCGCAGCGGGGCCCCGGTTCGCACCGGGGCCCTTCGCATTCGGCGCGTCGGTTGACAGGCGCGCCGGCGGCTGCGACACCTCGCGCGGGGTCGAGAGGGCAGCGATGACACCTTCGGACTATCTCGCCGGTGCCGGGCTTTCCTTCCGGCCGCTGGCCGAGGCGCTGGCCGCGCCGGGAGGCCGGATCGTCGCGCACATGCGGCGCCCGGGCGCGACCGACTTCGCCTGCGTCGCCGCCCTGCACGACGAGATCGCACTCTACGAGACCGCGCGGGGGGAGCCGCCGCTCTTCGTTTCCTACTACACTGCCGACACGCCCTACGAGGCACTCGCGGCCGACCTGCGCGCCTCGCTCGACCGCCACGGCCTGCCGCACCGGATCGAGCCGGTGGCCTCGCGCGGATCGTGGGTGGCCAACACCGGGCTGAAGGCACGCGTCATCGAGACTGCATGGCGGGAAAGCGACCGGCCGGTCTGCTGGATAGACGCCGATGCGGCGATCCTGCGGCCGCCCACCTTCCTGATGGGCAATCCCTTCGATGTTGCCTTCGTCCGCCGCAAGGGCTGGGAAGACCTCTCCGGCCTGATCTTCCTGAACAGGTCGGAGAAGGCGGAGAAGCTGCTTTCCGAATGGGTGCATCTGTGCGCCGAACACCCCAATGTCTGGGACCAGGTTCTCCTGAGCCTCTCCTGGTTCCGCACCGCTCGCGCGACCGGGATGGCAAGCCAATGGCTGAACGGCGGCGTGTTCCGCTTCCCGCGACCGAAGGTGCGCGATCTTCGGGACAGCATTCTTCACTACCCGTTCCGACGCAAGATACGGCCCTTCATCGACCAGAAGCAGGCTTCGCGGGCGCTCAAGGCCTATGTCGGTGCCTCGGCGCGGCGACCGGATGAACTGGGCAGCGACGACCTGACCGAGGGCTACCGCGCCGCGCTCGCATCCTATGACTTCCGCTATGATGCGGACCTGGGCGCAGTCGTCCGGCGGCCGGGCTGAGGCAGCGATGGTCAGACGCAGGAAATCCCGGCTGGAACGCTTCCTCTCACTCAACCAGCATCGCAAGCGCTGGGGGGCGGGCCGGCACCTTCCGGCCGATGCCGATCTGGTGGCGATGCGCACGGCGGTGGTCGAGGCCGGCGAGGCGGCGCAGACGCGGGGGGCGGAGAAATCGCTCGACCTGCATCTGGCGAACCTCCGGCGGGAATTCTCGGGCCAGCCCGAGCTTCTCTACCACCATGCGCGGCTCATCGTCCTGATCCGCCGCGAGGTCCGGCCGGCCGAGAGCGTGGCGCAGTTCCTCGCGCTCTGGGCGCAGGAGGCGGAGTTTCTCTGCCGCCACCTGAACCTGCGCTGGCTGATCTCCGCCGCCGACACGTTCGCCGACCATGCCGCTGATCCGCAGGCGCGGGCGGTGGCGATGATGGCGACGCTGCTGGCCAATACCGTCAAGGTCTGCGAATCCGACCGCTACATCCGCGGGGCGGAGACGCTTCCTCCCCGGCCCGACCGGATCGAGAAACTCCAGACCGATCTGGTGCCGCTGTTCGAGGGCACGTCGGTCTTCACTGTCGGCACCGACGACACGCTCAGGAACATGTATTGGCGGCTGGAGCCCTTCTTCGCCTCCGGCCCGGCGGGGATGATCCTCAAGGCGGTCTACGACCGGATGCAGGTCAACGACACCGCCTTCGCCCGTCTCCGCGCGCTGCACCGGCGCGACCGGACCGGCTGGTGGGACGACGAGGGCTAGGCGAAGTCCGCAGGGTCCAGCGCCACCTCGCGCCGCGTCGCCCGGCCGAGAAGCGAGAGCTGCCGCCAGCCCATCCGCAGTTGCGACACGATCCGGCGCAGGCGCTGGGCGGGGATGCCGGCCGGCCGATCGGCACTGTCGATCGTGGATCGGGTCCCGATCGGCGCCGGCACGCCGTAACGGGCGCATCGGTCGAGCTGGATCGCGCAGGCAGGCTCCACCTGCCAGCTCGAAAGCTCGTGAGCCTTGCAGATCATCGCATCGGCCAGAGCGGCCTCTCGCCCCGCCCGCGCCAGCAGCTTCGCCGCGCCGGAGGGCCAGAGCACATAGGCCGCCGCCCCGGTCCGGTCCTGCCAGAGCCGCACGAGGCGGAGGCCATCGGCAACGGGCCGCGTTTCATGACCGAGCAGCTTGCGGCGCCCA
Source organism: Albidovulum sp. (assembly GCA_030837825.1). GTDB lineage: Bacteria > Pseudomonadota > Alphaproteobacteria > Rhodobacterales > Rhodobacteraceae > Albidovulum. The sequence goes on from JAUQYB010000147.1 coordinate 29,970, forward strand.
CGCGCCTCGAGCGTGACATGGTCGAGCCCCGAGGCGGTTTCCAGCGCCGACAAGAGTGCCGGCACCCGCCGCGACAGGACCGCGTCGTCCTCCAGCACCAGCGCCGGACGGCCGCTCGCGGCGATATGGTCCCAGGCGGCGACATGGCTGAGAAGGCAGGCCCGCTCGGCCGGGCGGAGCGGACGCTCCCACCCCTGCCAGTAGCTTTCCGGGCGAAGGCCGCCCGCCGCCTCGGCGGTGACGGCCTCGAGCCGCCGGAAGCCGAGCCCCAGCGTCGCAAGCTGCCGCTGCTGGAACGCCAGCCGGTCGGGCGAACGGGCGAGATTGATGACGAGGACGTCCACCGCCGCCTCAGGGGGCCGGCAGGTCGGCGACCTTCCACAGGCCGAGCATCTTGTCCTTCGCCTGTCCGGGCAGCCATTCCTGCCCCTCGGCGATCAGCCGCTCCGGCGCGGGCAGGCCGAAGGGTGGGCGCGAGAGGTCGAGCGGTCGCCACTCGCCGGTGTAGATGTCGTCGTTGGGGCTTCCCGGATAGACCGTCGTCAGAAGCCACGTGGACCCCGATGCGCGGATATTGGCGAGCGCGGCGGCGATGTGGTCAGTGGACAGGTGCACGAGGCAGTCGCGGCAGAACACCAGATCGGCCCGGGGCAGCGGGCCGCGGATCAGGTCGATGACCTCGAAGCGCACACCAGGGCGGCCGTGCCGGGCGCGGTTGCGCTCCACCAGTTCCGGCACGATGTCGCCGCCGAGGTAGTCGATGCCAGAGAGGTCGACATGCGCCATCCAATTGAAGTCGCCGCAGGGAACGTCGACCAGCGAGCGGATGCCGAGGTCCCGGAACAGCGGCGGAAGAAGGCGGCGGAGTTCCTCGGTGGAGGCCAGGTTGGAGCCCTTGCCCGACAGGCTTTCCCGGTCGCCCCACTTGTTGATCCGGACATACTCGCGGAAGATGTCGGACGGGTCGCGGCCGCGCAGGGCGCGACGCTTGATCCTGTAGCGGAGCTTGCTGAACACGCCCATCCGAGCCTCCCTGCGCCCGGGCATCCGCGACGGATGCAACCGCCCGGAGCCTTAGGCGCGCATCCTCGGCCCGTCAAGGCGGAGGGCATGGTTCGCGTCCCGGCAAAGATTTGATCAAATCTTGCGCCCCCGGCCTTGCGGCGGCCCCGGCCTCCTGTCACAGTCCGCCCCGAACACCCCCGGACGATGAGGCCCGCCATGATCGAGAGACGCGATTTCTACATCAACGGCCGCTGGGTCGCGCCCGCAGCGCCCCGCGACTGCGCCGTCACCGACCCGTCGACCGAGGAGCCCTGCGCGGTGATCTCGCTCGGCGACGCGGCCGACACCGACGCCGCCGTCGCGGCGGCGAAGGCCGCCTTTCCCGCCTGGGCGGCGACCCCGCCGGCCGCGCGCCGCAAGGTGGTCGAGCGGATCCTGGAGCAATACGAGCGGCGCAAGGATGAGCTGGCGGCCGCGATCTCGATGGAGATGGGGGCGCCGATCGACATGGCGCGGGACAGCCAGGCGCCCTGCCTGCCCTGGCACCTGAAGAACTTCCTGACCGCCTTCGACCGGATCGAATGGATCCGCCCGCTCGGCCCCCATGCGCCGGACGACCGCATCGTGCTGGAGCCGATCGGCGTCGTCGGGTTGATCACGCCGTGGAACTGGCCGATGAACCAGATCGCGCTGAAGGTGATCCCGGCGCTGCTGGCGGGCTGCACCTGCGTGCTGAAACCGTCGGAGGAATCGCCCCTGAACGCGATGATCTTCGCCGAGTTCTGCCATGACGCCGGGGTGCCGGCGGGTGTCTTCAACCTCGTCAACGGCGACGGCGCGGGCGTGGGCGCGCAACTGTCGGCCCACCCGGATGTCGAGATGATCTCTTTCACCGGCTCGACCCGCGCAGGGCGGGCGATCTCCAGGGCCGCGGCCGAGACGCTGAAGCGGGTGACGCTGGAGCTTGGCGGCAAGGGGGCCAACGTGATCTTCGCCGATGCCGACGACAAGGCGGTGAAGCGCGGCGTCCTGCACCTGATGAACAACTCCGGCCAGAGCTGCAACGCGCCCAGCCGGATGCTGGTCGAACGGTCGATCTACGACCGCGTGGTGGAGGAGGCCGCCGAGGCCGCCAGGTCGGTGAAGGTCGGCCCCGCCTCCGAGCCCGGCCGCCACATCGGCCCGGTGGTGAACCGCCGCCAGTGGGAGCAGATCCAGGGCTACATCCAGAAGGGCATCGACGAGGGCGCGCGGCTGGTGGCCGGCGGGCTCGGCCTGCCCGAGGGGATGAACAAGGGGTATTTCGTCCGCCCCACGGTCTTTGCCGACGTGACCCCCGGCATGACCATCGAGCGCGAGGAAATCTTCGGCCCCGTGCTGTCGATCATCCCCTTCGAGGGCGAGGAGGAGGCGGTGCGGATCGCCAACGGCACGCCCTACGGACTGACCAACTATGTGCAGACCGGGGACGGCGCGCGCCGCAACCGGCTGGCGCTGAGGCTCAAGTCCGGCATGGTCGAGATGAACGGCCAGTCGCGCGGGGCGGGCGCGCCGTTCGGCGGCGTCAAGGCCTCGGGCCGGGCGCGCGAGGGCGGGACCTGGGGGATCGAGGAATTCCTCGAGGTGAAGGCGGTGTCCGGCTGGGCCTCGGACATCGCGGCCGAGTGACGGGACCGCGCGGCGGTGGCCGGCGCTGCCGCCCCCAAAGCGACATTTCCGCCTCTCGGAATGTCGCCTGCGCTACTGCCCTTCGGTGAGGGGGCGCCCTAGAGTCGCGGGTGCCCCCACGGCCCGAAGGAACGCCCCCGGATGACCGGCCATCCCCATCTTCTCGCGCCGATCGAGCTGCGCGGCCAGCGCCTGCGCAACCGCATCGTCTTCGGCGCCCATACCGCCAACATGTCGGACATGGGGCTCCCCGGTCCCCGCTTCGCAGCCTACCTCCTCGAACGCGCGCTCGGCGGGGCGGGGATGATCGTGGCCGAGCCGATGCCGGTCCACCGCACCGGCGTGCTGACGCGGGGCAACTTCCTGCATTCGACCGACGAGGTGATCCCGCATTTCCGCAAGGTGACCGAGCCGGTGAAGGAGGCGGGCGCGGTCATCCTCCAGCAGCTCTACCATGTCGGCGCGCATGGCGATTCCGACCTCAGCTTCGCGCCGCACTGGGGCCCCTCGGGCGGGCCCTCCTACCACGACAGCGACGGCTCGCACGCGATGACCGAGGCCGAGATCGAGGAGATGATCGCGGCCCACATCGCCGCCGCCGTCCGCTGCCGGAAGGCGGGGTTCCAGGGAGTCGAGGTCTGGGCCGCCTACCACTCGCTGCTCGACCAGTTCTGGACGCCCTGGTCGAACCGGCGCACCGACCGCTGGGGCGGCAGCCTCGAGAACCGCACCCGGCTCTCGCGCAGCATCATCGAGGGCATCCGCCGCGCCTGCGGCGAGGATTTCATCATCGGCCTGGCGATCTCCACCTCCGACGCCCAGGAGGTGCTGTTGCAGGGCGAGGCACTGGCCGAGGTCGTCGCCCTCCATGACGCGACCGGCCATGTCGACTACGTCACCTGCGGCCACGGCGGATACATGGATTTCGAGCGGCTGATGCCGACCTTCCTCTATGGCGAGAAGCTGACCGCGCCCTTCACCGAGGAGCTGAAGCGGGTGGTGAAGCACGCGAAGATCACCTCCGAGGCCCATGTCCGCACGCCCGAGAACGCCGAGGCGATCATCGCCTCGGGCCAGGCCGACATGGTCTCGATCGTGCGCGGCCAGATCGCCGACCCGCATCTCGCGCGCAAGACCGCCGAGGGCCGGGCCGAGGACGTGCGCGGCTGCATCTCCTGCAACCAGATGTGTTGGGGCAGGCGGAGCCGCGACTACTGGATCTCTTGTCTGATCAACCCCTCGGCGGGGCGCGAGTTCGAATGGGGCGGCGACCGCTTCACCCCGGCCGCGACGCCCCGCCATGTCGTCGTCGTCGGCGCCGGCCCCGCGGGGCTGGAGGCCGCGCGGGTGGCGGCCGAGCGCGGCCACCGCGTCGACCTCCTCGAGGCGGGCCCCCGCATCGGCGGGCAGTTCCGGCTTGCCGGCGAACAGCCTCGCCGGGGTCAGATCCTCGACCTTCTCGACTGGTACGAACGCCAGCTCGCGCAGCTCCAGGTCCGCGTCCACCTGAACAGCTATGCCGAGGCCGGGGACATCCGCGCGCTTTCCCCCGACGCCGTGGTGCTCGCCACCGGCTCGCTGCCCGACGAGGACGGCTATCAGCGCTGGCTTCCCGGTGCCGACCGGCTGCCGGGGATCGAGCGGGGCAATGTCTGGTCGCCCGAGGACGTCATGCGGCGCGAGGCGAAGCTCGGACCCGCGGTGATCCTCTATGACGAGGGCGGCCACTGGCGCGGCCTCGGCACCGCCTGGGCGCTGGCCGAGCGCGACCACGAGGTGACGATCGTCACGCCAGAGCCCTTTGTCGGCAAGGAGCTGGCCCGCACCTCCGCCGACATCGGACTCCGTCCCCGGCTGGCGAAGCTCGGCGTCAGGTTCCTGACCGAGCATCTGGTCGCCGGATGGCACGGCGACGGCGCCACCTTGCGCAACCTCCTGACGGGGGAGGAGACACGCCACGCCGCCAGCGCGCTGGTCATGTCGACGACCAACCGGGCCTTCGATCCCTTGTCGAGCGACCTCGACGGGGTGGAGACCCACCTCATCGGCGATGCCGCCGCACCGCGCCAGGCCCCCTATGCGTTCCACGAGGGGCGCAAGGTCGGGCTGGCACTCTGAGCTTCTTCGTTGCGCAAATACCCCCGGGGTCCGGGGCAGCGCCCCGGCGTCAGGGGTTGAAGACCCGGCTCGGGTGCAGTTCGCCCGATCTGTAGACGCCGACCGCCACCGCCCGGCCCTGGAAGCTTGCCCAGGCCTCCTCGCCCCAGCCGAGGTCCGAGGCCAGCACCATGCCGGGGTTGCCGTTCCTCAGCCGCGCTGCGCCCTCCGCGGTGGCCTTCAGTTCCGGCAGCTCGGCGAGCCCCACCTCTAGCGGCAGGATCCGCGCCGCGAGTGCCTCCGTCTTCGCCTCCGCCTCGATGGTGCCGATCGTCACGCCATCCGCGGCCTCGAACGGGCCGGACCATTCACGCCTCAGCCAGAGCACGTGGCCAAGGCAGCCCAGCGTCTGCCCGAGGTCGCGGGCGATGGCGCGGACATAGCCGCCCTTGCCGCAGATCATCTCCAGCTCGACCGTGTCGGCGTCGGGACGTGCGATCATCTCGAGGCTTTCGACCCAGAGCGGGCGCGCGGCAAGCTCCATCTCCTCGCCCGCCCGCGCCAGCGCATAGGCGCGCTCGCCCTCCACCTTCACCGCCGAGAACTGCGGCGGCACCTGCATGATCTCGCCCCGGAAGGCCGCCAGTGCCGCCCCGATTGCATCGTCGGAGGGGCGCCCCTCGGCGGTGGCGATCACCTCGCCCTCGGCGTCATCCGTGTTGGTCGCGGCGCCCAGCCGCACCGCGAAGCGGTAGCATTTCAGGGCGTCGGTGACATAGGGCACGGTCTTGGTCGCCTCGCCCAGCGCGACGGCAAGCACCCCGGTCGCGGCGGGGTCGAGCGTGCCGGCGTGGCCGGCCTTCCGCGCGCCGAGCGCCCAGCGCACCTTGTTGACCACGGCGGTCGAGGTCATGCCGGCGGGCTTGTCGACCACCAGCCATCCCGAAATGTCGCGGCCCTTCCTGCGTCCCATCGCCTGCCCCTGCCGGTGAAGGACGCGTGCTAGCGAATGCGCCCGCCCGCGTCAATCCGCCGGGGCCGACAGCGCCACGATCGGCCCCATCGGAAAGCCGAAATCTTCGCGGCCGAGATCGGGCGCATAGAGACGCGAGATGCTGCCGTCGAAATAGAGCGCGTCGCTGAGGCCGAGCCCGTCGCGGAAGAACCGCGCGAAGCTGTGGAAGTTCACCGCGCCGTCGGAGATGACGAACCAGGCGCGCGCCCCGTCGGCCGAGACACCGACGCCGTTGCGCACGTAGCGGCTGTCGGACCCAGGCAGGAACCGCGGGTGCAGCGCGCCACCGATGACCAGCATCGGGCCGGACTGGCTGGCGAAGCGGCAGGCGGGGGGATCGGCCGCGAAAGCCCGCGTCTCGATGACGGAAAAGCCTTCCGCCTGGATGCAGAACACCCCGTTCGGCACCAGCCCGAAGTTTCCCGGCCCCGCCGCCCGGACCAGAGGCGCGACCTCGCGCCCCTCCTCGATATAGAGCCCGACGGGGCGGCGGTCGGGGTGATACATGCCCGCGTTCATCGCGAAGACGAGGCGCCGGCCCTGGCCTTCCAGCATCGCGCCGAGCCGATCGAACGTGCCAATCCGAACGCCCTCCGGGTCGTCGAGATAGAGCCTCAGGTCCTCGCCCGGGGCGGCCTCGCAGACGGCATAGCCCTCGCCCTCGAAAACCACCTCACGGCAGGTGGCAGCACCGGCCGCGCCCGCAGCGAGGCCGGCCGACAGGCAAAGGGCCAGGATGCTAGCCCTCAGCACCGTCATCGTCGTCGCGCCTGGCAATGTCGCGCTGCACCCGCTCGTCGGCCAGAAGCGCGCGCGTGCGGTCGATCCGGTCGAAGGTCTCGTCGATCATGAACCGCAGTTCCGGCGCGAACTTCAGCTTCACCGCCTGCGCCACGTGATGCCGGAGTTCGCCCTTCGCCCGGTTCAGCGCGGCGATCGCCTCGTCTGCCCCCTTGCCGCCGAGCGGCAGCACATAGGCCGTGGCGATGCGCAGGTCGGGCGAGACGCGCACCTCGCCCACGGTGATCGACATCGCGCGGAGCGCATCCGAATGCACCTCGCCGCGGCCCAGCACCTCGCCGAGCGTCCGGCGGATCAGCTCGCCCACGCGAAGCTGGCGTTGCGAGGGGCCTTCGCCCCTGGAGAAACGATTCTGTGACATGGCACCGGTCTAGCTGCGATCTCTCAGGAGGGTTGTTCACCCGAAGCGGTCGGGTTGCAATCGCCAACCTTCAGCCGCGGCCCCCCGGGGACAAACCACCCGCACAATGGTGCCCGCCCCGGCGCTCATAGTCGAGAGCAGATCGCCGCCCGGGGGGTTCGATCGGGGGGTCGCGATGCTGGCGCCGGCGGGGTGGCGTTGCCGATCCGGCAGCAAGCCCGGCGCGGTTCGGGCGCGGGCAGGCCGATTCCGGTCATTGCGGTGCCTCAGCCGGCCTGGAAGCAGAGCCGGGTATCGGGCTTGGCGAGCGTCAGGAAATCCAGCAGGTCGGCCCTTGTCATCGCGGCGCAGCCAGCGGTGGAACCGTAGCCTTCGCTTGCGACATGCAGGAACACCGCACTGCCGGCATGGGGCACGACCGGATCGTCATTCTGCCCCAGCACGACGACGATGTCGTAGAGATCGTCGTTGCGCCACATCTCCTCATGGCTGGCGGCGAACGGCAGCTTCACGGGGCGGTTGTAGTCGGGGTGTTCCGGCGCGTCGCACCAGCCATCATCCCGGGCAATGGCGGCGGTGGGAAAGACCGAGGCAGGCGCCGCGGCGAGCTTGTCGGCGCGATAGAGCACGCGGCGGATCGGCCAGCAGCCGACGGGGCTGACGCCATCGCCCTCGGCCCGTTTCGGCGCGATGCCGCTGCGGCCCACGGCGGCGCGCCAGACCCTGGCGCCATGACGCGCCTGCCAGTGGTGGCCTTGCTTGCTGATGATCAGGTCCAATTCGCGTCTCCTTCAGGCCTCAAGCGGGAAATGGCAGGCGACCGCACGCCCATCCCTGTCTTGCAGGACCGGCTCCTCGGTCCGGCAGATGTCCCGCGCGAAGGGGCAGCGGGTGTGGAACCGACAGCCGGCGGGCAGGTTCATCGGGCTGGGAACCTCGCCCTGTATCATCGGCCGCTCACGCCCGCGCTGGCGCGGGTCGGGGCGCGGCACGGCGGACATCAGCAGCATCGTGTAGGGATGCAGCGGCCGGGCGAACAGGTCTTCGGTGGTGCCGACCTCGACCAGCCGGCCGAGGAACATGACGCCCACGCGGTCGGCGAACTGGCGCACCACCGCCAGGTCGTGGGTGATGAAGAAATAGGTCAGGCTCAGGCTATCCTGCAACTCGGCCAGCAGATTCAGCACCTGCGCCTGGATCGACACGTCGAGCGCCGAGACGCTTTCGTCGCAGACCACGAAGTCGGGCCGGTTTGCCAATGCCCGGGCAATGCCGATCCGCTGGCGCTGCCCGCCGGAGAACTGATGCGGATAGTTGCGCAGATATTGCCGGCGAAGGCCCACCATCTCGAGCAATTCGGCGCAGCGGTCGCGGATGTCGGCGGGGGTGCCGAAGCCGTGGCTGCGCAGCGGCTCGGCCAGGATCTGTTCGATCCGCATGCGCGGGTTCAGCGAAGCGTAGGGGTCCTGGAACACGATCTGAAGCCTGTTCCGCAGGGCGCGCATCGCGGCTTCGTCGAGGCCGGTGAGATCGGTGCCGCGATAGCGGATCGTGCCGGAGGTCGGTTCCTGAAGCCGCAGCATCACCCGGCCGAGCGTGGTCTTGCCGCAGCCGGATTCCCCTACCAGCGCGAAGGTTTCCCGTGCGCGGATGTCCAGGGTCACGCCATCGACGGCGCGCACCACCCGGGCGGGTCCACCCAGGAGGCCGCCGCCGACGGTGTAGTGCTTGGTCAGGTCGCGGGTCGACAGCACGATCTCCGAACCCGCGGTTCCGGCCGGCGTCGTCATGGCGTCTTCCCTCGTGCGACGGCGTCCGGCACGGCATGCAGCCAGCATCTTGCCTGATGACCCTCTGCGACGCCGATCAGGCCGGGCGCGCGCTCATGGCAGACCGGCATCACATCGGCGCAGCGCGAACCGAAGCGGCAGCCGGGTGGCAGTTTCGCCAGGTTGGGCACCATGCCCGGGATGCTTGGCATCCGCCGCGCCATCCGGGGCTCGGTGGCGCGGGGAATCGACGCGAGAAGCCCGCGCGTGTAGGGGTGCGAGGGCCGCTCGAACAGGTCGAAGACGTCGGCCTGCTCGACCATCTGGCCGGCATACATGACGTTCACCGCATCGCACATCTCGGCGATGATGCCGAGATCATGGGTGATCATGATGATCGAGGTGCCGATGCGATCGCGCAAGTCGCGCATCAGCCGAAGGATTTGCGCCTGGGTCGTCACGTCGAGCGCGGTGGTCGGTTCGTCGGCGATCAGCAGCCTTGGTTCGCAGATCAGGGCCATCGCGATCATCGCCCGCTGGCGCAGCCCGCCGGAGAGCTGGTGCGGGTAGGCGTCGAGCCGGGCCCTCGGCTCGGGAATGCCCACCATCTCGAATGTTTCCAGCACGCGGCTGCGGATCGCACGCCGGCCGATGCCCTTGTGGATCGCCAGCGGCTCGCCCACCTGCTCCCATACCTTGCGGACCGGGTTCAGCGATGTCATCGGCTCCTGAAACACCATCGCGATGTCGCGGCCGCGGATACGGCGCATCCCGGCCGGGCCGATTTTCGATATGTCGATGCCGTCGAACATGATCGAACTGGCGCTGACCCGACCCGACGGGCTGGGCACCAGCCCCATGAGCGACAGCGCCGTCATGCTTTTGCCGGACCCTGATTCACCCACAAGCCCGATGATCTGTCCACGGCCCACATCGAAGGATACGTCATCCAGCACCCGGACATGACCGCGATCACCGTGGAATTCGGTGCTGAGATTCCGCACGGAGAGGAGGGTGTCGGATGCCATGAATCAATCCTTCATCGACGGGTCGAGCGCATCGCGCAACCCGTCGCCGATGAAGTTGAACGCCAGCACCGTCAAGAGGATCGCGACACCCGGAGCGATCGCCACCGCCGGCGCCTGGAACATGTATTCACGCCCCTTGGCGACCAGCAGACCCCAGCTTGCCTCGGGCGGCTGGACCCCGACACCGAGGAAGCTGAGGCTCGATTCCCACATGATCGCCTCGGGGATCGACAGCGAGAACAGCACGATCAGCGTGGGCACCACGTTGGGAAAGATATGGCCGAACATGATCGTCGTCCGCGCCGTGCCGTTGGCGCGGGCTGCCTCGATGAATTCCTTCTCGCGCAGTGCAAGTGTCTGCGACCGCACCACCCGCGCGACCGAGGCCCAGCCGACAAGCGCAAGGGCAAGGAAGATGTTCAGCAGGTTCGCGCCGAGCGTATACATCACCACCATCGCCAAGAGCAGCGAGGGAAAGGCGATCATCATATCGGCGAGCCGCATGACCACGAAATCGGTCTTGCCGCCGAGATAGCCGCTGAGGATGCCCATGACCGTGCCGATCGCGAGCGCGATCAGGCTGGGCACGATCCCCACGACGAGCGAGATGCGCGCGCCGTAAAGGATGCGGGTCAGCACATCGCGTCCGAAGTTGTCGGTGCCCAGCCAATAGGTCGCCGAGGGCGGCAAAAGCTGGTCGTCGAGTGCCACGCGATAGGGGTCGTGCGGGCTGATCCAGGGCGCGAAGACGGCGCAGGAAACCAGCGCCAGAACGAAAACGAGGCCCACCATCGCCATGCGGTTCTTGCGAAAGGCGCGGATCGTGTCGCGCAGGAAGCTGGCTTCCTCGATGATGTCAGGCGCGGTCGCGATGTCTGGGGAATGGATCGTCACGACACGTTCCCCATCTGCGCGCGAATCCGGGGATCAAGGATGGAATAGAGGATGTCGGCCACCAGATTGCCGAGGATCACCAGCACGGTGGCGAACAGCACCGCCCCCTGCAAGAGCGGCATGTCGCGCGACGAGATCGCGCTCACCGTGATCCGGCCGACGCCCGGGATCGAGAAGATCGACTCGGTGATGACGGCGCCGGACAGCAGGCTCGCCACCTGGATCGCCATGATCGTCACCACCGGAATCAGCGCGTTCTTCAACGCATGCCGGGTGATCACGCCGATCTCGCGAAGACCCTTGGCGCGCGCCGTGCGGATGTAGTCGAGCCGCATGACCTCCAGCAGGCTGGAACGGGTCAGCCGGGCGATCACCCCGGCCGAAGACCATCCCAGCACGATCGCCGGCAGGATCAGGTATTGCCAGCCGTAGAAGCCCGAGACCGGCAGCAACTTCAGCTTCATGGCGAAGACATACTGAAGGAGCAGGGCCGACCAGAAGATCGGCATCGACACGCCGAGAAGCGAGAAACCCATGAAGAAGCGATCGAGGACGCTGTCGCGCCGCACGGCCGACAGGATGCCCACCGGGATGCCGATGATCCATGAGACCAGGGCCGCGCAGACGGCAAGCATGAGGGTGTTCGGAAAAGCCTTTAGGATCAGGTCGGTCACCGGGCGGTTCAGCTTGATCGAATTGCCGAGATCGCCGTGAAGCGCATTCCAGAGAAACTGGAAGTAGCGGGTGACAAGGGGATCATCGAGATGCATCTGCGCCCGCACCCGCTCGATCACGTCGGCGCTGGCATGTTCCTTCATCATCAAGGCGATGGGATCGCCCGGCACCACGTTCAGCATCAGGAACAGGATCAGCGTGATCCCGATCAGGACCGGGATCGACACGACGATGCGTCTGAGCGCGAACATCAACATTGTCGAAGTGTACTTTCTGCGGCGCCCCGGGGACCGGCGGGCGTGGCGAAAGGGCGGGGTTCGCGGCCGGGGCGCGGTTCCGCGCGCCCCGGCCCCGGGGTCTTACTCGACCTCGACCGTGTAGTAGCTCATGTCGCTCCAGCCGTTCCAGGGCACCACGAAGTTCTTGACCCGCGGCTGCACGACATAGCTGTGGTCAAGGCTGAACAGCGGCACCCAGGCGGCGTCGGTATCCACGATCCGCGCCGTAAGGTCCTGGTATTGCTTGCAGCGCGCCTCCTGGTCAGTCATGCCGCGGGCCTTTTCGATTCCGGCAAAGACCTCGGGGTCGTTGTTGTTGTAGCCGCGCACCTTGGTGCCGGATTCCGAGAAGAAGGTGTAGAAGAAGTTGTCCGGGTCGTTGAAGTCGGCCGACCAGACCTGGGTGTAGGCCTCGGCCGCGCCCGCCTTGCGGGCGTCGAGGAAGGCCGCCTCGTCGGTGGTGACGATATTGGCCTTGAACCCGGCCTCGGCCACCTGGGCCTGGATGATCTGGTTCATGTCCGACCATTTCGACGACCAGCTCGACACCTGTTGCAGGTTGATCTCCACGCCGTCGGGATAGCCTGCCTCGGCCAGCAGTTCCTTCGCCTTTGCCGGATTGTATTCGATCGGCGCCGCCGGGGTGTAGCAGGCCAGGCCGCGCGGCATCACGCCGTCTTCCAGCTTGCCCTTGCCGTAGAAGTTCTTGTCGAGGATGGTCTGCCGGTCGATCGCCATCTGGAACGCCTTGCGGACCCGGACATCGTCGAACGGCTTCTTCAACTGGTTGATGTTGTAGTAGTAGATGCCGACCCGCGGACCGGAGCGGATCTGGTCCTTCCACTTGTCGCTGCCGTAGAAATACGGCGTCTGGGTCTGGGCATAGTCGAGGTCGAACACGTCGATCTCGTCGGATTCGAACAGCAGCCGCAGCGTTTCGGAATCCGACACCACGCGCACCAGCAGCCGGTCGAGCTTGGGCCGGCCGCGCCAGTAGTCCGGGTTCGCCTCGAGCATCTGGCTGTCGTTCAGAGTGTAGTCGCGCAGGATGAACGGGCCGGTGCCGGTGGTGGTCTCGGGCGTCAGCCCGAACTGGTCGCCGGCGGCCTCGGTGAAGGCGCGGTTGTAGACCGACGCGCCCGGCGAGGCGAGGAGCGCGAGGAAGGCCGCGTAGGGCTGTGTCAGGGTGATCTGCACCGTGCGTTCGTCCAGCGCCTTCAGGCCTGAGACGGTAGCGGCGCTGCCGTCCAGCCGCGCCTCGGCGCCGGCGATGAAGGTCAGGATGTCGGTGTTCAGCGCCTTGGTCGCCGGGTTCAGCATCCGGTCGAAGGTATAGACCACGTCATCGGCGGTCAGCACCGCGCCATCGTGGAACTTCACCCCTTCGCGCAGATGGAAGGTGTAGGTCAGCCCGTCATCCGACACCTCCCATGTCTCGGCCAGGCCCGGCACCAGCGCCGATTGCCCGGGGCCGGTGGTCTCGGATTCGATCAGCCGGTCGAACAGGTTCAACGGCAGGGTGTAGGCGTCCGTGGTCATCTGCACGTCGGCGGTCTTGGGATCCTCGGAGTAGGAGATCCGCAGCATGTTCTCGGCCAGGGCCGGAGAGATCAGCATCAGGCTTGCCAGGCCGGAGGCCATGAGCAGTTTCATCTTCTTGGTCATGTTACACCTCGTTCTGTCGGTTTGATCGCTGTTCCATCGGGGCGACACCCTGCGACTCTTGTTTCCGGGCGGCACCTGTCGCACGGCGCCGCCCCTGTTGTTCTATCCTGCCTTCTGCCATTGGCCGGCCAGCTCCAGTTGCAGCGCCTCCTCGATCCCCTGCCGGCGGCGGATGACCCTGAACTGTTCCCCGTCCACCAGAACCTCGGGAATCAGATCCCGCGAATTGTAGGTGGAGGACATGGCGGCACCGTAGGCGCCGGCATCGCGGAACGCCAGAAGGTCGCCGGCGTGAAGCGTGCCAAGATCCTGATATGTCCCGAAATCGTCCGAGCTTTCGCAGATCGGTCCCACCAGGCGGACCGGCCGGGCATCGCCGCCCGGACGCGGCGCGTGGACCGTCGCGACCGCATGGCGGGCATCGTAGAGCGCGGGCCGCATCAGGTCGTTCATCGCGGCATCGACAATGGCGAAATCGGCGGCGTCGCCGGGCTTCAGGTACAGCACCTTCGCCACCAGAACCCCGGCACGGCCGCAAAGCCAGCGCCCCGGCTCGACATTCAGCGCAAGCCCCATGCCCCCGACCGTCTGGCCGATTGCCCGGGCATATTCGGCGATGTCGGGGCCGGAACGGCCGTCGCCGCCGATGCCGAGGCCGCCGCCCAGATCCAGCCGCTCCACCCTCTGCCCTGCGGCGCGCAGGTCGCGCACCAGCGCGGCCACGGTCGCCCAGGCCTGACGGAACGGCGCCAGGTCGACGATCTGCGAGCCGATATGCAGGGCGAGCCCGACGAGCTCCAGCTCGGGCCGGGCGGCAGCGGCAGCGTAGAGCGCCGGTACCTCGGGTGCGGAAATGCCGAACTTGCTGTCCTTGCGGCCGGTCGTGATCTTGGCATGGGTCCGGGCATCGACATCGGGGTTGACCCGCAGCGCCACTGGTGCACGAAGTCCGAGGTCGCGCGCGACGTCCGCCACGACCTCCAGCTCGGCAGGGCTTTCGACGTTGATCTGAAAAAGGCCAGCCTGCAAAGCCGCGCGGATCTCGGCGCCGGTCTTGCCCACGCCCGAGAAGATGATCCGCCCCGGCGGGGTTCCCGCGGCAATGGCCCGGACCATCTCGCCGCCAGAGACGATGTCCATGCCCGCGCCCAGCCGGGCGAATTCTGCCAGCACGTGCGTGTTGCCGTTGGCCTTGACGGCAAAATACACATCCACCCCATGAGAGGCGACCGCCGCCGAAAGCGAAGCATAGGAAGCCCGCAATGTGGCCGCAGAATAGGCGTAGAAAGGGGTGCCGACAGCGGCGGCGATCCGTTCCAGCGGCACATCGTCGGCGAAAAGCGCACCGTCGTGCCGGACAAGCCATCTTGCGGCGTCCTCTGGGTCGGTGGTGGGCGTCAGGGTGTCGGCCATGAGCACGTTTCGGTTGACGGGGTTCAGGCACCCTCCCAGAGATTTTCATGCGAATGAAATACTTCATTTAGCATCTTCATTCGTTTCTGATATGAATCAGATGGCGGAGGACGAGTCATGAAGTTGAATCAACGGCAGATCGATGTTTTCAACTCGGTCATGGTGAACAAGAGCATCACCGCCGCCGCCGCCAAGCTCGGGAGTTCGCAGCCCACGGTCAGCCGCGAGATACGAGAGATCGAGGGCCGGCTCGGTTTTGACCTGTTCTTGCGTTTCGGCAAGCGGTTGACACCCACCCAGCAGGCGATCCTCCTGCATGAGGTGGTGCTGCGCTCCTTTGTCGGTCTGGACGAAATCAGCCGCGCCGCCCTGGCGATCCGGGTGCACAACGCCGCCAACTTTCGCATCGCCAGCATTCCCGCCTATGCGGAATCCATCATTCCACGGGTAATCCAGCGCTTCGTCGGGGCCCGGCAGCCCGTGCACTTCTCGATCCATTCGCACGAGGAACCATCGCTGCGGCATGAGATGACCACGCAGGTCTTCGATCTGTGCATGGCCGAAAACCTGTTCGAGCGCGAAAGCGCCGAAAGCGAGTCGATCTTTGTGGGCGACATGGTCTGCGTGTTGCCGCAGGGTCATCCCCTGGTGGCACGGGCCGAACTGACCCCTTCCGACTTTTCCGGGCAACCCTTCGTCTATTTCAGCCAGAACGATCCTTACCGGCACAGGCTGGACACCGTCTTTCACGACGCCAACGTGTCCCGTGACTATGCCGCCGAAACGACGACGGCAGCCAGTGTGTGCGCGATGGTGGCGGCAGGGGTGGGACTCTCCGTGATCAATCCGCTGACCGCCGCCGGCCACGCCGGCGGGCCCGTCGCCTTCCGTCGCCTCTCGGTGCCGGTGCCCTATCGGCTGGCGCTCTGGCATCCGCCTCGGAGCACGCGCCTGGTGCAGGTGCGCAGGTTCATCTCGATCCTTCACGAGGTGGCCCTCGAGATGGCGAGCGATCTGGAGCGCCACCTTTCGCCTTGAACGCCTGAGCATCCGGGCCGGCGACCAGACACGCCGGCGGCCGGAGCCCATGCGGCGGAGGCTGGCCTATCGGCCGACCGCCCGCACCGGCGTGCCGCTGCGCTGGGTCACGCCCAGGCCGGGCGCCTGGCCGACGGCGGCGTTCGACGGCGGCAGGAGCGGCCGGCCCCGCACCATGTCGGCGGCACGCTCGGCCAGCATGATCGTCGGCGCGTTCAGGTTGCCGTTGGGCTCGCTCGGAAAGACCGAGCTGTCGATGGCCCGCAGCCCTTCCAGCCCGCGCACCCGCAACTCGCTGTCCACCACCGCCAGCGCATCCTCGCCCATCCGGCAGGACCCGCAGGGGTGGTGGCGCGCTTGCCGCCCAGAAGGATGCGGAGGGGTCATGGATCGCCCGGGTGCCGATCTGCCGCAGGCCCACGACCGAGGTGTAAAGGATGTTGGCCATCGAGGTGACGTTGGCTAAGGCGACGAAACCAAGTGCCACCACGCCGACCGCCATGCCGCCGACCTGCGCCATCCAGATCGTCGGGTCGCTGTTGCCCAGCGCGACCGAGCCGAGCAGCCCGACGATCTCTCCCAGAGCCGCGGCGCCGAAGATGCCGACGATGTTCGGCCAGAAGGCCGTGCGTTCGTTCCGCGTCAGGCGGCCGAGGTTGCCGATATAGGGCCACCAGGAAAAGCCGGCGGCAAGGTTCACCTCCACCGCGATCACGAAGTTCAGCGTGTGGTCGTCGAAGGGCGGCGCCAGCGGCTTCAGCGCCATCAGCGCGGCGAAGGAATGCTGGCTGAGGATCAGATACATCATCCAGCCCATCAGCAGCACCAGCGCCGGCGAGATCACCATGTTGAAGAACTTGATCGAGGTCGGTCCCTTGGCCACCACGAACCATGTCAGCAGGATCGCCCCGACCGCGGCGACCATCACCTTCGGCCCCAGCGGATTGGCCTCGCCGCCAGAAACCAGCGCCGTCAGCCCGTCGATGGAACGGCCGAACATCATGCCCAGCACGGCAAGCCAGCCCATCGTCAGGAACACCACGGCCAGGAAATAGACCAGCCGGCTGCCGTTCGGCCCGAACTGGCTGCGCAGCGCGGTGAACTGCTCGACCCCGTATTTGCCGGCGGGGATGCAGGTCGGCAACGCGGTCAGCACCACGCCGATGATATTGCCGATTACGATGGCGACGATGCCTTAGCGCGGGCCGACGAACAGGCCGACCGCCCCGCCGATCAGGAAGGCCCAGGTGGCGATCGCCAGCGCCGAATTGGCATAGGTGAATTCCCAGAAGCCCCAACGCCTTTCCTTCGGCTGAAGCGGCAGGTCGCCGCGTTCGGCGGCATCGCTGTAGTCGGTCCGGGCGCGTCCCGCGGGGCTGTGCAAGGCGGTGTCGGTGGTGGTCATCCTAAACCCCAGGTCCAGAAGCCGGCCACCAGCGGCGCGGTCAGCGCCAGAAGTCCCAGATAGTCGGCGCCGGTCATCCGGCCCTGCCATCCGTCCTTCGCCTCCATCTCGTCATAGACGTCGATGCGGCGCTGCAATTCCTGCGCCCAGGCCTTGTCCATCTCGGTCATGTCATCCTCCCCTTTGCCTGCCTCCCGCAGGCGTTTTACGGGCCTCCCCGGCCCGGTCTTGGCTCACCTCACCCGCACCGGGGCGTTGTAACAGGGCATCCGATCGATGCGCGGCGTCCAGCCGCCGGTGGCGACCAGGTGCTGCACATGGGCGGCGATTTCCTCCATCGGCGCGAACCAGACATCACCGCGTGCGACGAGGCTTTCGAAGAAACGATGCCAGTGATGCCAGCGCGCCAGCCGCCCGGTGGCGAACGGGTGCACCACCGGCACCCAAAGCCCGCCGTGGGCATGGGCGGCCTCGAATTCCTGCGCGAAGGGCATCAGCCCCTGTTCCGGCGCGCGGACCGGCATCATGTAGTCGAGATCCATCGACTGCACGTATTGCGGCCAGTCGTCGAGGCCCCAGTGCGAGGGCAGTTCGACCAGCCGTCCCCTGGCGCTTTCCAGAAGGTAAGGCTGGTCGTCGCCCATCAGCGAGGCGTCATAGGCAAAGCCGCGTTCGGCCAAGAGGTCGGCCGAGCGATGCGAGAAGTTGTAAAGCGGCGCGCGCCAGCCGCGCGGGCGCCGGCCGGTGGCGTGGGCGATCACCTCGATGCCGCGGTCGAGCCAGTGGGCTTCCTCGTCATCGGACAGTTCGCGCGGATGTTCGTGCAGGAAGCCGTGACGGGCGATCTCGTGGCCGCCCTTGAGGATGGTCTCGATGGCCTCGGGATACTGTTCGATGCACCAGGCCGGGATGAAGAGGGTCTGGCTCAGCCCCAGTTGCCGGTAGCTTTCGACGATGCGGGGGATGGCGACCTTCGGCCCGTACCCCCAGCATCTCGGTGTCGATCGGGCCGGGACAGATGGTGTTGACGAGGATGCGCGGGGCGAATTCCTTCGCCCAGCTTCGCACGATGCCAAGGACGCCGTGCTTGGAGGCGACATAGGACGAAAAGGTCTCGCGCCCGTAATGGGCCATGTCGGAAGCGATCAGGATCGCGGAGGCGGGGTTTTCGCGGTGCCCTGCATCCGGCCGATGGCCATCTTGCCGATCAGGAAGCTGCCGCGCAGGTTGATGGCGATCACCCGGTCGAAATCGGCGACCGGCGTGTCCAGAAGCGGCACTTCGTGGATCACGCCGGCGCAGTGAACCAGAATGTCGAGGCCGCCGAAGGCAGTGCCGATGGCCCGGCCAAGTGCATCGACCGCGCCCGCGTCGGACACGTCGCAGGCAAGGCCAAGAACCTCTGCCGCCCGCGCAGCCCGGGCGGCGCTTGCCGCGTCCTCCGGCTGGCGGATGGCGGCCAGCGCCACCCGCGCGCCCGTGCCCGCGAAGACCAGCGCGCAGGCGGCGCCGATGCCGCGACCGGCGCCGGTGACAAGGACGCGCGTCATGCCATCACCTCGCCCCGGTCGAGCATCAGCGCCTGGCCGGTCATGTCGCGCGCGCCGTCGGAGGCGAGCCAGAGATAGGGCGGGGCCAGATCGTCGGGTTCCAGCAGCCCCGGCAGCACCTGCGCGCCGGTGATTTCGGCCAGAAGATCGCCCTCGCCGCGCCCGGTGCGCTTGGACATGTTGGCCAGCGACAGCATCGCCGCTTCGGTCCTGACCCAGCCGGGGCAGACGGCGTTGACGCGGATGCCACGCGGGCCGAGTTCCTTGGCCATCACCCGCATGAAGCCGAGGTTGGCGTGCTTCGATGTGACGTAGGCGGAAAACTCCGGCACCGCGACCCGGCTCCAGATCGAGGCGGTCAGGATGATCCGCCCACCTGCGGGCATTTTCGGCACGGCATGGCGGGTGACGTGGAAAGTGCCGTTCACGTTGATGTCGGTGATGCGGCGGAAGGTATCCTCCACCCCCTCCGGGCCATCGACGGGGGTGATGCGCTCCAGCCCGGCATTGTTGACCAGCACGTCGATCCGGCCCATCCCCGCCAGTGCCGCCTTGACCGCGCCGGCGTCGGTGATGTCGCATTCAAGCGCGCGGGCGCCGATCTCTGCCGCCGCGTCATGGATGCCCGCGCCCGAGGACAGCACCGTGACCTCGGCCCCCCGCCCGCACGAAGGCCCGTGCGACCGCGAAGCCGATGCCGTGGCTCGCCCCGGTGACGAGAACGCACTCGCCTGTGAAGTCGTAGCGCAGGGCGCCCATCGCTCAGGCCCCGCGCGCGTGCAGGATCCGGCCGATCAGGTTCATCAGCACCTGCGCGGCCAAAATCGTGGTGGTGCCGCCGTGGTCGTAGTCGGGCGCCACCTCGACCAGATCGACGCCGACGATGCTGCCGCGCGGGCACAGCCCGGCCAGCAGTTCCAGCACCTCGTAATAGAGAAAGCCGCCATGCGAGGGCGTGCCGGTGCCCAGCGCGATGGACGGGTCGAAGCCGTCGATGTCGATGGTAACGTAGTAGCGCGCAGCCGCCGGGATGCGCGCCAGCACCGCATCGACCCCCAGCGCGCGGATCTGGCGGACCGACAGGATGTCCGACCCCATCGACCGCGCCGCCTCATACCCGTCGCGCGCGGTGGACGAAACGTTGCGGATGCCAAGCTGCGTCAGGCCCGAGACGTAGGGCTTTTCGGCCGCGCGGCGCATCGGGTTGCCGTGGCCGTTGCGCACCCCGTGGCGCACATCGACGAAATCCAGATGCGCGTCGATCTGCGCGACATGGATCGGGCCCTTGGCGGCGCAATCCCGGTCGAAGGCGGTGATGCAGGGGATGTTGACCGAATGATCGCCGCCCAGCACCACCGGCAGCGCCCCCGCGTTCAGGATCTTGCGCACGCCGAATTCGATGTGGGCGTGGCTTTGCGCGGTGTCGGTATGGACGATGTCGGCATCGCCCAGATCGACGATGCGCACCTTGCCGGCCGGCAGGTAGGTCACGTCATCCTCATGGTCATAGGCGCCGCCGTGGCCGAAGGAAAACAGCGTCGATGCCTCGCGGATGCCGCGCGGCCCGAACCGGGCGCCGGCGCGCCACTGGGTGCCGAAATCGAAGGGCGCGCCAAGGATCGCCACATCGGCGTCGATGGCCTTCGGCACCGTCGATGCGATGGTCACCAATCCTTTACTGCGGCGCGCTGCATCCGCTGTTCGGGCTGCCGGATGCGGCGCTGACCCCCCCGCTGCTGGCGGCCCAGGCTTTCGCCGGGCGCAGCTACATGCAGCGGGTGCCGATCTGCGGGGTGGATGTCGGCTGGCAGGCAGCCACCCCGCATATGGAGGGGACGCTGATCCTGCTGCTGTCGGGCGCCTATATCGGCTTCCTCCCCGACCATTATGCCACCGCCGAGGTCGAGCGCGGCCGGCTGCGGGCGCTGGCCCCCGACCGCATGTCCTTCGACGACCTGTTCCAGATCGTCCACGCCCGCCAGTCGCCGTCGCGCGCGGCGCAGGCCCTTGTGCAGGCGATCATCGACAATTGCCATGATGGCAGCCGCGCCTCGCAGTGACCGTCGCGCGCATGGTGCCGCGATGGGCCGACGGGCTCGACGGATCACACCCACCCGGACCGATCACCGCCGCCCCGCCCGCAACGGGGGTTTGCCCAAGCGGCGGCACCGGCTAAAGGAAGGCCATGCCAGAACGGAGACGCCCATGACCCACCCCACCGACACCCCCGGCCTCGTCGTCACCGGCGTCTCGGGGCGCATGGGCCGGATGCTGGTGCGCACCATCGCCGCCTCCGGCCGGGCTCGGCTTGCCGGCGCGGTCGAACGTGCCGGCCATCCCTGGATCGGCCGCGACCTCGGCGAGGCGATGGGCGGCGCGGCCAACGGCATCACCGTGACCGACGACCCGCTTCAGGCCTTCGCGAGCGCCCGGGGCGTGATCGACTTCACCGCGCCGGCGGCGACGGTGGAATTCGCCGGCCTCGCCGCCCAGGCGCGGCTCGTCCATGTCATCGGCACGACCGGGCTCGAGACAGAGCATCTTGCGGCGATCCGCGCCGCCGCCCGCCACGCGGTGATCGTCCGCGCCGGCAACATGAGCCTCGGCGTCAACCTGCTGGCGCGTCTGACGGAAAAAGTCGCCGCCGCGCTCGACGCGGACTGGGACATCGAGATCGTCGAGGCGCATCACCGGATGAAGGTCGACGCGCCCTCGGGCACCGCGCTGATGCTGGGGGAGGCGGCGGCGAAGGGGCGCGGCGCGGCGCTGCCCGAAATCCGCGACGCCGCGCGCGAGGGGATCACCGGACAGCGCGAGCGCGGCCACATCGGCTTCTCGGCGATCCGCGGCGGCGACATCGTCGGCGAGCACGACGTCATCTTCGCCGCCGACGGCGAACGGATCGTGCTGCGCCACATCGCCACCGACCGCGCCATCTTCGCCCGCGGCGCGCTGAAGGCCGCGCTCTGGGGGCAGGACAGGAAGCCCGGCGAATACGACATGCTGGACGTGCTGGGGATCTGAGTCGCCCCCGGACTTCTTCGTTGCCGAAATACCCCGGGGGTCCGGGGGCGGCGCCCCCGGCCGGCCTCAAACAGGCCGGCCTCAGAAATCGACCGCGATCCCCTTCTTCTCCCAGTCGCCGAAGCGCACCGGCTCCGGCCCGTTGCGGCCGCCAAGCTCGGGGGGGAGGGCAGGCTCCCTTGCCTTCCGCCGCCGCTCCTCCGCCTCGGTCAGCGCGCGTCTGGCGGCCTCGGGCAGGGTGTCTTGCGGATCGTCGGTCATCGTCGCCTTCCTTGTCGGGGCTCGCCCGTTGGTATAGGTGGCTCAGGGCGGGGCGGCAACCCGGCCGGAGGTTCGATGCGGGCAGTGACGGCACGGGGAATGGCGGCGGCTCTCGTCCTCGGGGTGACCGAGGGGCGCGTCTCGCTCGCCGACCAGATCGCGCGGGGGGCGGTCGCGGGCCTTGCCCCGCCCGACAGGGCGCGGGCGCAAAGGCTCGCGGTCGCCGCGCTGCGCAACCTCGGCCGTGTCGATGCGCTCCTGAAGCCGTTCCTGCGCAAGCCGCCGCCGCCCGAAGTGCGGGCGATCCTGCGCCTCGCCGTGACCGAACTCTTTGCCGAAGGCGCGCCCGCGCATGGCGTCGTCTCCGACGCCGTTTCCGAGGTCCGCGCCCTCGGCCGCAGGGCCGAGGCATTCGCGCCCCTCGTCAACGCGGTGCTGCGCCGCGTCACCGAAACCCCAGCCGAACGCTGGGCGGCGCTGCCGCCCGACCCGTTGCCGGGCTGGCTGCGCGGGCGGCTGATGTCGGCTTGGGGCAAGCCGGCGACGATGGCGATGGAGGCTGCGCATGCACGTGGCGCGCCCCTCGACCTCACGCCGAAGGATGGCGATGCCGTCGCCCTTGCGGCGCGTCTCGGTGGCGTGGCGCTGCCGACCGGATCGGTGCGGCTGGCCGGACCGGCGCAGGTGTCGGAGCTTCCGGGCTATGCGGAGGGCGACTGGTGGGTGCAGGACGCCGCCGCGGCGCTGGCCGCGAAGGTGCTCGCGCCCCGTCCCGGAGAGCGGGTGCTCGACCTCTGTGCCGCGCCGGGCGGCAAGACGCTGCAACTCGCCGCCGCCGGGGCGCGCGTCACCGCGCTCGACCTCTCGGCCGAGCGGATGGAGCGGGTCGTCGAGAACCTCGCCCGCTGCCGGCTCGCGGCCGAAACCGTCGTCGCCGATGCGCTGACCTGGCAGGGGCCGGGCGGCTGGGATGCGGTGCTGCTCGACGCCCCCTGTTCGGCGACCGGCACGATCCGGCGCCACCCCGACCTGCCGCATGTCCGCGATACGGCGGGGTTGAAAGCCCTCTTCGCCCTGCAATCGGCGCTGATCGACCGCGCGCTCGCGCATCTCAATCCCGGCGGCCGGCTGGTCTTCGCCACCTGCTCGCTCCTGCCCGAGGAGGGGGAGCGGCAGATTTCCGCCGCCCTTGACCGCCATCCGGGCCTTGTCGCCGACCGCACCGCGCTGGGCCTTCCCGGCGTGGAATCCCGCTGGATCACCGTCGAAGGCGGCCTGCGCCTCAGGCCCGACGACTGGCCCGAAAGGGGCGGCCTGGACGGGTTCTACATCGCCTGCCTCAGGCGGGACGGGGCGGCCGGCGGCCAATAGCCGGTGACAGGGCGGGGGCCTGCCGGTAATCTCCGGCCCGGGCAGATTCCCGGACGCGGCCGGGCAAGACAACAACAAGACAGCAATGAGGACGAGAGGCGTGGGGCGTTCCGGGACCGGACAGGTGGGGCTTGTGCACCGGCTCCATGCGCGGCTTGCCGCGCTCGCCCGGCCGGCGACCGGCTTCGTCAGCCAGCCCGAACCGCGGACCATCGGCTCCTATGCGCGCGGCCGCCAGTTGACCGCAGGGAACTTCCTGTTCGCCGGCTTCCTGATCGAGGCGAAGGACAAGCCGATCTGGGACCTGCCGATCCCCGACCCGCGGTTCGAGGAGGAAATCCACGGCTCCGCCTGGCTCGACGACCTCGCCGCGGTCGCGGATTCCGCCGCGCGGCGGCGGGCGCAGGACTGGGTCTTCGACTGGATCGGCCGCTACCGCTGGGGCGGGGGGCCGGGCTGGACGCCCGACCTGACCGGGCGACGGCTGATCCGCTGGATCAACCACGCGATCCTTCTTCTCAACGGCCGCAGCCGGAAGGAGTCGGATGCCTATTTCCGCTGCCTCGGCCAGCAGACGATCTTCCTGGCCCGCCGCTGGCGCAGTGCCGCGCCCGGCCTGCCGCGGTTCGAGGCGCTGACCGGGCTCATCTACGCCGGGCTTGCCCTGACCGGGATGGAGCGCCATGTCGGCCCCGCCGCGGCGGCCCTCGCCCGAGAATGCGACCGCGAGATCGACGCCGAGGGCGGCATCCCGACCCGCAACCCCGAGGAACTGCTGGAGGTCTTCACCCTGCTGACCTGGGCCGCCTCGGCGCTGTCGGGCGCGGGCCGCACGCCCCAGCCCGCCCATCACGACGCGATCGACCGGATCGCGCCGACGCTGCGGGCGCTGCGCCATGCCGACGGCGGGCTGGCGCGGTTCCACGGCGGGGGAAGGGGGCTGGAGGGCCGGCTCGACCAGGCGCTCGCCGCGGCCGGGGGGCGGGCGTTGACGGCGCACGGGCTGGCGATGGGCTATGCGCGACTGGCGGCGGGACGCACCACGATCATCGTCGATGCCGCAATGCCGCCGAAGGGGCGGGCCTCGGCCAACGCGCATGCCTCGACGCTGGCGATGGAGCTGACCTCCGGCCGCCGCCCGGTGATCGTCAACTGCGGATCGGGCGCCAGCTTCGGCCCCGACTGGCGGCGCGCGGGGCGGGCGACGCCCTCTCATTCCACGCTCTGCATTCAGGGCTTCTCTTCCTCGCGCCTCGGCGCGGGGGGCGTGCTGCCCTCCACCGCGCGGGGAGAGTTCACCGACACACCGGACCAGGTCTGGGCCCAGCCGGAGGACGACAGCGCGGGGCATCGGCTCATGGCCGGACACAACGGCTATGTGCCGACGCACGGGCTCACCCATATCCGCCAGATCATGCTGTCGATCGACGGGCGGGCGCTGGCGGGCGAGGACACGCTCGGGGCGATGACGGTGGCCGACCGGCGCCGCTTCGAGACGATCATGGAACGGACGAGGAACCAGGGCGTGCCATTCAGCCTGCGCTTTCACCTGCACCCCGATGTGGACTGTGCGCTCGACCTCGGCGGAACCGCGGTTTCGCTCGCGCTCAAGTCGGGCGAGATCTGGATCTTCCGTCACGACGGGGTGGGGGAGCTGACGCTGGAGCCTTCGGTCTATCTCGAATCCGGGCGGCTGAAGCCCCGGACCACGAAGCAGATCGTGCTTGGCGCGACTGTCGTCGACTATGCCTGCCAGTTGGGCTGGACCTTGGCCAAGGCTCAGGATACGCCCTCGGCCATCCGCGACACCCTGCGCGACGACGCGATCCCCAAGTGAAGGAAGCCGCCCAGTGACCGAAGCCGTGACCGAGACCGAGACCGCACCCTTGCACAGTGACGACCGCCCGGCCGCGATTTCCCGCGCGCTTCTTTCGGTCTCCGACAAGACCGGGCTTGTGGATTTCGCCCGGGGTCTCGCTGCGCGGGGGGTGGAGCTTCTGTCCACCGGCGGCACGGCGCAGGCGCTGCGCGAGGCGGGGCTCGCGGTGCGCGACGTGTCCGAGGTGACGGGGTTCCCCGAGATGATGGACGGCCGCGTCAAGACGCTGCACCCGAAGGTCCACGGCGGGCTCCTGGCCTTGCGAGACGATCCGGGGCATGTCGCGGCAATGGCCGCGCATGGGATCGCGCCGATCGACCTTCTGGTGGTCAACCTCTACCCGTTCGAGGCGACGGTGGCGAAGGGGGCGGACTACGACACCTGCGTCGAGAACATCGACATCGGCGGCCCGGCGATGATCCGCGCCGCGGCGAAGAACCATGCCTTCGTCGCCGTGGTCACCGATGTGGAGGACTACGCCCCGCTTCTGGCCGAGATGGATGCGAACGGCGGCGCGACGCGGCTCGGCTTCCGCCGCACGCTGGCGCAGCACGCCTATGCGCGGACCGCGGCCTATGACGCGGCGGTCTCGGGCTGGATGGCCGGCGCCATCGGCGACCCCGCGCCCCGCCGCCGCGCCTTCGCAGGCACGCTCGCCCAGCCCCTGCGCTACGGCGAGAACCCGCACCAGCGGGCGGCGTTCTACGTTGACGGCTCCAGCCGCCCCGGCGTCGCCACCGCGAAGCAATGGCAGGGCAAGGAGCTGTCCTACAACAACATCAACGACACCGACGCGGCCTTCGAACTCGTGGCCGAATTCGACCCGGCCGAGGGTCCGGCCTGCGCGATCATCAAGCACGCCAACCCCTGCGGCGTGGCGCGGGGTGCCACACTTCTCGACGCCTACCGCGCCGCCTACGACTGCGACCGCACCTCGGCCTTCGGCGGCATCGTCGCGTTGAACCGGCCGCTGGACGCGAGGACGGCAGAGGAGATCGCCGCGATCTTCACCGAAGTGGTGATCGCACCCGACGCCGACGAAGGCGCGAAGGCGGTCTTCGCCGCGAAGAAGAACCTGCGGCTTCTGACCACCGGCGCCCTGCCCGATCCCAAGGCCCCGGGCCTTGCCTTCCGGCAGGTTTCCGGCGGCTTTCTCGTGCAGGACCGCGACACGGGCTTCGTGACGCCGGCCGATCTGAAGGTGGTGACCAGGCGCGCCCCCTCGGAGGCGGAACTGGCCGATCTTCTCTTCGCCTGGAAGGTCGCCAAGCACGTCAAATCGAACGCCATCGTCTATGTCAGGGGCGGCGCCACCGTCGGCATCGGCGCGGGCCAGATGAGCCGGGTCGACAGCACCCGCATCGCCGCGCGCAAGTCGGCCGACATGGCCGAGGCGCTGGGCCTTGCCGAACCCACCGTGAAGGGCTCCGTCGTCGCCTCCGACGCCTTCTTTCCCTTTCCCGACGGGCTTTTGACGGCGGCCGAGGCGGGCGCCACGGCGGTGATCCAACCCGGCGGCTCGATGCGCGACGCCGAGGTGATCGCGGCGGCCGATGCGGCCGGGCTGGCGATGGTCTTCACCGGCCAGCGGCATTTCCGGCACTGACCCGCATGCGGCTCGTCACCCAGACCGCGCTCGGCATCTTCGCGCTCGACCAGGCGACGAAGCTGCTTGTCGTCCACTGGCTCGACCTCTGGTCGCGCCAGCACATCGCCGTGCTGCCGCCCTGGCTCAGCTTCCGCATGGCCTGGAACCAGGGGATCAACTTCGGGCTGATGTCCAGCGAGGGAGATCTTGCGCGCTGGGCGCTCGTCCTGATGGCGCTCGC
Source organism: Albidovulum sp. (assembly GCA_030837825.1). Taxonomy (GTDB): domain Bacteria; phylum Pseudomonadota; class Alphaproteobacteria; order Rhodobacterales; family Rhodobacteraceae; genus Albidovulum. The sequence goes on from JAUQYB010000147.1 coordinate 56,996, forward strand.
CATCTCCGCCTGGGTCTGGCTCTGGGTCGCGCGCGAGCCACACAGCCGGATCGTCAAGCTTTCGGCCGGCTGCCTGATCGGCGGGGCGATGGGCAACGTCATCGACCGGCTGCTTTACGGGGCGGTGGCGGACTTTCTCAACATGTCGGTGCCGGGGCTCGACAACCCCTATTCGTTCAACGTCGCCGACGTCGCGATCTTCGGGGGCGCGATCGGCCTCGTCGTCTTCACCGGGCGGGAGAAGACCCCGTGACGTGCCGGAAGACATGCGCTAAACGGGTCGGAGGCAGGTGATGGAGAAACCCATGAGCGTTCGGCTCTGCTTCCGCGGACTAGGGCTCTGCGCGCTCGTCGCGCTCGCGGCCTGCGGGCGGCTCGCGGGCGACGACAAGAAGCCGCCGCAGCTCATGCACATCAAGTCGGCCAGCCGCAGCCCGGATGAATTCACCGTGCTGCCGACAAAGGCGCTGCAGATGCCGGAGGATGTGGCCAGCCTGCCGGAGCCCACGCCCGGCGGCACGAACATCACCGACCCGACGCCCGAGGCCGATGCGGTGGCGGCGCTGGGCGGCAATCCGAAGCTTCTGGAACGCACTGCGGTCCCGGCCGGGAATGGCGGGCTCGTGTCCTATGCCGGCCGGTTCGGCATGGCCCAGGGCATCCGCGACGTGCTGGCGGCCGAGGATCTGGAATACCGCCGCAAGCATGACGGCCGGCTTCTGGAACGTATCTTCAAGGTCACGGTCTATTATCGCGCCTACAAGCCGATGTCGCTCGACCAGTACGCCGAGCTTGAGCGCTGGCGGGCGGTGGGCGCGAGGACCGTCGGCGCCCCGCCCGAGGACGTGGCGGCGGCGAAGAAGTGATCACCTCTGCGTCAGGCCCCGCAGGGCGGGGTTGACGCGGCGGCCCGGTCGGCTACGTCTTCTGCCGGACCTGAGGGAGATCGCGATGTTCCGCACCCTGCGCTGGCTGGCCGTCGCGGCCGCCGCCACCCCCGCCTTCGCCGAAGACGTCACCACCTTCACCCTTGAAAACGGGCTTCAGGCCGTGGTGATCGAGGATCACCGCGCCCCCGTCGTCGTCCAGATGGTCTGGTACCGGGCCGGTGCCGCGGACGAAAAGCGCGGCGTCTCGGGCGTGGCGCATTTCCTCGAACATCTGATGTTCAAGGGCACCGACACGGTGCCGTCGGGCGCGTTCTCGAAGATCGTCGAGGCCAACGGCGGGTCCGACAACGCCTTCACCTCGTGGGACTACACTGCCTATTTCCAGCGCGTGGCGGCCGACCGGCTGGAACTGGTGATGAAGATGGAAGCCGACCGGATGCGGCACCTGAAGCTCACCGAGGACGATTGGCAGACCGAGCGCGAGGTGATCCTCGAGGAGCGCAGCCAGCGCACCGACAGTGACCCCGGCGCGATCTTCGGCGAACAGAAGCAGGCAGCGCAGTTCCTCAACCACCCCTACGGCACCCCGGTGATCGGCTGGCGGCACGAGATGGAGGCGTTGACGCGCGACGACGCGCTGGAGTGGTATCGCACCTATTACGCGCCGAACGATGCGGTTCTGGTCGTCGCGGGCGACGTCGATCCGGCCGAGGTCAGGCGTTTGGCCGAAACCTGGTACGGCCCGCTGGCGCCGACCCCCGGCATCGGCCCGCGCGCCCGCCCGCAGGAACCGCCGCAACTCGCCGAGCGACGGCTGGGCTTTGCCGACCCGCGGGTCTCGCAGCCCTATGTCTCGCGCAGCTATCTCGCCCCGGAACGCGACCCGGGTGACCAGAAGACGGCCGCGGCGCTGACGATCCTTGCCGACCTTCTGGGCGGCAGTTCGCAGACCTCGCTTCTGGCCAGCAGGCTCCAGTTCGGGACGAAGCAGGCGATCTACACCAATGCGAGCTACGACGGCACCTCCTATGACGACACGACCTTCAGCGTCGCCGTCGCCCCGGCCGAGGGGGTGAGCCTTGAGGAGGCGGAGACGGCGATGGACGGGGTGATCGACGATTTCCTGAAGAGCGGCGTCGATGCCGACCAGTTCCAGCGCGTCAAGACCCGCATCAGGGCGGCGATGATCTATGCCGAGGATGACGTCGACGGGCTGGCCCGCCGATATGGAGAGGCGCTGACCACCGGGCTCACCGTCGAGGATGTCGGCGCCTGGCCCGATGTGCTCGCCTCGGTGACCGAGGAAGACGTGCTGACCGCGGCGCGCCTGGTCTTCGACCGGCACCATGCCGTCACCGGGTGGATCATGCGCGACGGCGCGCAGGAGGTGATGCAGTGATCCGGTTGCTCTTCGCCGCCTGTCTCTCGCTTTTCGGTGCGTTGCCCGCGGGCGCCGTCGAGATCCGGGAAGTGACCTCGCCCGGCGGCATCCATGCCTGGCTGGTCGAGGAACATTCGATTCCCTTCACCGCGCTGGAGTTCCGGTTCGAGGGCGGCACCAGCCTTGATGCGCCGGGCAAGCGCGGGGCCACGCTCCTGATGATGGCGCTTCTGGAGGAAGGCTCGGGCGCGCTCGATTCCCAGGGCTTTGCCGAGGCGCGCGAAAGGCTTGCCGCGAGTTTCGAGTTCGACGCCTATGATGATGCCGCGACCGTCTCGGCCAGGATGCTGACCGAAAATCGCGGCGAGGCGGTGGCGCTTCTGAAGCAGGCGCTGACCGATCCGCATTTCGATGCCGAGGCGATCGACCGGGTGAAGGGTCAGATCGCCTCGATCATCCGGTCGAACGAGAAGGATCCCGGCGAGATCGCCACCCGCGCCTTCGACGGGCGGGCGTTCGGCACGCACCCCTACGGCTCGTCCCGCTATGGCACGCTCGACAGCCTGGCCGGGCTGACCCGCGACGACCTTCTGGCGGCGAAGGCCGCGGTTCTGGCGCGCGACCGGCTCTATGTCGCGGCGGTGGGCGACATCACCGCCGAGGAGCTCGGCACGATGCTCGACGACCTCGCCGGCGCCC
>JAUQYB010000148.1 GCA_030837825.1 Albidovulum sp.
CGCCGATCTGACGCTTGCCGGCAACGCGCTCGCCAACCGGCTGACCGGCAACCGGGGCGACAACGTGCTGACCGGCCTCGACGGCAGCGATTTGCTTTCCGGCGGCATCGGCAACGACACGCTTTATGGCGGCAACAACTACGACACGGTCGACGGCGGCGACGGCGACGATCAGGCCTGGGGCGGCAACGGCCGCGACCTGATCATCCTGGGCAACGGCAACGACATCTTCTGGGACAACGGCCAGAATGATGCCAACGGCCATGACACGGTCTGGGGCGGCGCGGGCAACGACACGGTGAACGGCGGCGGCGGCAACGAGCTGATCTACGGTGAGGCGGGCAGCGACTCGCTCCTCGGCGGCATCGGCAACGACACGATCTCTGCCGGCGACAATTACGACACCGTCCGCGGCGGCGACGGCAACGACCAGGTCTGGGGCGGCAACGGCCGCGACCTGATCTTCCTCGGCACCGGCGATGACGTCTTCTGGGACAACGGCCAGAATGATGTAAACGGCCACGACACGGTCTATGGCGGCGCCGGCAACGACACCGTCAACGGCGGCGGCGGCAACGAGCTGATCTTCGGCGAGGCGGGCAACGATTCTCTGATCGGCGGCATCGGCAATGACACGCTCTGGGGCGGGGCGGATGCCGACCGGTTCGTCTTTGCAACCGGATGCGGCAGTGACCGTGTCGGCGATTTCCAGAACGGCGTCGACCTCCTGCGGATCACCGCCGGCGCGGCGGATTTCTCGGCCGTCACGGTGACGGCGCAGGGCGCGGACACGCTCGTGCAGTTCGCCGATATCTCGATCCTGCTCGCCGGTGTCGATTCGTCCCTGGTCGAGGCGAACGATTTCATCTTCGGGTAAGGGATCGCGGGCGGCGGCAACCGGCCCCTGTCCCGACGACGGGGGCCCGGAACCAGGGCACATTCGGAACGGGCCGCTGGCAGCGGTCCGGCGCCAGGCCGACCGTCAGAAGATGAAGCTCGCATTGCTGAAGTCGGCAGAGGTCAGCGGCAGGCCATCCATCGTGGTCAGCAGGATGGCCTCGTCGCCGATGCCGATGCGCGCGCCCGAAGCGGTGGACGAGATGGTCAACTGGGCCATCGAATAGACCATGTCGAAATCCGACAGGTCGATCCGGTCGATACCCCGTTCGTAGTCCATGAGGAAATCATAGACACCATCCTGGACGAAGACGAACGTGTCGGCCCCGGTTCCTCCGTAAAGCCTGTCGATGCCGCCGCCATCGACCATCCGGTCATTGCCGCGCAGTCCCCAAAGCGTGTTGCGCGTATCGGTGCCCATAAGGAAATCATCACCGATGCCGCCCACCGCATCGTCGGCCGGCCCGCTGGGCGAGACCGTGTTGCCGATCGCCCCGAGATCGAGATGGAACTGCGTGACCCCCGCCTCGGTTGCGCTGCTGACGAAGACCTGGACGTCTCCGCCGACATTGACTGTCTCGATGGCCGAGACCGAGGCAAGAGTCGTCGCCGCCGTGTCGATGGCGTTGGTGAGGAAATAAAGATGCCCGTCCGGCCCGAGTTCGAAAAGGCTCAGACCGCCGTCATTCCCGCCGGCGAGGACGAAGGCCCTGCCGTTCAGCTCGAACGTATCGAGCGCGGTGACGGACCGGAAGCGGGTGTCGAGCGTGTCCCAGGCCATGTCGCGGAAGCCGAGGCTTCCGTCGGCGCCGATCTCGTAGACCGTCAGGTTGCTGCTTCCGGTCGCACCGACCACAAGGAAATCCCCCGCGTCGGCCGAGACGGTGGCAAGCCGGGTCGGCTGGTAGATCCCGACCCCCTTGCTCCCGGACACCGTGTCGACGACCGAAAGCGTTCCGCGACCGTCGATCCCGAGGCTGGTGATGCCGTGCTCGATGCTCGACGCGGCAAAGAGAAACTGCGCCGATCCGATCTTCAGACTTGCAAGCGCCGATATGTTGGCAAGGGCGAGCGAGGCATCGTCGGCAAGGCTTCCGACATGGCTGAGCGTCGGCCCCGCCGACACATCGAAGACGTCAAGCCCGGGGCCGGTGGCGCGCCCGGCGATCATCAGGCTGTCGGTGCCCACCGATACCAGCTCGATCGAGCCGAGCGCGGCGGTTGACTGCGGTATGGCTGGAACCGGCAGGGCGGACAGGAAGCCTCCGTCAGCCGCCAGCTCGCGAAAGGCGAAGCGGTCGTCATAGCGGCCGGCCACCGCAAGCAGCGTCTGGCCGCCGATCGTCGCAAGCTCGATGTCCGAGGCGCCATAGCTCCCGCTCGCGGCACTGGCCGGAACCTCGCCGAGAAAGCTGGCGGCGAGACCGGGGCCGAGACCGAACATCGCCAGCCCGCCGGTGGATTCGGACGCCGTGTAGAGCCGCAACCCGCCCTGAAAGCTGCCCACAGTCATGCCCGTGATGCCCGTGGCGCTGGTGAACCCGGCCGCCTGATGGACCGCCCGCAGAATGAATGATGCCATCGCCCCGATCGCTCTTCCCTGATTCGCGTCCCAGTCTTCCGCCAGTCGGGCTACAACCTGGTTAACCGCGCCCCCGGGTCGGGCTCCGGCGCGCGAAATCGGCCCGTCATGCCGGTGCCGAGGGCGTCAGAGCGCCCTTGCCCGAAACGGCGGAACGCCCCGCGGTCCGGCTTGCCGCGCGTCGGCGCGGGGCGCGCCCTAACGGATATTTAGCGAAATCGGCGGAACAAGCAGGACCAGCAGGCAAAACCGGACGATCCGCCGTGACCAGACCCACAGACCCCCTCTACGGCGCGCAATGGCATCTTGCCCGGATCGGCGATCTGGAACGCGTCTGGGATCATTTCACCGGGCGGGGCGTCAGGATCGTCGTCTATGATGACGGCGTCGAGGGCACGCACCCCGACCTGAGCGGCAGCTATTCCTACTCCGGCGCCTTCACCTTCGGCGGCACCAGCTACGGCTCGGCTCCGACATCGACCCTCGGCCACGGAACCGCCGTCGCCGGCCTGATCGCGGCCGGGGCCTTCAACGGCACGGGTGGCGTTGGTGTCGCGTGGGGCGCGACGGTCGCGGCCCTGAACTTCCTCGACGAGGTGCAGGCGGCAGCCGATCCGGTGATCTTCGCCGCGCTGCGAAACGCCGCGACCTTCGACGTGATGAACAACAGTTGGGGCTTCACCCCCCTGTTCCGGCCCGAGCAGTCGCTCCTCGATCCGTCGGGCCAGGCAGCCGCCATCGCGGCCGCCTTCGCCGATGTCGCCGCCACCGGACGGGGCGGGCTTGGAACCATCATCGTCAATTCGGCGGGAAACAGCGCGTTGAACGCGAACGGCGACGGCATGCTGGCCAGCCGCGAGATCCTCGCCATCGCCGCAACCGACCGCTACGGCAACGCCACGAGCTATTCCAACTGGGGCAGCAACATCCTGGTTTCGGCGCCCGATGCGGCGGTCACGACCGACCTTTCGGGGAATGCCGGATACAATGCCAGCGGCACCGCCGACGGCGATCCGCTGGCGGACATGAGCTACACCTCGGTCTTCGGCGGAACCTCGGCGGCCGCCCCCCTGGTTTCCGGCGTCGTCGCCCTCATGCTCGAGGCCAACCCCTCGCTCGGCTGGCGCGATGTCCACAACATCCTCGCGCTTTCGGCCAGCCACACCGGATCCGGGCTCGCGTCGGGGCCGGTCAACCAGGAAATCGACGGCTGGCATGTGGCCCGGACCGGCACCTGGAACGGCGGAGGAATGGCGCACAGCGCGGACTACGGCTTCGGCACGGTCAATGCGCTTGCCGCGGTCAGCCTGGCCGAAGTCTGGGGCCTCATGAACGGCCCGGCGCAGACATCGGCAAACGAAGCGTCGGCCTCGGCGGGCTGGAGCGGCGCGATTGCCATTCCCGACGGCGGCACCGCCGTCGCCCAGGCCACCGTGACCCAGACGATCGAGGTCGAGACCGTCATGGTCACGGCGAGCCTGACGCATTCCGATGCCTCGGACCTGACGCTCACCCTCGTCGCGCCGGACGGCAGCGAATTCCTGCTGATGCGCAACGATGGCGACCCGGACCTCATGGACAACGGCTTCGCCTGGAAATTCTCGGTCGAGGGCGCGCGGACCCTCCGCAGCCTCGGCACCTGGACCCTCAGGGTGGATGACGGTGCGCTGTTCGACACCGGCACGATCCAGGGCTTCGGCGTGGAGATTTTCGGCAGGGCGCCCGCGGGGTACGGCGTGCACAGCTTCACCGACGACTTCCCGATGTTCCGCGCCCTCGCCCCCGCGCGCGCCGACCTCATGTCGACAAGCGCCAGCGACTGGCTCAATTTCGCGGCCGTGAGCGGCAATGTTTCGCTGACGCTCGCTGCCAGTCAGAAGGTCATGGTCGATGGCGTCGAATGGGCGACGCTGAATCCCGGTTCGACCTTCTCGCGCCTTGCGACCGGAAGCGGCAACGACACGCTGACGGGCATGGCGGGCAATGACGTGATCCATGCAGGCATCGGAAACGACTGGCTCTCGGGTGGCGATGGACAGGATTCCCTCCAGGGCGGCCGCGGCAACGACACGCTCTACGGCGGCGCGAACTACGACACGGTCCACGGCGGCGACGGCGACGATGTGGTCCGTGGCGACAACGGCCGCGACCTGATCTTCCTCGGCACCGGCAACGACATCTTCTGGGACAACGCGCAGGCCGACGCCCACGGCCATGACACGGTCTGGGGCGGCACCGGCAACGACACGGTGAACGGCGGCGGCGGCAACGAGGTCATTTACGGCGAGGCGGGCAACGACTCGCTGATCGGCGGCATCGGCAACGACACGCTCTGGGGCGGCGACAACTACGACACGGTCCAAGGCGGCGACGGCGATGACCAGGCCTGGGGCGACAACGGCCGCGACCTGATCTTCCTCGGCAATGGCAACGACCTCTTCTGGGACAACGCGCAGGCCGATGCCAACGGCCATGACACCATCTGGGGCGGAGCGGGCAACGACACCGTCAACGGCGGCGGCGGCAACGAGCTGATCCAAGGCGAAGATGGTGCCGACTCGCTTCTCGGCGGCATCGGCAACGACACGATCGGGGGCGGCAACAACTATGAC
>JAUQYB010000149.1 GCA_030837825.1 Albidovulum sp.
CGCAAGGCCGCGCCAAGGGGGTATCCGCAAAACCCAACGATTGGGCGCGGACGGCGCCCGCCCCGGTGGGGGCGAATGCCCCCGCCACCCGGGGGGCGGGGGCCGGCCGTGCTTTGGGAGCACGGCCGGGATGGCGCAGGCCGGTCGCGGCGCCCGAGGCGATGGCCTCGGGCTTTGGATATGTTGCGGAGGGCGTCATTTCAGGGACTCGAGTTTGGCGGGGTCGAAGTTGGGCCCGGGAACGAGTTCAATCCCGTCCTTCGAAATGCGGACTTCCACGCCGGCGTCGGTAAGTTGGGTCCTGCGCCGGTCCACTTTCGAAAAGTCCTTTGTCTGCTTGGCGAGTTCGTAAGCAATCACAAAATCCAGATGCCTCTCATCCAGCAACTGCCGGGCGTCCTGCCGCAATGCGCGACGCATTCGAAGCAACTCATAGAAGCCAAGAGCCGATAGTCCGGTTGCGAACCTTTTCGCCTGCCCGGCAATGGTCTCCGGGGTCGAGGGGATAACCTGACCACTGCAAAGCCCGATCAGAAGCGCTCCGGAACTTTCAAGCGCATCAATTGCGCCTTTCGTATTCATATCGTCGGACAGGGTCAGTTGCATACCTTGCGGAAGATCATCGAATGCAGTTCCGGGAAGCACTCCCAGTTCAATGGTGACGCCAAGCGGTGGCAACAAAGCATCGAGTCGCTTTTCAGCTTCCTGTCGCTTGGCTTCCGTCCAGTCCATCGGCTTGGAATAATGCGTCTGGAGGAAGACGAAGCGGATCACCTCTCCCGGAATCCCCCGGTCCAGCAAATCCCTCACCGTAAAGAAGTTGCCGAGCGATTTCGACATCTTCCGCCCCTCGATCATCAGCATCTCGTTGTGCATCCAGACCTTGGCGAAGCCCCCGCCGGGGTGGGCGCAGGCCGACTGGGCGATCTCGTTCTCGTGGTGGGGGAATTGGAGGTCGATGCCGCCGCCGTGGATGTCGAAGCTCTCGCCCAGCAGTTCATGCGCCATCGCCGAGCATTCGATATGCCAGCCGGGCCGACCCCGGCCCCAGGGCGACTCCCAGCCCGGCAGGTCGGCGTCCGAGGGCTTCCACAGCACGAAATCCATCGGGTCCTCCTTGAAGGGCGCGACCTCGACCCTTGCGCCGGCGATCATGTCGTCGACCGAGCGGCCCGAAAGGCGCCCGTAGTCCTTGTAGCTGCGCACCCGGAAAAGGACGTGGCCCTCCTTCGCATAGGCGTGGCCTCTGGCGACCAGTTCCGCGATCATGGCGATCATCGCGCCGATCCAGTCGGTCGCCCGCGGCTCCATCGTCGGCCTGAGCGCGCCCAATGCATCCATGTCCGCGTGATACCAGCCGATCGTCTCGTCGGTCAGGCTGCGGATGATCGCCGTGAGCGTCCGCCCGTCACCCGCCGCCTTCATCTCGGCCGCCCGCGCGTTGATCTTGTCGTCGACGTCGGTGAAGTTGCGCACATAGGTGACGTGGTCCGCCCCGTAGACATGGCGGAGAAGCCGGTAGAGCACGTCGAAGACGATCACCGGACGGGCGTTGCCCAGATGCGCCCGGTCGTAGACGGTCGGGCCGCAGACATACATCCGCACGTTTTCGGGATCGAGCGGCGCGAAGGCCTCCTTCGTCCGCGTCCTGGTGTTGTAAAGCCTGATCCCGGTCATGGCGTTGTGTCCTCGCGCGCGCGTCCCGGCGGCGGGCCTGCCAGTGTCTCATGCTCGTGAAAACAGAAACGGCCCGCCTGACGTGTCAGCCGGTAATGCACATGATGCAGATGGTGCCGTTCGATGTCATGGCCCCCTGATAGCGTGGAACCCGCGCCCTGCCAAGGCTTTCCGCGCCAAGGCTTTCCGCGACTGTCGGCGCGTGGCATCCTGCACCGATGACCCGCGATCTCGTCAACGCGATCTGCGCCACCTTCCCCGGGGCCGAGGTCTCGGACCCCTGGGGCGGCGGGCACGATGCCTGGAAGGTGGGCGGCAGGATGTTCGCCTGCATCGGCACGGTGACGCCCGGCGTCTCGGTCAAGACCGACGGCGTGGAGACGGCGGAAATGCTGATCGCGGCGGGCGTTGCGGTGAAGGCGCCCTACCTTCACGCCTCCTGGGTGAACCTGCCCCTGGGCACCGCCGAGGGCGAACTCCGCCACCGGCTCGCGCGGTCCTACGCGCTGGTCCGTGCCGGACTGCCGCGGCGGGTGCAGGCCGCGCTTGCCCCCTTCGCCGGCGGGTGACGCTCAGGCGCCGATGCTGGTGAAGGTCTGCCGCGTGTCGGGAGTGACGCCCAGCCAGCTCGCGATCGTGCGGGCCACATGCGCGGAGATCTGGCTCTTCTGCGACTGGCCGGCAAGCCGCGCTCGCGCCATCGCCGGGCCGGTCAAGGCCGGCAGCGAGGCCTCGACATGATCCGGCCCGGCCAGCACCGCGCCGGTCCGCGCATCGCGGGCGGTGATGTCGAACTCCACGTCATGCACGCCCGCGGGTGCACGCGTCTCGGCGATGAGGGTCATCGCGTGGAACCGCGTCATCGTCACCTCCAGACGCACGGCGCGCGAGCCCTTCAGGCCGGCAGCGCCGCGCGTGATCGCCGCCTTCATGATCGCGGCCACCTGGTCGTAGCGGTCGCCCGCAGGGTCCTCGCGCCAGACGATGTCGGCGCGCGGCAGGAAGACTTCCTCCTCCGAAACGCTGAGCGTCCGGGGAACGGCCACGTCGACGGCGGTCACGCGCCAGTCCTTTGCGGGGGCAGGTGCGTCGTAGTAGGTTCGGAACGACCCGGCGCACCCGGCAACCGCCAGCACCATGAGCACCGCCGAGCGGCGCGATACCGTCTCACCCACTGGCATGAAATACTCCCCTCACCAGCCACGCGAATCACTCGGTCCGCGATGCGCCTGCTATACAGGGAGAACGTGACCGCAATCGGTGAAAATTGCGTCCATTTTGCCAGAGATCGCAACGATTCCGCTGAATTATCCCGGGATTGTTGCTGAAACTTCACTCAAGGAGCCCGCCATGACCGCCGCAAGGCGCCACGATCCCGGCCCCGCCTTCCGCGCCCTGCACCGCCCCGGCGACCCGTTCATCCTGGCCAATGCCTGGGACCGGGGCTCTGCCCGGATGCTGGCAGCGCTCGGCGCCGAGGCGCTCGCCACCTCCTCGGCGGCCCATGCCTTCACCCTCGGCCGCCCAGACGGCGGCACCGTCAGCCGCGACGAGGCGCTGGCCCATGCCGCCGATCTCGTCGCCGCCACGCCGCTGCCGGTCTCGGGCGATTTCGAGAACGGCTTCAGCGCCGCAGCCGAGACCTGCGCCGAGACCGTCCGGCTTGCCGCCGAGGCGGGGCTTGCCGGCATCTCGATCGAGGACACCGACCTGCCCGGCGACGGCGCCTATGACCGCGCCCACGCGATCGACCGCATCCGCGCCGCGGTGGCTGCGGCACGCGGCCTGCCGCGCGATTTCGTTCTGGTCGCCCGGGCGGACGGGGTGATGACGGGGCGCTACGGCATGGACGAGGCGCTGGCCCGGGTCACCGCCTTCGCCGCGGCGGGGGCGGATTGCGTCTATGTGCCGATGCCCCCGGCGCCGGAAGACCTCGCCCGGATCACCTCCGCCGTGAAGGTGCCGGTGAACGCGCTGGCGGCGGGGCCTTTCGCACGGCTCGCGCGCGCCGACTTCGCCCGCCTCGGCGTCGCGCGCATCTCGCTCGGCGCGGCGCTCGCGCGCGTCACCCACCGGGCGATCCGCGATGCCGCCTGCGCGATGTTCGGCGAAGGCTCGTTCCTGCCGCTGACCGGGGGAATGCCGGGAGGAGAGGTCGATGCGCTTCTCTCGCGGTTCGGGGAGTGATGATGCGACAGCTTTTCATCTGTTTCGCCCTCTGGCTGGCGCCCCTCGGCGGCCCCTTGCGGGCCGAGCCCTGGCCCGCGCCCGCCGATCCCTTCGTCACCGATCTCGCCGAGGTGCTTCCTGCGCCAGAGGAGGAGGCGCTGCGGTCCGAGCTTCAGGCCCTGCGCGCCGAAACCGGCGTCGAGATGACCGTGCTCACCATCGCCGCGCGCGGCGACTACGACCCTTCGGCCTCGATCGAAACCTTCGCTGCGGGGCTCTTCAATGCCTGGGGGATCGGCGATGCGGGCCGCAACGACGGCATCCTGGTGCTCGTCGCGTCGCAGGACCACGAGATGCGGGTGCAACTGGGCTCGGCCTACGACCAGGGCTACGACGTGCTTGCCCAGGACATCGTCAGCCGCTTCTTCCTGCCGGACCTCCGCGATGATGATCCGGCGCGGGGCATCGTTGGCGGATCGCGGGAGGTGATGGCGCGGATCGCGCGGCCCCACGCGGCAGCACTTCCCGCCGAGGCTTTGCCATCCGAAGGCGGAGGCCTGCCGGGCTGGCTGCCGGTTGCGCTGTTCGCCGCGGGCGCGGGGCTTCTCGTCTTCCGCCGGCGGCTGGGAGACCGGGCGCAGGTCCTCCGCCGCTGCCCGTCCTGCGGCCGCTTCGGGTTGAGGCGGACCCGCGAGGGGCTGAACGGCGCGGCGGGAGAGACCGAGGGCCAGGCGACGACGCGGATTGCCTGCCGCCGCTGCGGCTTTCACGAGAACCGCGACCCCCGCATTCCCCGCCAAGGGAAACGGGACGAAGCGGATGGTGGAGGCTTCGGCGGTGGCCGGTCCTCCGGCGGCGGCGCCACCGGACGCTGGTAGCGGCGCCGTCAACCCGGACAGGGGGTAAACCCGACGGGCAAGCCGGACAGGGGGCCTCGCGGTCCCCTGCCCTGCTGTCAGGCTGCCGGTGTCAGAACCGGAATCCCACCGTTACCGCGGCGGTGGTCGCATCAAGGTCGGTGCCGGTGTTGTCGAAATCGTCGAACTGGTTGTGCAGCACTTCGCCGCCCAGCGTCCAGCGGTCATTCAGCGCATAGTCGGCACCGAGCCCGGCGAACCAGCCGTTGTCGGAATGGCCGACCCCGGCGATGTCCGCCTCGGCCCGTGCCGCGCCGCCGGTCGCATAGATCAGCGTCCGGCCAAGGTCATAGCCCGCCCGCAGCTTCAGCCGGGCGATGCTGTCGAGCGAGTCGCCGGGCGTGCCGAGGTCGATCTCGGTCTTGTCCCAGTCGAGTCCGGCGCCGACCACCCACTGGCCGAGATCCCAGTCGAAACCGCCGCGGACGCCGTAGAGCGCGCCGTTGTCGTCGGTCACGCCGTTGGAACCGCGACCGTAGCCGAGCTGGCCGCCGATGTAGCCGCCGTTCCAGTCACCGTCGGCGCGCATCGGGGCAGCGACGGGCGCGGCCACCGGGGCCTCGACCACGGGTTCGGCATAACCGCCGGCAAGGACCGGCACGGCAAGTGCGCCGGAAAGGGCGATGCCAAGGGCGGTTCCGGTGAAAAGGTTCATGTCTGTCTCCTGTCTCTGCTCGTCGGGTCGGTGATCCGGGCGCATGCGACACCACCGCCGCAAGGCTCATGCCACGGAGGCTTAACTCGTTCACGGCCCGGCCAGTTCCAAGGGGGCCTCACGGAAGCTTGAGCGGGGGGTGGGCACGCGGTGCCGATCCGGCGCCGCTTCTGGGCGGAGAATGGCCGTGCGGCGCGCATCATGGGCCGGCTTCCGCCGACTGGACAGCGGGCGGGGGCGCGGGTAGTTTATGAACGCACGTTCAATTCGCGAAACCGGAACCGGGAGGAGGCCCAGATGCGACTCGATCAGGCGGCGGCGGTGATCGCCGGCGGGGCTTCCGGCCTCGGTGCGGCGACGGCAGAGGCGTTCCGCGCCCGGGGCGCGGCGGTCACCATCCTCGACCGCAATCCCGAGGGGGAGGACTTCGCCCGGTCGATCGGCGCCGTCTTCGCCGCGGTGGACGTGACCGACGAGGGCTCTGTCGCCGCCGGCATCGCCGACGCAAAGGGCGCGATGGGACGGATCGACGTTGTGGTGAACTGCGCCGGCATCGCCACCGGCGAGCGCATCCTCGGCCGCGACGGCCCGCACCGGCTGGACAGCTTTCGCCGCACGCTCGACATCAACCTCGTGGGCACCTTCAACGTGATGCGGCTCGCCGCGGCCGAGATGGCCGGAAACAAGGGACCCGAGCGCGGCGTCATCGTCAACACCGCCTCGATCGCCGCCTTCGACGGGCAGAAGGGCCAGGCCGCCTATGCGGCGTCGAAGGGCGGCATCGTCGGGCTGACGCTGCCCGCCGCCCGCGACCTCGCCGGCCTCGGCATCCGGGTCTGCGCCATCGCGCCCGGCATCTTCGCCACGCCGATGTTGCGCGGCCTGCCGGAGGAGGTGCAGGCAAGCCTCGCCGCCGAGGTGACCTTCCCGCGCCGGCTGGGCGACCCGGCGGAATATGCCGCGCTCGCGGGCTTCATCGTCGAATGCGGCTATCTCAACGGCGAGGTGATCCGCCTCGACGGGGCGCTGAGGATGCGCTGATGGCGCTGCGCAACCGCGTGACGCCCGAGGGCGAGATCATCGCCGATCCGGCGCGCGGGCTTCTCACCGGCAACCGCGGCATCCTGCACGGCGGCCCGCGCCCGCGAAACTGGCGCAACCGCGCCTGGATCACCTGCCTGCTGGCGTTCCGCGGCCACCGCCAGCCGCTCCAGGCGACGGGCACCTGGACGCCGCTCTTCTTCCTCGACGAGGCGGTCGCGCTCGCCGCCGGGCACCGGCCCTGCGCCTTCTGCCGGCGCGAGGCCTGGGAGCGGTTCTGCGCCGCCTGGGGCCGGGCCGCGGGCGCAGAGGCGCCGCGGGCGGCTGAGGTCGACCGCGCGCTCCACGCCGCGCGCATCCTGCCGGGGCGGGGCACGAAGGTGACCTTCGCCGCCCCGGTCGTCAGCCTGCCCGATTTCACCTTCCTGCGCACCGAAGACGGCCCGGCGATGATCCTCGGCGACCGGCTCCTGCCCTGGGCGCCCGGGGCCTACGGCGCGCCCCTGCCCCGCCCGGCCTCCGGCCTTGCGGAGGTGCTGACCCCCCGCCCCACCGTCGAGGCGCTCCGCGCCGGCTACCGGCCGGTGCTGCACCCCTCGGCCGGGGCCTGAGCGCGCACCGGAAAGGGCCGCCGCAGGGGACCGCGCCAGACCCGCCTCGACCGGCTGTCCGTCATGGGGCGTCCTCCACCACGCCTTCACCCTCTCGCCCAGGCGCCCAGCCCGGGCGGCGCCCGACCCTCCCCCCGGGAGGGCGCATGTCGACGTCA
>JAUQYB010000150.1 GCA_030837825.1 Albidovulum sp.
CGCGCTTGCCCACATGGACGTCGACAGGATGTTTCATCTCATTCTCCACTGGTCTGTCGCAGGTATTCAAGCACGTTTCGTGCCAACCCCACCCCACATGCCCATTGCCCCCGGACACGCATCAATCGTGGCCATCTCCGCAGGGCATCGGCCACGCTCATAAGGAACACACAAAATTGCGAAACAGTCACCCTATACGAAAATACATGTCCTGCGGCTCGCCCAATCCGCGATTTGCGAAATGCAATGCAATCTGCAAATCGTCCGGCGGCGATTTCGTTGCATTCTGCGATTTGTCGGGGCGGAAACGGCTGGAACCCCGGCGATCGGCCCGCTAGCCTGCCGCCGAAGGAGAACGGGATGCGCGCATTCACGATCGAGCGCTACGGCGAATCGCCCCGTCTGCGGGAACGGCCGGTGCCGGAGCCGGGGCCGGGACAGGTCCGGGTCAGGATCGCCGCCTGCGGGCTCAACTTCGCCGACCTGCTGATGATCGAGGGCAAATACCAGGAACGGCCGGAGCCGCCGGTCACGCTGGGGATGGAGGCCGCGGGCGTGGTGGACGCGCTCGGGCCCGGGGTCGCCGGGCCTGCGCCCGGAACCCGCGTCGCGGTCTTCGCCGGCCAGGGCGGGCTCGCCGATTATGGCTGCTTTCCGGCCGGGGCCTGCCTGCCGATCCCCGGAGCGATGCCCTTTGCCCACGCCGCGGCCTTCCAGGTCGCCTATGGCACGAGCCATGTGGCGCTCGACCACCGGGCGCGGCTCGCGCCGGGCGAGACGCTTCTCGTCCTCGGCGCGGCGGGGGGTGTCGGGCTGACGGCGGTGGAGATCGGCAGGATCATGGGCGCGCGCGTCATCGCCTGCGCCCGCGGGGCCGACAAGCTCAGGGTGGCGCGCGACGCGGGGGCCGACCACCTGATCGACAGCGACACCGCGGACATCCGCGCCGAGGTGCGTGCGCTCGGCGGCGCCGACGTGGTCTATGATCCGGTCGGCGGCGCGCAGTTCGAGGCGGCCTTCCGCGCCACCAATCCGGGCGGGCGGATCATCCCGATCGGCTTCGCCGGCGGCACGGTGCCGCAGATTCCCGCCAACCACCTCCTGGTGAAGAACCTCACGGTGATCGGGCTTTACTGGGGCGGCTACCTGAAGCTCTGCCCGAGGGTTCTTGCCGACAGCCTTGCCACGCTTTTCGCATGGTATGGCGAGGGGCGGCTTCGCCCGCATGTCTCGCACGAGCTTCCGCTCGACCGTGCGGGCGAGGCGCTGGAGCTACTCCGCAGCCGTCAGTCGACCGGCAAGGTCGTCGTCACCCTCTGACCCGGTCTCGCCGGAAATCACCCGCAGGCAGCATTGCGCGTCGCCGTAGGCGCAGCGCAGGTGGGTGAGAAGCTTGTCCACCACCTCGCCCTTCTGGACCTTCGCCTGATAGAGGCAGATGTCGAGATGGCCGAGGTCGGGCAGCGCGTTGGCCCCGTCGATCACCGCCGTGCCCTGCGGCACCGCCCCCTCGATCCGCGCCGAGACCGAGAGGTCGGCGGTGACGGTTGCCTGGGCCACCTGCTCCGATTCCCCACCGACCGCCATTTCCCAGCGGATGCCCGCGCCGTTCAGCGCGGCCTGCGCGATCGGACGGAAAAAGCAGGTCTCGACGAAGGCGAGCCGGAGCGGTCGCTGCTGCCACGCGATGCCGTCAGGTGCGCCGACCCAGACCAGCCTGCGGGTGGCGAGCCTCTCGCCCCCCTCGCCCGGTGCGGCCTCCGTGGTCAGGATCACGTCGAACTCGCCACGGGCGAAGCCTTCCTTCAGCTTCGAGGTGAAGCAGGAAAACAGGTTGATCCGCACCCGCGGATACTCCGCCGCCATCATCTTGAGGATCTTCGGGATCTGCGGATAGACGATGTCATGGGGCACGCCCAGCCGGATCTCGCCCTCGAAGGCGGTGTCGGTGAGCCGGACCAGCGCCTCGTCGTTCAGCTCCAGCATCCTGCGGGCATAGGCCAGAAGCTGCTCGCCTTCGGGCGTCAGCGTCAGCCGGCGCTGCGCCCGGCTGAAGAACTCCAGCCCGAGGCTTTCCTCCAGCCGCTTGATCTGCATCGAGACAGCGGACTGGGTGAGGTTGAGAAGCCCCGCCGCACGGGTGACGCCGCCGGCATCGGTGACGGCGACGAGGGCGCGCAGCGCGGTAAGGTCGAGGTTCCGGGCCATGTTCACGATCCGTGATGCTTCACACAACATTCATTCGTTTTGAATATTACCCGCATCGAGGCATATAGATCAAGCCTTCTGATGGAAGGACCACAATTCATCACGAAAGGAAAGGCACCCCGATGGACCACGCTCTTCCCCGCCCCGGCAGCCGCCGCCCGCGCCTGGTGGCGCGTCTTCGCGCCGCCCTCGCGCTTCGCCGCCAGCGCGGCCGTCTCGGCGACCTCGGCGATCACCTGCTCGAAGACATCGGCATCAGCAGTGACGAGGCCGAGCGGGAAGCTTCCCGCCCGGTGTGGGACGTGCCGCACGGCTGGCGGTCGTGAAAGAACCCGGAAAGCCGGACCGGAAAGTCTTGAAATGTCAGCCCGCCTTGCCGATATTTCCCCGGAACGCGCCCCCGATCCGGGGGCGTGCAGCGGGATACACCAGGGGAGGCTTTGATGGCTGACTACGAAACGATCCGGACGGGCCGCATCGGCACGCGGACGCTTCAGATCGACGAGGGCCTGAGGGCCTACATGAACAAGGTCTACGGGCTGATGTCCGTGGGCATGCTGATCACC
>JAUQYB010000023.1 GCA_030837825.1 Albidovulum sp.
GGAAAGCTGGACGGAGGGGCCGGTCTCGACCACGCCCGCCACATGCGCCCCGGCCGCGGCCCCTGCCCAGCCGGCGATGCGCACCGCCGGAAGGTTGCCGCTCATCGCCTTCACCCGCGCCCGGATGCGCAGGTAGCAGCCGGGCAGGATCGGCGTGTCGCCCATGTAGCGCAGCTTCACGGTGCCGGTGGTCTTGATGATCTCGAGGCAGCCCGAGAAATCCTGGTCGGCCGGCACCAGCGCCGCGTTGGGCGAACCCGCGTAGGTCGGCGAGCCCGGCGTCCCGTCGCCGCTCGACCAGACATCGAGCCCGTTCTCGAATGCGGGCGGCATGAAGATGAGCCCGTCGGTGATCGCCTTGTTCATCGCGAAATACCCCTTGTCCGGTTCGGCCCCCGTCCGCGGCGTTCCGGGGCCCGCAAGCCGGGCGCCAGCCGGCCGGCCGCGTTGCGGCGGCCGTCGGAATTCCGCTCGTCGGTGGAAATGGCGGGCCGCTTGGACCCATGCGCCGAGGTCTAGCGCGAAAGCCTCACCGCACGGTTACGCTACCGTGCGCTGCCGGCCCATGCGATGTCGGCCCCTGCGCTCAGCCCGCCTGCCCGGCAAGCTCCCCCTTCAGCGCCCGCCCGATCAGCGCCACCGTCTCGTCGACGCCGTAAAGCGCGATGAACCCGCCGAAGCGCGGGCCCTGGGACGCCCCCAGAAGCACCTCGTAAAGCGCCTGGAACCAGTCGCGCAAGGGCTCGAACCCGTGCTCCTTGCCCACCGCGAAGACCATCGACTGCAGGGCTTCGGCATCGAGCCCGCCGTCCCAGATCTTCAGCCGCGCGACCAGGTCCTCGATCGCCGCCCGCTCCCGCTCGGTGGGCAGCCGGAAGACCCTCGTGGGGGCCACGAAGGCGTTGAAGTAGCGCACCGCGTATTCCGCCGCCTGGTCAAGCTGCGGGTTCTTCTCGGGGCTCGCCTCCGGCGCATAGCGGCGGATGAAGCCCCAGAGACCCGACTTGTCCTTCGCACCGGCGACGCTGGCGAGGTTGAGGAGCATGGCGAAGGGAACCACCATGTCCGACGCCGGCGGATGGCCGCCGTGGATGTGCCAGACCGGATTGGCCAGTTGCTGGTCGACCGCCTGATCCGGGAAGGCGCGCAGTTGCTGATGATACTCGTCCACCGCCTTCGGAATCACGTCCCACCACAGCCGCTTCGCGGTCTTGGGCTTCTGGTACATGAAATAGCCCAGGCTCTCGGTCGAGGCATAGGTCAGCCACTCGTCTATGGTCAGGCCGTTGCCCTTCGACTTGGAAATCTTCTGGCCCTGCTCGTCGAGGAACAGCTCATAGGTGAAATGTTCGGGCTTCCTGCCGCCCAGCACCTCGCAGATGCCGTCATAGATCGACGTGTTGGTGGAATGGTCCTTGCCGTACATCTCGAAGTCGACGCCCAGCGCCGCCCAGCGCGCGCCGAAATCCGGCTTCCATTGCAGCTTCACGTTGCCGCCGGTCACCGGCAGCACCCATTCGCGCCCCGCCTCGTCGTCGAAGGTGACGGTATGGTCCTTCTTGTCGACATGCTTGATCGGGACATAAAGCACCCGGCCCGTCTCGGGATGGATCGGCAGGAAGCAGGAATAGGTCTGCTGCCGCTCCTCGCGCAACGACGCCAGCATGATCTCCATGATCGCCTCGTAGCGCTCGGCCGCCAGCCGCAGCGTGTCGTCGAACCGGCCGGACTTGTAGAACTCCGTCGCCGAATAGAATTCGTAGTCGAAGCCGAAGGTGTCGAGGAACCGGCGCAGCATGGCGTTGTTGTGGTCGCCGAAGCTCTGGTATTCCCCGAACGGGTCGGGGACCGAGGTCAGCGGCCGTTGCAGGTGCTCGCGCAGCATCTCCGGCCGGGGCACGTTGTCGGGCACCTTGCGCATCCCGTCGAGATCGTCGGAGAAGACGATCAGCCGGGTCGGGATGTCCGAGATGATCTCGAAGGCTCGGCGGATCATCGTCGTCCGCTGCACCTCGCCGAAGGTGCCGATATGCGGCAGCCCGGACGGGCCATAGCCGGTCTCGAACAGCACATGGCCCTTGTCCGGCGGCGCCTTCTCATAGCGTTTGAGCACGCGGCGCGCTTCCTCGAAAGGCCAGGCTCTGGAGTTCATGGCGGCGTCGCGCAGCGAAGTCATGTCACGGTGCTTTCCGAAAGGCGGCACCTTGCGTGCCGCAAGGCCCGTCCCTATTGAACGGGCGCCGCATCGTCAATAATTTGCCTGCCGAACCAGCAAGGACGCCGCCCGTGCCCCACACCCTCCCCGCCTTTTCCCCGCAGGACGCGCTCGTGGCGATCATGGTCACGGTCTCGATCTCCGACGAGACGATCCGCACCTCCGAGCTTGTCGCCATCGAACGCCAGGTGAACCACCTGCCGATCTTCGCCGACTACGAGATGGAGGCGGTGCGCGAGGTCACCCAGACCGTCTACCGGCTGATGGAGGAGGAGGACGGGCTCGACACGCTCTTCGCGATGGTGCGCGAGGCGCTGCCCGATCGGCTCTGGGAAACCGCCTATGCGCTCGCCTGCGACGTCGCCGCGGCGGATGGCACGCTCGGCCAGACCGAACTGAGGCTGCTCGAGGAAATCCGCCACGAGCTGAACATCGACCGCCTCCACGCCGCCGCCATCGAACGCGGCGCAAGGGCACGGCACCTGACGCTCTGAAGCCGGCACGCTCCCGATCACTTCTTCGGCATCCGCTGCGGCGGGCGCGATCTTCCGCGCCCTGTGGGGTGTTGTTCCCCCGGTATCCACCGCGAATGGGGCCGAAGCTCCGTCTGCTTCCGCTCCCCGCACGAAGCAGAAGGAGGTTGCCATGTGGACACGTTTCATTCCCGCCCTCGCCATCGGCATCGCCGCCGCGGCGCCACCGGCGCTGGCCCAGATTCCCTGCGCAGAGCACGAGCTGATCGTCAAGAGCCTCGACACCCGCTTCGGAGAGACGCGGGCGGCGCGCGGCCTGCAATCCGACCAGCGGCTTTACGAGTTCTGGCGTTCGACCGAAACCGGAAGCTGGACCATCCTCATGGTCATGCCGGACGGCACCACCTGCATCGTCGTCTCGGGCGAGGCCTGGCTCGAGGACGACATCGAACCGCCGGGCTCCAGTTCCTGACGGTCGGCTCCTGATCCGCGCCTTTTCGGCACCATTGGCCGCTTCCGAACCCGGCGCCCCGCCGATCCGCCTTGCAACCGCCCGCCGCCCGCAGTCATGGTCGGGCGTCGTCACAGCAGGGGACAGTCGGGCATGAAAGTCGTCGTCATGGGGGCCGGCGTGATCGGCGTCACCACCGCATATTACCTCGCCCGCCAGGGCGCCGAGGTCGTGGTGCTCGACCGCCAGCCGGGCCCGGGGATGGAGACGAGCTATGCCAACGCGGGCGAGCTTTCCTACGGCATGACCTCGCCCTGGGCCGCGCCCGGCATCCCGATGAAGGCCGTGAAATGGCTTTTCATGAAGCGCCGACCGCTCTTCATCTGGCCGCTCATCAGCCCTCGGATGTGGCGCTGGGGGGCCGAGATGCTGAAGAACTGCACCGAAGACGCCTACCGGCTCAACAAGTCGCGGATGGTCCGCATCTCCAACTATTCCCGCGACGTGCTGCCCGAGCTTGTCGCCGAGACCGGCATCCGCTTCGACCTGCGCGAAAAGGGCACGCTCCAGCTCTTCCGCACCGAAAAGCAGCTCAAGGCGTCGAAGGCCGACCAGGAGATCCTCGCCGAATTCGACAGCCCCTTCGAGGTGCTCGACCGCGACGGCTGCGTCGCCGCCGAACCGGCGCTGGACATCGTCCGCGACAGGTTCGTCGGCGGGCTCAGGCTCACCGCCGACCGGACCGGCGACTGCCGCATGTTCACCGTGGCGCTCGCGGAAAAGACCGCGGCCCTCGGCGCGAGCTTCCACTACGGCCAGAAGATCCGCCTCATCCAGGTGAAGGGCGACCGGGTCATGGGCGTCATGACCGAGGCGCTCGGCCGGGTCGAGGGCGACGCCTATGTCTGCGCGCTCGGCAGCTTCGGGCCGAAGCTCCTCGGTCCGATCGACATCCGGCTGCCGGTCTATCCGGTCAAGGGCTATTCGGTGACGCTTCCCGTCACCGATGACCGCTTCGCGCCGCAGTCGACGATCATGGACGAGACCCACAAGGTCGCCATCACCCGGCTCGGCGACCGGATCCGGGTCGCCGGCACCGCCGAGATCGCCGGCTATTCCGAACGCCTCGGGCCGCAGGCGACCGCCACCGTCCGCCATGTCGTCGGCGACCTTTTCCCGAGGGGGGGCGATCTGGCACAGGCGGAAGGCTGGACCGGCCTCCGCCCGATGACGCCCGACGGCACCCCGGTGCTGGGTCCCACGCGCTACCGCAACCTCTACCTCAACACCGGCCACGGCACGCTCGGCTGGACGATGGCGGCGGGCTCGGGGCGCGCGGTCGCCGACCTGGTGATGGGCAAGCGGCCCGAGATCGACTTCGACGGACTCACCGCCGCGCGCTACGGCGTCTGAAGCCCGAGGCACCCGGGGGCGCGGCTCCCCTCCGGGGGTCAGGCCCCGTAGACCGCCACCCAGCGCTCGATCAGTTGCTGTTGCAGGCGCTTGGAACGCTTCACCCAGGCGCCGACGCCGGGGGCGTTCTCCTTCTGGCTGTCGGGGATCGAATCGCGCCGCGCCACGTCGCCGGTGAAGATCGCGAAGGCCAGATCGGTGTTGCCCGGCGCCCGGACATAGCCCGCAAGGGTCGAGACGAAATTCAGCGTGCCGGTCTTGGCCTCGACCGTCACCGGGCTGCCCTTCAGCTTCCGCCCCGCCTCGTCGCGGAAGGCGAACTCCTTCAAAAGCCCGCGCAGCCCCGCCCCGGGCCCGAGCATCACCAACGCGCGCACCATCTCTTCCGGCGCGATCCGCGAGGCGCCTGCAAGGCCGGAATGATCGGCAAGCCGCGCCCTCGCCCCGGTCCGCTCGGCCAGCCACGCCGTCATCTCGCGGGCAGAGCCCACATGGCTCGCCACGCCCCTGCGCGCCGAGGCGGCCATGCCCACCGCCTCGGCGGTCATGTTCGTCGAATACTTCATCATGTCGCGCAGGATCACCGGCAACCCGGCGCTCGCCCGCTCGACAAGCACCGTGCCGCCCGGCACCCCGCCGGCCACTTCCGGCGCGGGCAGGGGAATGCCGCCGGCGCGCGCCAGCGTCTGGAACACGTCGCCCGCGTAAAGCTCGGGCCGCCGCACCGGCAGCCAGCGGCTCCCGCCCTTGCCCAGCGCCTTCCGCGCGACTGTCCATTCCTCGACCTTGCCGCGCCGGTAGCTGTAGACCGGCAGGTCGCGGTCCGAAACGCTGACCCGCGCCGAATAGACCGGCGGCGCGAACCGTTCGGCGCGCGCGTCCATGCCGACCTCATAGCCCTTGCCCGCCCGCTTCCAGACGAAGTTCACCCGGTTGTAGTTGAGGTTCAGCCCCGAGACGGCGGGGTTGTAGCCAAGCCAGGCCGGCTGGCTTCCGTCGATCGCCTCCAGATAGGGCAGCGCCCCGCCCCAGACCAGGAACCGCCCCGTCACCCCGGCCACGCCGCGCGCCTTCAGCGCCGCCGCCATGTCGCCCAGGTCGTCCGTCGTCAGCGTCGGATCGCCGCCGCCCGCAAGGATCAGGTCGCCCTGCACCTTGCCGCCCGAGACCGGCCCGGTGGCGATCAGCCGCGTCGGGAACCGATACCCCGCGCCGAGATGTTCGAGCGCATAGAGCGAGGTGATGACCTTCATCGTCGAGGCCGGCGGCATCGGCCGGTCGCCCTCCCGCGCCTCCAGGATCAGCCCCGTCTTCGCGTCGGCCACCACATAGCCCACCTCGCCGCCAAGGGCCGCCGCGCCGATCAGCTCGTCGGCCGGCAGGGTTGCCGGGCCGGCGGCACGGACCAGGCCGGAAAGCCGCGCGGCCGGTCTCGGCGACCGTGCGGGCGCCTCGGCAAGGGCCGGCCCCATGAGGCCGCAGGCAAGTCCCGCCGTCATACCCCCGAGAATCCGCCGCCGTGAAACGCCGCCCATGCGAGCCTCCCTCGCCGGAATCATCGCCCAAGGCCCGGCCCGCTTCAAGGGGTCACGCCCCCCTCGCGCCACTCGCCCCGCGCCCGGATCGCGCTCGACGAGTGCTTCATCATCGGCACGTCGAGAAAGCACCAGGCGGGCGGGCGCATCCGCGCCAGCCCCGCCGCGCGCGACGCGGGCAGGCGGAAGCGGGCGTATTCGTCCGCCGCGCGTCCGCCGCGCGCCGCCAGCCGCGCCCCCGGCCGCGCGATCACCCCGATCGGCACGTGTCCCATGATCCAGTCCCAGTCCTGCCAGCGGTGGAACTGGGCGAGGTTGTCCGCCCCCATCAGCCAGACGAACCGCACGCCCGGATAAAGCGCCATCAGCCGCCGCAGCGTCTCGGCGGTGTAGCGGGTGCCGAGCCGCGCCTCGACGTCGGAGATCACGACGCGCGGATGGTCCATCACCGTCCGGGCCCGGGCGATCCGGTCGGCCATCGGCGCCGGCCCCTCGGCCTTCAGGGGATTGCCGGGCGAGACCAGCCACCAGACCCGGTCGAGCGCGAAGCGCTTCAGCGCCTCGCGGGTGATATGCGCATGGCCCTCGTGGGCGGGGTCGAACGACCCGCCCAGAAGCCCGATCGCCTCGCCCCGGTAGGCCACGGGAAATCCCTGCAAGCTCCGCTCCTCGGCCGCCCCGGTCTGCCCGGCCCGTCACGCGCGCCCCGGCCTTTGTCGCCCTGCCCCGGCGCGGCTGTCAACGCCCCCCGGTTGCGCCGCCGCTGCGGCCCGGCTAGAAGCGCCCGATCCCCGGTTTCAGCGGCACGAGGCACAACGATGGCATCCTACCAGTTCGTCTACCACATGGATGGCGTCTCCAAGACCTATCCCGGCGGCAAGAAGGTGTTCGAGAACATCCGCCTGAACTTCCTGCCGGGCGTCAAGATCGGTGTCGTCGGCGTCAACGGCTCGGGCAAGTCGACGCTCCTGCGCGTCATGGCCGGCCTCGACAAGGACTTCTCCGGCGAGGCCTGGGCGGCGAAGGGCGCGACCGTCGGCTACCTGCCGCAGGAACCGCAACTCGACCCCGCGCTCAACGTCCGCGGCAACGTGATGGAGGGCGTCAAGGCCAAGCAGGCCAAGCTCGACCGCTACAACGAGCTTGCCATGAACTATTCCGACGAGACGGCGGAGGAGATGGCCAGGCTCCAGGACGAGATCGACGCCGAAAACCTCTGGGACCTCGATTCACAGATCGACGTGGCGATGGAAGCCCTGCGCTGCCCGCCCGACGACGCCGACGTGGAAACCCTGTCGGGGGGCGAACGCCGCCGCGTGGCGCTCTGCAAGCTGCTGCTCGAAGCGCCCGACATGCTCCTCCTCGACGAACCCACCAACCACCTCGATGCCGAGACCATCGCCTGGCTGCAAAAGCACCTGATCGAGTACAAGGGCACGATCCTGATCGTCACCCACGACCGCTACTTCCTCGACGACATCACCGGCTGGATCCTCGAACTGGACCGCGGCCGCGGCATTCCCTACGAGGGCAACTATTCTGCCTGGCTCGAACAGAAGGCAAAGCGCATCGCCCAGGAAGCGCGCGAGGACAAGGCCCGCCAGAAGGTGCTGGAGAAGGAACTCGAATGGATCCGCGCCGGCGCCAAGGCGCGGCAGGCCAAGCAGAAGGCCCGGATCAACGCCTATGATGAGATGGCGTCGAAATCCGAACGCGACAAGATCACCTCGGCCCAGATCGTCATCCCGAACGGCCCCCGCCTCGGCGGCAAGGTGATCGAGGTCGAGGGGCTGAAGAAGCACCTCGGCGACAAGCAGCTGATCGAGGACCTGTCCTTCGCGCTTCCGCCCGGCGGCATCGTCGGCGTCATCGGCCCGAACGGCGCCGGCAAGACCACGCTCTTCCGCATGCTGACCGGGCAGGAAAGACCCGACGCCGGCACCGTCAGCTACGGCGACACGGTGAAGCTTTCCTACGTCGACCAGTCCCGCGACGCGCTGGACGCGAACAAGACGGTGTGGGAGGAAATCTCGGGCGGCGCCGAGCAGATCGAGCTTGGCGACGTCACCGTGAACTCCCGCGCCTATTGCTCCTCCTTCAACTTCAAGGGCGGCGACCAGCAGAAGAAGGTGGGGCTCCTGTCGGGCGGCGAGCGGAACCGCGTCCACATGGCGAAACTCCTGAAATCCGGCGGCAACGTGTTGCTGCTCGACGAGCCGACGAACGACCTCGACGTGGAGACCCTCCAGGCGCTGGAGGCCGCCCTCGACGATTTCGCCGGCTGCGCCGTCATCATCTCCCACGACCGCTTCTTTTTGGATCGGCTCTGCACGCATATTTTGGCGTTTGAAGGCGACGCCCATGTCGAATGGTTCGAGGGCAACTTCGAGGCCTACGAAGAGGACAAGGTGCGCCGGCTCGGGCCGGATTCAATCGAGCCGAAGCGGGTGAAGTACAAGAAGTTCACGAGGTGAGGGGATGAGCTCTTTTATCTGCATTTGTAATCCCGTAAGGGTTTGGGATTATGCAGGGTTTTTCGCTACCAAGCGCGAAATCGGATACTGGGTATTTCCCAAGTCCACCTTTCGCGAGGTATCTGAGAACGATTCTCTTTATCTACGAGTGACACAGGCTGATAAACTCCCGGGTGTGTACGCTAAATTCTCCGTTACAGGAAAAAGGACTGGAGTGTGTCCAAAGGAATTCTGGCGACCCGGGGCCTATCCGCAAGACCTCCAATACTTGGTGGATTTCGAAGTAAGGGAGTACTTTCCGACGCAACGCGTCACACCAGATGACATGAGGATGGCTGGCGTCTCAGCAAGTTCTCCATTGCTACGAGTCCCGCAAGCAAAGGCGGCAATAATCGAGTCTCACGACGCTACTATCCTCGAAAATCTGATTGCTCGGCGTCGCCAAAATAACATATGACGGCTATCAAACTACTGTTATCGGTCGCTACGGCATGCAAGAAGTGAAGTCTGGACCGGCGATTTCTCTCAGTCCCTTCATATCAAAACTTACGATAGCTCTTTGACTTGCGACGGGCTGCAATTCGATCAAGAGTTGGCTGCCGCCGGCAATATCTCTAATGAACGAAGTTGATCGCTTCTCGGTGTCACTGAGATCAACGAGATGAAGCGCTCGGCCGGATTCCTGGGGTACTGAATAAACGAAAGCCCTTGGATCGTCATCGACACGATACGAAAATACATGCTCTTCAAGAAAAATGCACCCAGTTGTTCCTAACAGCGCTTGTGGGCCTTTCGGAGAACAATGCAAATATAAGCGCACCTCCGAAACGGTAGATCCACAGACCACAGGTGAATTCGCGTCGGTGAAGTATAACTCTGTTTGGTCGTCTGTCATTGGGGAAGTCTGGGTCTGCCTCGACCACTTGGTTGGGGCTTCTGCGAAGGCAACCTGCGCGATGACCAGTGCTATCGGAAGTACAAGTTTCATTTTCGCCACAAAGCTGGATTCGTTATTCATCCATGTATCAGTTCTGAGCTCGCGTCGGCAAGCCGTAGCAAGCAAGCCGTAGCAAGCCGTAGGGTGCGTGCTCGCACGCACCATTGCCCGACCCGGACACCTTCCCCCGGGCCACTCTTGGTGCGTGAAATCACGCACCCTACCCCCGTCCCTTACGCCAACATCGGTGCGTGAAATCACGCACCCTACCATCGCTCCGACGCGATCTCACGATGGATCGACGAATACGGCCAATCGTCGGGCCGTTCGACGAACCGTGCTTGACCGGGTTCATGGGGCAATACCGGACATGCGCGGCGAAATCCCCTCGTCCCGAATGTGATCGGCTTCGCCGCCGGGGCTCCGCCCGTTCGGTGCTGAAATCGGTCCACCTCGCGGACCAGCAGGTCTGATCCGCGCTCCGCGAGGCAGACCGTGAAGAACACGGGGTAGGCCGGGAAGGCGGGGACGCAGGTAGGTCGACATGGCCCACCCTCGCCCGGACGCGGCTAACGGCAACTGAGCTCGCGTCGCGATCCTGCCCGCCCGGCGGCGCCCCGTCCCACCATGCCCCCTCCGCCTCACGGAACCGTCACCCGTCACCGGCGTTTCCCTCTCGTCGCGGCCGTTCGGCCTTCACAGAAGGGACAGCACCATGACCCTCGGAACCATCCTGATCATCATCCTGATCCTCGCCCTGATCGGCGCCCTGCCGACCTGGGGCTATTCTCGCGGCTGGGGCTACTATCCGGCAGGCGGACTTGGGCTGGTGCTCGTGATCCTGCTCATTCTCGCCCTGATGGGGCGGGTCTGACAGGCTCCGCGGAGCCCGCCGCCCGGCCCGATCCAAGACCACGCATCGCGGAGGACATCATGAAGGGCATCATCGCCTGGCTTCTCGGAGTCCCGATCTTCGTCATCATCCTGCTCTATCTTACCGGCATCTTCTGATCCGGAACGCCCCGCTCGCCGGGGTTAACGGACCCTTGCGGCCGCGTTCGCGTCCCGACATCTGTCGGGACGGAAAACCGACGCGGACCCGACGCGAGGCGGACGGAAAATGGCGGTCCGAAAGGCGGCTTTCCCGCCGGGCAGGTGTTGACGAACCGGCAATCTCGCCCCGCCAAAAGGAAAGGGCGCGTCCTTCCCGGGCGCGCCCTTTTCTGCAAGCGGGGGTGGGGTGGGTCAGCCGAAATTGGTCTGGCCGCCAAGCTTGGCGCGGCTCGAGACGAAGGCGAACGGAACGGCGTGGCGGCCGGCGCGCAGGCCGGCGCGGCCAAGGCGGTCTTCGCCGGAAATGTGCGACAGGGCGTTGGTGCGGCCGAGGCGGGCTTTTTCGATGAGATCGGTCATTTGGGTGCTCCGTGGTGGC
>JAUQYB010000151.1 GCA_030837825.1 Albidovulum sp.
CAAGGAACTGCCGGCGACGCTGCTGCTCAGGCCCTTCAACTACGACACGCTCGCCACCCGCGCGCATGAGAAGGCGAGCCTCGAGAACATCGCCGAGGCGGCGCCGCCGGCGCTTCTGGTGATCGGGGTGGGGCTTGTCGCCGTGGGGCTTCTCGCCCGCGCCAACCTGTCGCGCCGCCGCGGCGAAGCGCGCTGAACGGCCTTGCGCCGGGCCCGCCCGCGGTCTATCTCCCGAACGAGCCCCGGTGGCCCGGGGGGCAGAGCATCCGATCTGCAATCGGAGGGCCCGGGGGCGGAAGAGCGGGTCGGATCCTGCGCCTGAGGGCGGCGCGGCCCGGCCGAGTACCGAACCGGCACCGGCATCGGTGCCCGCCAGGGCCGGCGTAGCACAGCGGTAGTGCAGCGGTTTTGTAAACCGAAGGTCGGGAGTTCGATCCTCTCCGCCGGCACCATTCTTCCATTGCGACCGCCGGAGGGCTTTGCAGTGGTGGTCGGTCCTGACCTGTCTGACGACATCGCGGACCAGATCGGATGCCCCCGGGCAGCCCCCGGGCGGGCGTCAGCGGGTGTGAAGCCGCGGGTAGGTGGGGGGAAACATGTCCTCCAGCGGGGGGTGCCCGAAGGTTCGCTCGGGATATTTTTCGAGCAGCCCGTCGAACTGCGCCTGCGCGCGCCGGCGCGCCGCCCCGAGATCGAAGCCCGCGACCGCGCCGTCGCGCATCGACAGCCGGCCATCGACGAAGACCGCCCGCGTCACCCGGCCGGTGGCGCCGAAGATCAGCGACTGGATGGGATCGACGGTCGGGGCGAACCGCGGATCGGCGAGGTCGAAGATGGCGATGTCGGCCTTGGAGCCCGGCTGCAGGCGGCCGAGATCGGGGCGCGCCAGGGCATCCGCGCCGGCAATCGGCGCGGCGTCGAAGATGTCCGAGGTGGCGATGCCTTCGGCGCCGCCCTCGGCGATCCGCCCGGCGATCAGGCCGACGGCCATGTTGAGCACCATGTCGGGCGGTGCGGTATCGGTTCCCATCCCGACGCGGATGCCGAGATCGCGGCATTTGCGGAACGAGCGCAGCAGCCCGCCGTCCCGCGCGAAGACCAGCGGGCAATGGGCGATGGTGACGCCGTGCTCGGCATAGAGCGCCAGATCCCCGGGCTCGGCCTCCACCGCATGCGGCGCGATCAGCCGGTCGTTGAGAAGGCCGTGGCGGGCGAGCCATTGCGGCGCGGTGGTGCCGTGCAGCGTCTCGACCGTCCGCCGCTCCATCCTGCCCTGCGCCATGTGAAGGCGGACCGGAAGGCCCATCTCGGCCGATGCGGACATGGTCCTTTGCAGCAGGGCAAGCGTGCTGGTCTCGACCCGGTCGGGGGCGAGCATCGGCCGGATCAGGCCCTCATGGCGTCCGGCGATCCGGGCCGCGAAGGCCAGCGCCTCGTCGAGGCCCTTCAGTCCGCGCGCCTCGTCGAACACCGGCTCCAGCACGCCCGGCGCCGCGCAGATCATGCCGCCCGAGCGATAGGCGGGGCCGAGATAGACGCGCAGGCCGAGATCGCCCGCCGCCTCTGCCGCGGCCTCGAACTCGGCGACGGTCTCGGCCCATTCACGATAGAACAGCGAGGCGATCGGCAATGCCGTCGTGATGCCATTGAGCAGGAGCTGGCTGAAGGCGAAGCGCTTCTGGAAGGCGAGCTCGTCGGGCGAATACATCTCGTAGGGGCCGCGATCGACATAGTCGCGCGGCCAGACCCGCCCCGTCGCCCAGCCCGGGCCGTAGTCGACCGTCAGAAGCGTGGTATCGAGATCGGAAAGGGCATCGAGATCGACGAAGCCGGGCGAGACCAGACTGTCGCCGAGTGCGATGCGCCGCGCCACCTCGCCAGGAAATCTCGGGCCGACATAGAGCACATCGGCGCCTTCGATGACGATCTCGCCGTCTTCCAGGAGACGGTGGCGCCCGTCGGCATGGGCGACGATCCAACGCGCTGAAAGGGCGGTGCGACCGGCCGGGCGGCTGCCCAGGGCAAGATCCGAGAGGTTCATCGGGAGGCCGCTTCCGGCCCGGGCGTCACCTGCGCGGCCTCGTAGTGCAGCAGCGCCTCGGGCTTCTTGAGTTCGAACTGCCGGTCGGAGGTGATGTAGGTGTCGGCATGAAGCCGGGCGATCGGCTGGTAGGTCGCGGGGTTGACGTAGCGGCGCTGCGCGTCGAGACAGCGGTCGTGGACATGCATGTGCATCACCTCGCCGACGATGAGCACGCGCCGGTGATAGTCGATGATGCGCTCGAGCCTGCATTCGAAGGCGCAGGGGCTCTCGGCGATCCGGTCGACGTCGATCTGCACCGAGGGCACCGGGGTCAGCCCGGCGAAGGCAACCTCGTCGACATCGGGGGCGAAATTCACGCCGCAGACGATCATCGCCTCGGCGATCGACATGTCGACCATGTTGACGACGAATTCGCCGGTGCGGCGGATATTGCCGACGGTGTCCTTCTCCTTGCCGTTGCCGCGGGTCTGGATGCCGAGCACCACGATCGGCGGTTCGTGCGAGAAGACGTTGAAGAAGCTCATCGGCGCGGCGTTGTTGTGGCCTTCCGCCGCGCGCGTGCCGACCAGCGCGACCGGCCGCGGTCCGACGAAATTGGTCAGCAGGCGATATTTGTCGGCGCCGGAGATGGCGGAAAAATCGACATCCATGATCAGTCTTCCAGCCGGCCGGCCACAACCGCACCGCGACGCACCACGACGCGGTCCGGGGGCCGGCGGCAAAGCGCATCGCCCGCGTTGGCCGCCTCGATCACCACGAAATCGGCGCGCCCGCCGGCCTTCAGGCCGTAACCGGCAAGACCGATGGCGCGCGCCGCGGCCCCGGTGGCGCAGTCGAGCGCGCGGTGGAAATCCTCGTCGGTGTTCCAGTCGAACCGATAGGCGGTGAGGAACGCGCGCTCCAGCATGTCGCCATTGCCGAGAGGCGACCATGAATCGCGGATGCCGTCGGAGCCGCAGCACACCGTGACGCCCATCTCCGTCAGTACCTCGACCGGCGGGACCGCGGTGTCGGCCGGCGCCGAGGTCATCAGCGAGATCCCCAGATCGGCGAGCCGGCGGCCGATCTTTTCCAGCCGACCGCTCGAAATCATGCCGAGGCAATAGGCGTGCGAGATCATGACCTTGCCGGAAAGTCCCGTGGCAGCGGTGTGCTCGGCGATGCGCTCGACCTGCCAGGCGCCGAGCTCTCCCTTGTCGTGGAGATGGAGATCGACGCCCGCCCCCTTCTCGGCCGCGAGATCGAAGACGAACTTCAACTGTCCCTCCGGATCGCCGTCGATCCCCGCCGGGTCCAGCCCGCCGACGGTCTCGACCCCCATGTCCATCGCCGCCCGGACAAGCTCGGCCGTGCCGGGGCGGCAGAGCAGCCCCTGCTGCGGAAAGGCGACGAATTGCAGGTCGACCCTGTCGCGCCAGGCCTCGCGGAGCCGCATCATCGCCTCGACATGCGCAAGGCCGATGTCGGGCGCGACGTCGACATGCGAACGCACTGCGGTGGTGCCGTGGCGCAGCATCTGCGACAGCAGGCGCGCCGCGCGCTCTTCGGGCGCCGTCGTGTTGGCGGACAACACCCTGCGCTCGTTGTCGATATAGTCGCGCAGCCTCTCGGCCCGGTGGCCGGGTTGCCAGGTCTCGCCCCAGAGCGTCTTGTCGAGATGGACATGCGGCTCGACGAAGGCAGGCAGGACCAGCCGGCCGCCGCAATCGACCGCATCGGGGCCGGTCACGTCGGGACCGATCCCGGCGATGGCGCCGCCGGTGCAGCGGATGCCGATTGTCCGCCCGTCGATGTCGCGCAGGTTGGAATAGGTCGTGGTCATGCTCGCCCCTCGATGGTGGAAGGCGCGGCCCGCCGGCCGCGCCCGCGTCTTCAGCCCTTCAGCCGGGTCCAGATGCGGTCGCGCAGCTCGCGCGCCTTCGGGCCGCAATCCTGGGTCGCCACCAGCCGGTCGGAATATTCGGCGGGCATGTTGATCGCCTCCATCCCGCGCCACTGCTCGTTCAGGAATTCATCCGACTTGATGGCATTGGCATAGGCGATCGCGTTGGAGACCGCCGCGGCGTTTTCCGGCGCCATCATCCAGTTGATGAAGATCCTGGCGTTTTCCGGATGCGGGGCATTGGCGGGGACCGCGAAATTGTCGCGGAACATCGGCGTGCCCTCCTTCGGATAGAGGAAGCGGATCGAGTCGCGCTGGGCGGTGGCGCGCGCCGTGGCGCCGTTCCAGACGTGGTACATCGCCACCTCGCCCGAGGCCAGGCGATCGACCGTGCTGTCGGAGCTG
>JAUQYB010000152.1 GCA_030837825.1 Albidovulum sp.
GACCCATCCTTGAGGCGTGATCGGAGAGGCAGGTCACATGAGCATGAAAAGATCCCTTGCGGCAGGCATGCTGGGCGTTTCGCTCTGCATGACCGCCATTCCGGCCGCCCACGCGGAAACCCTGAAGATCGTCAATGGCTCGGCAACGAGCGCGCTGACCGTTCCGATGAACCGCGCGGTGGTCGTCGAATCCGACCAGCCCTTCGCCGAGCTGTCGATCGCCAACCCCGGCATCGCCGACATCTCGACGCTGTCGGACCGGTCGATCTATGTCCTCGGCAAGGCGCCGGGGCGCACCACGCTGACGCTACTGGCACCCGACGGCAAGCTGATCACCAACGTCGACGTGCAGGTCTCGCTCGACGTGGCGGAGTTCAAGGAGCGGCTCCAGCAGATCCTTCCGGGCGAGAACATCGAGGTTCGCACCGCCAACGACGGCATCGTGCTGTCGGGCGTCGTCTCCTCCAGCGCCAAGCTCGACCGTGCGCTCGACCTCGCCGGCCGCTATGCGCCCGACCGGGTGTCGAACCTGATGGTGGT
This sequence comes from Albidovulum sp., assembly GCA_030837825.1. Lineage (GTDB taxonomy): Bacteria > Pseudomonadota > Alphaproteobacteria > Rhodobacterales > Rhodobacteraceae > Albidovulum. The sequence goes on from JAUQYB010000152.1 coordinate 541, forward strand.
CGGCGGCACCCAGCAGGTGATGCTGAAGGTCCGCTTCGCCGAGATGCAGCGCTCCGTCACCAAGCGGCTGCAAAGCAGCCTGTCGGTGAACAGCGTGGCGGGAAGCCGCAACAATCTCGCGATCGGCACGGGCGCGAACAAGAATGGTGCGCTGAGCGTCGCCAACGGCGGGCTCGGCTCCACCTCGCAGACCGGCTCGTTCGGTGTCGGCTTCACCGCGGGCAGCCTCCAGTTCGGCGTGCTTCTCGAGGCGCTCGAGACCAAGGGCCTGGTGCGGACCCTGTCGGAGCCGAACCTGACCGCACTGTCCGGCCAGGAAGCGGCCTTCCTTGCCGGCGGCGAATATCCGATCCCGGTGCGGAACGAGAACGACACTGTCACCGTCGAATACAAGCCCTTCGGCGTCGAGCTGACCTTCAGGCCGGTGGTGGTCGACGGCGACATCATCAACCTCGAGATCAACGCCGCGGTCTCCAGCCTCGACACCACGGTGCAGACCTCCGTCGGCACCGGCATCACGCTCAACGCCTTCAAGCGGCGCGAGGCGCAGACCACGGTCGAGATGCGCGACGGCCAGAGCTTCGCCATCGCGGGCCTGCTCCAGGACGACTTCACCGATTCGAACGGCCAGGTCCCCTGGCTCGGCGACGTGCCGGTGCTTGGCGCGCTCTTCCGCAGCGCCGACTTCCAGCGCAACCAGTCGGAACTGGTGATTATCATCACGCCGCACCTCGTCTCGCCGACGAGCGGCGAGGCGCTGGCGCTGCCGACCGACCGTGTCAAGGCACCGACAGAGGCGGAGCTGTTCCTCTTCGGCAAGACGGCCGCCGGTGGCAAGTCGAGGGGCGCCATCGGCGAGGTCGCCAAGCAGGACTACTCCGGCTCCTACGGCTATGTGATGGAGTGAGACCGATGCGCAACACGATCAGCCTTCTCCTTCTCTCGGCGGGCCTTGCCGCGCTCGGCGCCTGCTCGAAGGAAACCAACATCGCCCGGACCTTCTATTCCGAGGCGGGATCCGAGATCGAGACCCGCGATTTCGGCAACGCGACGATGAACAACACGCTGGTCCAGCAGGGCGAAAAGTCCTACGTGATCGATCTGACCCGGCGCTTCGCCGCCGAGGCGCCGAACACGGTCAACTTCGCCTTCGACAGCGCCGTCCTGGATGGCGAGGCGCAGGCCGCGCTGTTGCAGCAGGCGGACTGGATCCGGCAGTTCCCCGAGGTGCGTTTCCGCGTCTACGGCCATACCGACCTCGTGGGCTCGAACGCCTACAACAAGTCGCTCGGCCTGCGCCGTGCCAAGGCGGTCGTGGCCTTCCTTTCCGCCCAGGGCATCAGCCGGTCGCGGCTCGAGGCGGTGGCCTCCTTCGGCGAGACGCAGCCGCTTGTCTTCGTCCAGTCGCCCGAGCGACGCAACCGCAGGACCGTGACGGAAGTTTCGGGCTTCGTCGCCAAGAATCCCCTCGTCCTCAACGGCAAGTATGCCGAGATCATCTGGCGCGAATACGTCAGCAGCGCGGTTGCACCGCATGTGGTGGACTCGATCCAGGGTAGCGGCGGCGCCGGCGGCGCGACCGCGGGCGGCGGCTGAGGCGGCCTGTCTTCGAATTGTTTCGCGGTTTGGGCGGCCCTTGGCAACAAAGGCCGCCCTGCCATTTTCATCGTCGCCGGATAACGCATAATTTCGGTATTTCGGCCCCAATATTGCCAAAGTTCTCACGGACTTTCGAAACCCGGGAACAAGGGCGTGGCCAGAGAGTCGCGCCCAGGTGAGTGGGACTGGGCCTGTAGCGACGTGACAGCCAAGCACGACAGACAGGACGAAGTCCGCCACAGGCGTGAAGAAGGACGTGTGGGAATGAGCAGTGTAGCCGCCTTGCAGCCGGAACCGGCACCGATCGTCGCGTGCACGATTTCGCGCGATGTCAGCAACTTCGACCTTCTGATCGAGGACATGGAGGTCGAGCTTGGCGAAAGCTGGGGCGATCTTTCGTTCGACGATGCGATGTTGTTCCTGAACCAGCCCGACGCGGATGCGCTGGAATTCGTGGCGATCGCGGTCGATTCGGACGACGAGAACGACCTCGCGCGGATTTCCGGGATCATCTCCACCGCCAAGGAAAAGGGCGTCAAGGTCATCCTGATCGCCGAGGAGGTGAGCCCGATCGCGCTCCACCAGCTCCTGCGGCTCGGCGCCGACGATTTCGTCCCCTACCCGCTGCCGGAAAACGCGCTCCACGATGCGATCGAGCGGATGCGCCGCGCACCGGTGATCGACCAGGTGCTGGCCGAGGAGCCGGTCGCCCCCGCCTTCAAGCCGAAGGGCGACCGCGACGGCGTGATCCTGCCGGTCCACGGGCTTGCCGGCGGCACCGGCGCCACGACCTTCGCGGTCAACCTCGCCTGGGAACTTGCCACGATCCAGAAGGCGAACGGCCCGCGGGTCTGCCTTCTCGACTTCGATTTCCAGTATGGCTCGGTCTCGACCTATCTCGACCTGCCGCGCCGCGAGGCGGTCTACGAGATGCTGTCGGACACCGCGGCGATGGACAACGTCAGCTTCCTGCAGGCGCTTCTGAACTACACCGACAAGATGCACGTGATGACGGCGCCGTCCGAAATGCTGCCTCTGGACATCGTCACCTCGGAAGACATCAACCGCGTGCTCGACGTGGCGCGGGCGAACTTCGACTTCGTCGTCGTCGACATGCCCTCGACCGTTGTCCAGTGGACCGAGGCGGTGCTGAGCAAGGCGCATGTCTATTTCGCCACGATGGAGCTCGACATGCGCTCGGCGCAGAACGCGCTGCGGATGATCCGCGCGCTCAAGGCCGAGGAACTGCCCTTCGAGAAGCTGAGATACGTCCTCAACCGCGCGCCCAAGTTCACCGACCTTTCGGGCAAGAGCAGGGTCAGGCGGCTGGCCGAAAGCCTCGACATCACCATCGAGTTGCAGCTTCCCGATGGCTCGAAACAGGTGACGCAGTCGAATGACCACGGCCTGCCCCTGGCCGAGACCGCGGCGAAGAACCCGCTCAGGCGCGAAATCGCCAAGCTCGCAAAGTCGATCTACGACCTCAACGTCGCCGCCGAAGCGGCGGCGGTGTGATCCCGCCGCAAGCCTTTTCGGAGTAGCCCATGTTCTCGCGCTTCAAGAAGCCTGACGCCGCCGCCCCGGCCGCCGCCTCGGCGGCACCCGCGGCGAAAGCCGCGGCCCCGGTCTCCGCGGAGGCGAACCGCACCGTCGTCGCGCGCCGTTCCCCGACGGCTGGGGGCAACCCCGCCCAGGCAGTCGCCGCCGACAAGGAGAAGAAGCGCAAGGAACGCATGGGCGAGCTTAAGGTCGAGCTGCACAAGCGGCTTCTCGACAACCTCAACCTCGGCGCGCTGGAACATGCCAGCGAGGCCGAGCTTCGCCAGGAAATCGTCTCGATCTCCACCGAGGCGCTCGACGAGCTGTCGGTGGTCCTGAACAAGGAGGAACGCTCCTCCCTCTTCCAGGAGCTTTATCACGAGGTCATGGGCCTCGGGCCGCTGGAGCCGCTCTTGCAGGACGATACGGTCAACGACATCCTCGTCAACGGCCCGCAGCAGATCTTCGTGGAACGGTCGGGCAAGCTGCAACTGACCGACATCACCTTCAAGGACGAACGTCACCTCCTGCGGATCATCGACAAGATCGTCTCGGCCGTGGGCCGGCGGGTCGATGAATCGAACCCCTATTGCGACGCGCGCCTCGCCGACGGGTCGCGCTTCAACTGCATGGTGCCGCCGATCGCGGTCGACGGCAGCCTGGTCTCGATCCGCAAGTTCAAGAAGGACAAGCTTGGCGTCGACGACCTCGTCCGCTTCGGCGCCTTCACCGAGGAGATGGCGGCCTACCTGCAGGCCGCCGTCGCCACCCGCCTCAACATCATCGTCTCGGGCGGCACCGGTTCGGGCAAGACCACCACGCTCAATGCGCTCTCGTCCTTCATCGACAACGCCGAACGGATCCTGACGATCGAGGACACGGCGGAACTCCAGCTCCAGCAGGTCCATGTCGGCCGGATGGAAAGCCGCCCGGCGAACGTCGAGGGCAAGGGCGCCGTCACCCAGCGCGACTGCTTGCGCAACGCGCTCCGGATGCGCCCCGACCGCATCATCGTCGGCGAGACCCGCGGCGAGGAAGTGATCGACATGCTCCAGGCGATGAACACCGGCCACGACGGGTCGATGACCACGATCCACGCCAACAGCGCCCGCGACGGCATCAGCCGTCTGGAAAACATGATCGCGATGGCCGGAATCGAGATGCCGATCAAGGCGGTGCGCTCGCAGATCGCCTCGGCCGTCAACCTGATCGTGCAGGCCTCGCGCCTCCAGGACGGCTCGCGCCGGATGACCTCGATCACCGAGATCACCGGGATGGAGGGCGACGTCATCTCGATGCAGGAGATCTTCCGCTACGAACGGCTCGGCCTTGCGCCCGACGGCAAGATCATCGGCCGCTTCACCGCGACGGGCGTGCGCTCGGCCTTTGCCGACCGGTTCCGCGCCTGGGGCTACGACCTGCCCGCCTCGATCTACGAACCCGTCGCAGCGGAGTAGCGCCCATGATCATCAGCCCGACGCCCATCATCTACGGCCTGATCTTCATCGCCGTGCTCCTCCTTGTCGAGGGCATCTATCTCGTCGTCTTCGGCAAGTCGATCTCGCTCAACTCCAAGGTCAACCGCCGGCTCGACCTTCTGGAAAAAGGCGGCCAGCGCGAGAAGGTGCTGGAACAGCTCCGCAAGGAAGCCAGCCAGCACCTGAAGGCCAAGGGCATCCCGCTCTACTCGATCCTCGCCACCAAGGCGCAAAAGGCCAACATCGCCTTTTCGCCGAAGGCGCTGATGGGGATCATGGCGCTTCTGACCGTGGTGGCTTTCCTCGGGCTCAAGATCGGCACCGCCGCCTCCACCCCCGTCCAGCTTGCGGTCGCGGTGGTCATGGGCGTGGGCGCGGTCTATTTCTGGATTCACCGCAAGGCAAAGAAGCGGATGGACCTCGTCGAGGAACAGCTTCCCGACGCGGTGGAGCTGATGGTCCGCTCCTTGCGCGTCGGCCATCCGTTCAACTCCGCCATCCAGATCGTCGCCAAGGAAGTGCCCGACCCCCTGGGCACCGAATTCGGCATGATCTCCGACGAAAGCGCCTATGGGCGCGAGATTTCCGAGTCGCTCAAGGATCTCGCCGAACGCATGGACATGCAGGACCTGCGCTTCCTCGCCGTCGCGGTGACGATCCAGCAGCAGTCCGGCGGCAACCTTGCCGAAATCCTCGACGGCCTCGCCAAGGTGATCCGGGCGCGCTTCCGGCTGTTCCGCCGTGTTCGCGCGATCACCGCCGAGGCGAAGTGGTCGGGCATGTTCCTGTCGGGCTTCCCTCTGGGCGTTCTCGCGGTGATCCAGATCCTGAAGCCGGACTATTTCGACACGGTGAAGGATACCGCGGCCTTCGTTCCGGCCGCGCTGATCGTCTTCACCTTCCTCGCCATCAACGTCATCTTCATGAAGATGATGGTCAACATCAAGGTC
>JAUQYB010000024.1 GCA_030837825.1 Albidovulum sp.
AGTTCTTGATCTGCTCCTTGAGGATCGCAGAGATCTCGGCTGCCTGGATTCCCATTATCCGACCTCTTTCATGGCATTCTGGAGGGAAGCGAGCTTCGAGCGGATCGAGGTGTCGATCATCTTCGAGCCCACCTTGACGATCAGTCCGCCGATGAGGCTCTCATCGACGGTGGTGTTGAGCTTGACGGTCTTGCCGACGGATTTCTTGAGCGAGGCGGCAAGCTTTTCGGCCTGCGTCCTGGTCAGTTCGGCCGCGGCGGTCACCTCGGCGGTGACTTCGCCCTTCTCCTCGGCGATCATGTCGTCGAGGGCCGACAGAAGCTGAGGCAGCACGAAAAGGCGCCGGTTCCCGGCCATCAGCGAAAGCGTGTTGGCGACCGTGGGTGACAGGCCCATCCTGGCGGCGAGGGCGGTCACCGCGCGACCCTGCTCGTCACGCGAGAAGACCGGCGAGGCGATCAGGCCGCGCAGGTCGGCGCTGTCCTTCAGCGCCTGCCCCAGCGACGCGACATCGGCCTCCAGCGCGGCAAGGCCACCGGCCTCCTTCGCCAGTTCAAATACGGCCGTCGCATAGCGCCCGGCAATCCCTGCGGAAATCGAAGCTGGTTCGGACACGTCCACCCTTCCGATTGTTCTGTCCCTGAGCCTCCGTCCGGCGCTGCGGCCAGTTCAGAAGCCGACAATGGCGTGCACGGAGGGCGCACGGCCGAGGTCGGCGCGGGTGTAGCAGAGCGGGAAAGGCCCCGCAACCGCCTTGGTGAACCTTCTTCCGGCCGGGAAATCGTGCCATTTCAGGGGTTTCCGCGAAGCGCGGCGCAGTGGCGCATTTCGCCTCGCAAAGGTTTGGGCGCAAACAGCCGCCCCTGGCGCAGAATCTGACTCACGAAGTCGTGAATCACGCGGGCTCGGCCGCCGGCTTGGGCAGGCCTTCGAGAACGCGCAGCGGCTTGCGGACGGCGGCGGCCAGACCCGGCCGCTGCGGGGCGTGGACGTGCTTGGAGACCTCGAGCATCAGCACGCCCCCCGCCAGGACCGAGGACACGCGGTGCCCGAACCGTTCCCAGGCCGGTGCGGTCCTGAGCCAGAACCGGCGCGAGCTGGGCGGCGCGAACAGCGCGGAAAGCTGGCGCTCGGCGGCGAAGGAATGGCGGCGGAGCTGGGCATCGAGCTGGCGCATCGAATAGGGCCGACCATAGCCGAAGGGCGTGGCGTCGGAGCGCGACCAGAGACCCGAGCGGTTCGGCACGACGAAAAGCGCGCGGCCCCCGGGGCCGAGCACGCGCCAGCATTCGTCAAGAAGCGCGGTCGGATTCTCGGATGTCTCGAGCCCGTGGAGGACGACGAGACGGTCGACCATGCCGGTCTCGATCGGCCACTGCGTCTCCTCGCAAAGGACCGACACATTGTCCATGCCGGCGGGCCAGGGCATCACCCCCTGCGGCCCCGGCATCAGCCCGATCACCCGGCGTGCAGGCTCCAGATAGGGCCTGAGGAGCGGCACCGCGAAGCCGAAGCCCGCGACCGTCTCGCCCTTGGCGGGCGGCCAGAGGGCGGTGACCTTGTCGCGGATCGCCTTCTGGGCGACGCGGCCGAGCTGCGTGCGGTAGTAGAAGTTCCGCAGGTCGAGAACGTCGAGATACATTGCGCGCGCGGGCGTCCTTGGGCAAAGTCAGGCGCCAGCATACGGAAACGGACGCGAATTGCCATGCCGCTCGAAATCGTCACCGTCCCCTGCCTGAAGGACAACTACGCCTTCCTCGCCCATGATGCGGCGACCGGGGCCACGGCGGTGGTCGACGTGCCAGCGGCGGCGCCGGTCCTGAACGCGCTGGCCCGCCACGGCTGGAAGGCCAGCCACATCCTCATCACCCACCATCACGACGACCACATCGCCGGGCTGAAGGCGCTTGCGGCGGCCACCGGCGCGCGGGTGATCGGCGCGGCCGCCGATGCCCACCGCCTGCCGCGCCTCGACGAGACGGTGGCCGAAGGCGACACCATCCGCCTCGGCATGGAGGAGGGAAAGGTGATCGAGGTTCCGGGCCACACCGTCGGCCATGTCGCCTACCATTTCCCCGGATCGGCCGTCGTCTTCACCGGCGACAGCCTGATGGCGCTCGGCTGCGGGCGGGTGTTCGAGGGCACGATGGCGCAGATGTGGGCCTCGCTCTCGAAGCTCGCGGCGCTGGACCCCGGCACGCTGATCTGTTCCGGCCATGAATATACCCAGTCGAACGCCCGTTTCGCGCTAACGATCGAGCCCGGCAACGCCGCGCTTCAGGCACGCGCCGAATCCGTCGCCGCGGCCGGGGCCGAGGGGCGGCCGACGGTGCCCTCGCGTCTGGCCGAGGAACTGGCGACCAACCCGTTCCTGCGCGCCGGCCGGCCCGAGGTCAAGCGCGCGATGGGGATGGAAGGCGCCCCCGACGCCGAGGTCTTCGCGGCGATCCGGCAGGCCAAGGACCGCTTCTGACACCCGGGCCGCAGCGGCGCCCTTGACGGGCGGGGGGCGGCACTCCATCTGATACCGCGGACGGGACGCGGGTTCCGTCAGGGTCTCAACTCTCCCTCGCCCCGGCAGCGCCAAACGATCACATTTTGTGCCAAAGCCGAAGCCTTGGCCGAAATGCGCCAGAAAACACTTGAAGCTGCCCGATTTCCACCGAAGTTTAAGGGTATGAGGCGATGGTGGGCCTCGGGCCTCGTGCCCGGCCTGCCGACAGGAAAGGAGCACGAAGGTGCCGTCATTCTCGAACACGCTCGAACAGGCGATCCACGCCGCGCTCGCCCTCGCCAATGCGCGCCGGCACGAGCTGGCGACGCTCGAACACCTCCTGCTCGCCCTCACCGATGAGCCCGACGCGGCCAAGGTCATGCGCGCCTGCTCGGTGGACATCGACGAGCTGAAGAAGACGCTCATCGACTTCATCGATGACGACCTTTCCACCCTCGTCACCGATGTCGAGGGGTCGGAGGCGGTGCCGACCGCGGCCTTCCAGCGGGTGATCCAGCGCGCGGCGATCCATGTCCAGTCCTCCGGCCGGACGGAAGTGACCGGCGCCAACGTTCTGGTCGCGATCTTCGCGGAACGGGAATCGAACGCCGCCTATTTCCTCCAGGAACAGGACATGACCCGCTACGACGCGGTCAACTTCATCGCCCACGGCGTGGCCAAGGATCCTTCCTTCGGCGAAACCCGCCCCGTCACCGGCGCGCAGGAGCATGAGGAACGGTCCGCGGGCGAGGCCCAGGGCGAGGCCAAGGAAAGCGCCCTTGGCAAATACTGCGTGGACCTGAACCAGAAATCGAAGAAGGGCGACATCGACCCGCTGATCGGCCGCGAGGCCGAGATCGAGCGCTGCATCCAGGTTCTTTGCCGCCGGCGCAAGAACAACCCGCTGCTGGTGGGCGACCCCGGCGTCGGCAAGACTGCCATCGCCGAGGGCCTGGCGCTGAAGATCGTCCGGGGCGAGACGCCCGACATCCTGAAGGGTGCGACGATCTTCTCGCTCGACATGGGTGCGCTCCTCGCCGGCACCCGCTACCGCGGCGATTTCGAGGAACGGCTGAAGGCCGTGGTGAAGGAACTTGAGGATCACCCCGACGCGATCCTCTTCATCGACGAGATCCATACCGTCATCGGCGCCGGTGCGACCTCGGGCGGCGCGATGGATGCCTCCAACTTGCTGAAACCCGCTCTCCAGGGCGGCAAGCTGCGCTGCATGGGATCGACCACCTACAAGGAGTTCCGCCAGCATTTCGAAAAGGACCGCGCGCTCAGCCGCCGGTTCCAGAAGATCGACGTGAACGAGCCTTCGGTCGAAGACACGATCAAGATCCTGATCGGCCTCAAGCCCTATTTCGAGAAGCACCACGACCTGCGCTACACCCAGGACGCGATCAAGTCGGCGGTGGAGCTGTCGGCCCGCTACATCCATGACCGCAAGCTGCCCGACAAGGCCATCGACGTGATCGACGAGGCGGGCGCGGCCCAGCATCTCGTCGCGGAATCGAAGCGGCGCAAGACCATCGGCCCGAAGGAGATCGAGGCGGTGGTCGCCAAGATCGCCCGCATCCCGCCGAGGAACGTCTCGAAGGACGATGCCGAGGTGCTGCGCGACCTGGAAAGGACGCTCAAGCGCGTGGTCTTCGGCCAGGACAAGGCGATCGAGGCGCTGTCTTCCGCGATCAAGCTGGCGCGCGCGGGCCTGCGCGAACCGGAAAAGCCGATCGGCAACTACCTCTTCGCCGGCCCGACCGGCGTCGGCAAGACCGAGGTCGCCAAGCAGCTTGCCGACAGCCTCGGCGTGGAGCTTCTGCGCTTCGACATGTCGGAATACATGGAAAAGCACGCGGTCAGCCGCCTGATCGGCGCGCCGCCGGGCTATGTCGGCTTTGACCAGGGGGGGATGCTGACCGACGGAGTGGACCAGCACCCGCATTGCGTCCTTCTCCTCGACGAGATCGAGAAGGCGCATCCGGATGTCTACAACATCCTCCTTCAGGTGATGGACCACGGCAAGCTGACCGACCACAATGGACGGCAGGTCGATTTCCGCAACGTGATCCTGATCCTGACCACCAATGCCGGCGCCGCCGACATGGCCAGGGCCGCGATCGGCTTCGGCCGCGACCGGCGCGAGGGCGAGGATACTGCGGCGATCGAGCGGATGTTCACGCCCGAGTTCCGCAACCGTCTCGACGCGGTGATCTCCTTCGCGCCGCTCTCGCGCGAGATCATCCTCCAGGTGGTGGACAAGTTCGTCCTCCAGCTCGAGGCGCAGTTGATGGACCGCCACGTCCATATCGAGCTTTCGCCGGAGGCGGCGAACTGGCTGGCCGAAAAGGGCTATGACGACAAGATGGGGGCCCGCCCCCTCGGCCGGGTGATCCAGGAGCACATCAAGAAGCCCCTGGCGGAGGAGCTTCTCTTCGGCAAGCTCACCAAGGGCGGCGTGGTGCGGGTGCGGGTGAAGGACGGCGCGATCGTGCTCGAGGTCGAGGAACCCTCGCGCCCGCGGCTCACCGGCTCGAAGCCGCCGCTTCTCACGGCGGACTGACCCGGGAAACGGCACAGGGCCGGGCCCGCCCCAGCGGCGGGCCCGTCCGGTTTTCCGCCGCGGGAACCTTTCCGGGCCAGACGGCTTCTTTCCGGGTGGAAAGGAGGTCAGCCATGTCTCATTCGCTTACCCACGCCGGATCGGAATCGCTCAGTTCCGCCCCCCACTTCCGACGCTATGGCTACACCTACGTCACCGCGATCCTCTTTCTCGTCGCGCTCGCCGGCCACTGGTGGCTGGGGTGGCGCGCCTATCTGGCCGACCAGGCAGAGCACGGCGCGGCAGCGCAGGTGGCCGATTTCATCGTGCTCACCGGCCGCGACACGTTAGAGAACTGGCAATCCGAATTCCTGCAACTGATCTGGCAGGTGGCGGGCCTCGCCTATCTGCTGCATGTCGGCTCCCCCCAGTCGCGCGAAGGCAACGAGCGGCTGGAGGCGAAGATCGACGCGCTGCTGCGCGCGGTCGACGGCGACGCCGAGGCGACGATCCGCGCGCTCGACGCGATCTACGACCGGAATGACTGAAATGCGGGTCAGGGCAGCGCCCGGCCGTCGGCGGGCGTGTCCTGGCTGAAGACATTGGCCCAGCCCGCCGCAGTCCGGCGCCAGACGGACGAGACATACATCGCCTCCCGGGCGGTCTGCCCGACGCGGCGGTAGTCCGCCCGGTAGGCCAGCAGCGCGTGGTCGCTACCGAGGGCCACGAGGCGCGCCTCCGACAGCCGGAACTCCAGAACCGTCGGCCCGCCGGCAAGCTGGGCGGCATGCGCCTCGCGCCCGGCGAAACCGTCGGGGTAGACGCCGAGAAAATCCGCCGCCAGCAGGGCGCGGTCGGCCGCGGCATCGCCCGCGACTAGCGCCCGCCACACCGAGGTCTCGAGCGCGAGGAGGTCGGCCAGACGCGCGGGCGCGGTCATCCTCACCGCTCCGTCAGCTTCAGTTCGATCCGCCGGTTCTGCGCCCTTGCCTCGGGACTGTCACCCGCCGCCACGGGCCGGTATTCGCCGAAGCCGGTCGCCGCCAGCCGCTCGGGCGGGAAGCCGAGGTCGTCCTGCATGTAGCGCACCACCGACAGCGCACGGGCCTGCGAAAGCTCCCAGTTGTCGCGGAACGCGCCCTGACCCGACAGCGGCAGGTCGTCGGTGTGGCCGTCCACACGGATGATCCAGTCGATCCCGGGCGGGATCACCGCCGCCACCTCCTGCAAGGTCCGGACCACGCCGGCGATCTGGCTCTTGCCCTCGGGCGCGAGCGTGGCCGAGCCCGGCTCGAACAGCACCTCGGAGGAAAAGACGAAGCGGTCGCCCACCACGCGCACCCCCTCGCGGCCCGCCAGCACCTCGGAGAGCTTGCCGAAGAATTCCGAGCGGTAGCGGGCAAGTTCCTTCGTCTCTTCCTTGAGCGACTTCGCCTCGGCCTCGAGCCTGAGCCGCTCGGCCTCCTCGAGCGCGGCGCGGCGCTTCTCCTCGGCAGCGACGCGGGCGAGTGCGGAGTTGAGCTGGCTTCCCAGCGCCTCGATCTGCACCTTCGCGTCGGCATCCTTGGCCGCCGAGGCGTCGAGCAGCTCCTGCAAGGCGCCGAGCTGGCCCCTGAGCGCTGCCACCTGCTCGTTCAGCAGCGTCACCTTCCGCGCCGCACTGGCCGAGGCCGCCTGTTCCTCCGCCAGCCGGGTGTTCGCCGCGGCGAGAAGCGCGCGCTGGCGCTCCGCCTCGTCCAGCGCCGTCTTCGACCGGTCCTCGGCGGCGAGCCGCGCGGCGAGCGCCGCCGCCAGTTCGTCCTCGATCGCCTTGCGGTCGGCATCCGTCGCCGTCCGCGCCGCCTCGGCTGCGGCCCGCGCGGCGGCGAGTTCCTCCTTCGTCGAGGTCTCGGCCAGAAGGGCGGCGGCAAGCCGGGCGTCGATGTCCTTCCGCGCCGCCTCCGCGGCGGCGAGAAGGGTGAGCGTCTCCTCCGCCCGCTTCCGCTCGGCTTCCAGCGCCAGCGTCATCGCCGTCAGTTCGTCGCCGGCGGTCTTCAGCTTGTCGCGCAGCGCCGCGGCCGCCGCCGCATCGGCGAGCCTCGCGGCCTCGGCCTCGTCCAGCGCACCCTCCGCCGTGGCGAGTGCCGCCGCGCCCTCGGCGTTCCGGCGCCGGAGGTCGGCCACCAGCGCGTCGAGCGCCTCGCGCCGGGCGGCGGCAAGCCGGGCCTCCTCGGCCTGCCGGTCGATCTCCTGCCGCGCCTTCGCCACGGCGAGGTTCAGCGCCTCCTCGGCCGACAGCAGACGGTCGCGTTCTTCGCCAAGGGCCGCCGCCTCGCCCCGTGCCGCGTCGCGTTCGGACAGGAGGGAGGCCACCTGCGCCTCGAAGTCCGTGATCCGCGCCTCGGCCTCGCCAAGCTCCGCCGTGCGGGCATCGAGGCTCGCGGTCAGGTTGGCGATCAGCGTCGCCTGCCGCTCCGCCTCGGCCCGCGCCCCGGCGAGGTCGGCGCCGAGTTCGGCCGACCGGCTCCGTTCCAGTCCCAGCGCATCGGCGAGGCCCGCCACCTGTTCGCCCAGCGCCTCCAGCTCGTCGCCCTGGGTGGTGATCTGTTCGCGCAGCACGAACTGGACGACCATGAAGATGGTCACGACGAAGGTCAGAACGAGGATCAGCGTCGACAGCGCATCGACATAGCCCGGCCAGATGTTGGCGGCGAAGCGTTGTCCTCCCCTGCCCGACGACAGCGCCATCTCAGCCCCTCCGCCCGGCTTCGGCGCGGCCGAGCGCGCGGACGGCGCGGATCAGCTCGGCAAGGTCGCCGCGCAGGTCGGCCATGCTCTCCTGCCGCCCGGCGGCGACCTCTTCCAGAAGCTTCAGCATCTGCACGTCGATCGACCGCAGGCGCATCCGGCTTTCGGCGTCGCCGCCGTCGATCCCGCTGTCGGCGGCGTTCCTTTCCACCAGCGCCACGAGCCGCTCCTGCCCCTCGGCGATGCGGGCAAGCTGCGGGTCGGGTCCCGCCTCGGCCTGGGCCTCGGCCTCGGCCTCGAGCCGCCGGGTCAGCGCCTCCACCGCCGAGGCCACCCCTTCCAGCCGTTCGTTCACCGCCGCGCGGCCGGCGTCGCTGCGCTCGAGCAGCGCCTGCAAGGTGTCAACCTGCCCGGCCATGTGATCGAGGATGCCCGCCACCGCCTCACCGTCGACGCCCTCGCCCTCGCCGCCGGCGAAGGACAGGCGGGTGAACGAGGTCAGCCATTCCTCCAGCTCGCGGTAGAACCGGTTCTGGCCGTGGCCGGCGAAAAGCTCCAGCAGGCCCACGACGAGCGAGCCGGCAAGCCCGAGCAGCGAGGAGGAGAAGGCCGTGCCCATGCCGCCCAACTGCCGCTCGAGCCCGGTCATCAGCTTGTCGAAGACCTGCATCCCGCTTTCGCCCTCCTGCGGGGCAAGGGCGCGGATGGTGTCGACCACCGCCGGAACCGTCGTCGCCAGCCCGTAGAACGTGCCGAGCAGGCCGAGGAAGATCAGCAGGCTGGTGAGATAGCGGGTGATGTCGCGCGCCTCGTCGATCCTTGTCGCGACGGATTCGAGGATCGAGCGGGCGGAGGTGCTGGAAATCTGCCCGCCCCTCGGGCCGCGGGAGCGGAGAAGCGCGGCAAGGGGCGCCAGAAGCCGCGGGGGGATGGTGATCTCGTGCCCCGGCCGCTGGGCGGCGAACCCCTCGATCCAGCTCACCGACCGGATCATTTCGACCAGTTGCCAGAAGCAGGTGAGAACGCCGAGGACGAAGACCAGAAGGATCAGCCCGTTCAGCCAGCGGTTCGCGAAGAAGATCGAGGAGATCGGCCCGTAGGCAAGATAGGCCCCCACGCAGACAAGCGTGAGAACGAGGAGCATCATCGCCACCTGCCGCACCGGCTGCGAGAAGAAGGGCTCGGCCTCGCGTATCGTCCTGTCCATCGGCCCTGCCACCCCGCCCCGGTTCCGGCGCCAGAATAGGGGCCGGGACGCGGGCTCACAAGCCGGGAGACGCCAGCGCCCGCACGCGCACGGCAAGCCAGTCGAGCTCGGGGTCGGCAATGCCGAGATCGTGCAGGTGCGCGGCGGTGTTCCACAGATAGTCGCGGTTCGGCCCGCGCCCGCCGGTCGCCTCCAGGATCGCCCGCGCCTGTTCCTCCAGCGGCAACCCGCCGCAATACTGCACGTGGTCGGGGTCGATCACATAGGTCACCGCCTCCACCTGCCGGCCATCGGCCAGCGCCACCGGCAGCAGCCGTTCCAGATAGGCCGAAGAGATCAGTTCGCGTTCGCGCAGCGCCTCGAGCGTGCGTCCGGCCCGTTCGGCGGCGACGGCAAAAGCCACGCCCTCACAGGCGGCGCCCTCGGCCGCGTCGAGCGCAAGGACGAGGCCGGGCCGCTCTGCCGTGCCGCGGTGGTGGATCGAGCGCATGCAGAAACTGCGGTGCCAGCCCGGCAGGCGGGCAAGCACCCGCTCCTCCCACTCGAATCCCGGCTCCCAGATGAGCGAGCCGTAGCCGAAGACCCAGAGTCCGTTCATGTCCGCCCGCTGGTTTCCCGTGTTGCGTCGTTATAAAGCGGATCACGGGTTGCGAGGGAAGAGCCGATGCGTCTCATGCTCTGGATCATCGCCGGTCTGACCGCACTCTACTGTGGCTACTGGGCGGTGGCGTCGCGCGCGATCCGGGCCGGGGCCGAGGCCGCCATCGCCCGGATGCGCGCCGAAGGGACGGCCGATGTCGCCGCCTTCGACCTGGCCGGATTTCCGGCGCGGTTCGACATCACGCTTCAGGCGCCGAGCCTCGCCAGCGGCGACGGCAGCTTCCGCTGGTCGGCGCCGGAGTTGCGGCTTTACGCGCTGTCCTACCGCCCGCAGCACCTGATCGCGGTGCTGCCGCCCGAGCAGCACCTCGGGATCGGGCAGGAGACCATCGCGGTCACCTCCGACGAGCTTTCCGCAAGCGCGGTCTTCGGTCTTGCGTCGGCGGCACCGCTCGACCACGCCCAGGCCGTCGGCAAGGCGGTTGTCCTCAGCTCGGACGCCGGCTGGGGGCTTGCCGCCGACGAGGTCCGGGCGGCGGTGCGCCGGGGCGCGGACAAAACCGTCCAGCGCGTCGGCATCGAGCTTCTCGGCCTGACGCTGTCAGGCCTTCCGGCCGAGGTGGTGACGGCGGGCGGCGCCCTGCCGGCGCGGGGCGAGCGGTTCCATCTCGACGCGACGCTCGGGCTCGACCGGCCGCTCGACCGCTTCGCCGCGGCCGGGGGCCTGCGCGTCCGGTCGGCCGAGATCACGGCGCTGGCGCTCGACTGGGGGCCGGCCGGGCTTACCGGGCAGGGCGCGGTGGCGCTTTCGGCCGAGGGTATTCCCGAGGGGCGCATCGACCTCAGCCTGCGGAACTGGCGCCGGGTGCTGCGGCTTGGCGTCGCGCTCGGGCTCCTGCGGCCGGAAACCGCGCCGACGGTCGAACGCGCCGCCGAAAGCCTTGCCCGCATCGGCGGGAACCCCGAGGTGCTGACGCTGCCCCTCGTCTTCGCCGGCGGGCGGATGAGCCTCGGGCCGATCCCGCTCGGCCCCGCGCCGCGGTTCTGAGCGGGCTCAGCGGCAGTAGGGACCGCGGCCATGCGCGGTGTCGAGGTGGAAGTGGTCGCCGTGGAACGGGTCGGAGCCGGGGCCAAGGACGGTGTTGAACGGCCCGCAGGCGGCCTTGCGCATCGCCGCGAGCGTCTTGCCGTAGCCCTTGGTTCCCCAGCCTTTCGCCACCGTCACCGCGGTGCCGTCGGCAAGCAGGATCGCCGAAATGTCGACGGCCCGGCCGCGGCCATGCTCGCTGATCTTCGCGCCCTTCTGGTTGTTGCGCGGCCGGCAGGAATAGCTCGCCGCGACCTGAAGCGCCACGACGCCGCCGCCCTTGCGGCCCACCACCGGCTTCACGCCGCCCTCCACCCAGTCCTTCAGCGACCGTGCGGTGGCGCAGTCGATGCTCGCCGGCTGGGTCAGCGCCACGCCCGCCACCGAGATCACGCTGACCCCCTCGTCCAGGCCGCAGCCCTTGGTCTTGGCCAGAATCGGCGGAATCGCCTTGCCGAGGATCGCGGGGTCGCCGCAGACCGTGCCCTTGCGGCTGGTGACCGGGCCGGTCGCCTGCGGCGCACGGAAGGCGGCCTTCTGGATCACCTCGGGCCCGCCGGCGACCAGGGCGGTGCGGCGCATCGCCTGACGGAGGACATGCCGCGCCTCGGGCCGCGGCGAGGCATCCGGGGCCGCCGAAAGCACCACCGGAAGCGTCGTGGGCACCGGTGCCTTGCCAGTGGCAGCCTGCGCGGGGCGCGGCGCGGGCCGCAGGTCCGGCAGGGGCGCGGGCAGCACCAGGGCGAATCCCGGGCCGAGCGCGGCGCGCGTCACGTCCGGCGCGGTCGTTTCGGGCCGTGGCAGGGGACGGGACAGCGGAACGGCCGCAGCGGCGTCGGCGATTTCGGCGCTGACGCTGACAGCGCCGGACTGGGGCCAGGACTGGGGCCGGGACTGGGGCCGGGACTGGGGCCGGAGGCTTTCGGCCATCGGCGCGGCCAGCGCGGCGCCTGCCGCCAGAGTGAACCCGATCGCGGCGAGAACCCGCGCCCTCATGCGCCCGGCGCCTTGGCGCGGCCGAAGTCCGGCGCGGCGGTGTCCTGCCCCGCCTCGATGATGCCGCGGCGGATCGCCCGCGTGCGGGTGAAATAGTCGAACAGCATCTCTCCGTCCCCCATCCGGATCGCGCGTTGCAACATGAACAGTTCTTCGGTGAAGCGACCGAGAATATCCAGCGTCGCCTCCCGGTTCGTCAAGAACACGTCGCGCCACATCGTCGGGTCGGAGGCGGCAATCCGGGTGAAGTCGCGGAAACCCGCCGCCGAATACTTGATGATCTCGCTTTCGGTCACACGCCTGAGGTGATCGGCGACGCCGACCATCGTGTAGGCGATGAGGTGGGGGGTGTGGCTGGTGACCGCCAGAACGAGGTCGTGGTGGGCCGGATCCATCTCCTCGACGTTCGCGCCCATCCCCTGCCAGAGCGCACGCAGCCGCGCCACCGCCTGCGGGTCGGCCCCGTTGGGAGTGAGAAGGCACCAGCGGTTCTGGAAGAGCGTGGCGAACCCGGACCGGGGCCCGGAATGCTCCGTTCCGGCGAGCGGATGGCCGGGGATGAAATGGGCGCCTGCCGGCATATGGGGTGCCACCGCCTCGATCACCGCCTGCTTGACCGACCCGACGTCGGTCACCGTCGCGCCGGGTTTCAGGTGCGGGCCGATCTCGGCCGCGACCGCGCCCATCGCCCCCACCGGCACCGCCAGCACCACGAGGTCCGCGCCCTCCACCGCCTCGGCCGCGGTGGCGAAGACCGCGTCGCAGAAACCGACCTCCAGCGCGGCGGCGCGCGTGGCCTCGGTCCTGGCATGGCCGGTGACAGTGCCGGCAAGGCCATGCGCCTTCATCGCGTGGCCCATCGACGAGGCGATGAGCCCGAGCCCGATCAGCGCGACGCGGTCATAGATCCTGAGCGTCATCGCTGTGCCTTGAACTGGCCGATGGCATGGGCGATCCGGCGGCAGGAGGCTTCGTCGCCGACGGTGATCCTCAGGCAGTTGGGCAGGCCGTAGCCCGCCACCCGCCGCACGATCAGGCCCTGGGATTGCAGGAAGGCGTCGCAGGCAACCGCCTCGGCCTCGTCGGCGAAGCGGGCAAGGATGAAGTTCGCCGTTGAAGTGTCCGAAGGAACGCCCTTTTCCGCCAGCGCCTCTGCCAGCCAGGCGCGCATCCGCGTGTTCTCGGCGCGGCAGCGGTCGACATGGTCACGGTCGCGCACGGCCGCCTCCGCGGCCTCCATCTGTGCAGTCGAAAGGTTGAAGGGACCGCGGATGCGGTTCAGCACGTCGATGATCGCCTTCGGCCCGTAGCCCCAGCCGATCCTGAGCCCGCCGAGCCCGTAGATCTTGGAGAAGGTCCGGGTCATGAAGACGTTCGGGAGCCGGGTGGCAAGCTCGGCCCCGCCGTCGTAGGCCTCGACATATTCGGCATAGGCGCCGTCGAGGACGAGGATCGCCCCGCCCGGCAGGCCCTTCGCCAGCCGCTCGATCTCGGCCAGGCCGATCATCGTGCCGGTCGGGTTGTTGGGGTTGGCAAGGAAGACCAGCCGCGCCGCCGGCCCGCAGGCGGCAAGGATCGCGTCCACGTCCGTCGTGCGCTCGCGTTCCTTCACCGAAACCGGCGTGGCCCCCGTCGCCTGGGTGTAGATGCGATACATCAGGAAGCCGTGCTCGGTGAACACGACCTCGTCGCCCGGCCCGGCATAGGCGTGGCAGAGAAGGCCGATGATCTCGTCGGAACCCACGCCGCAGATGATC
>JAUQYB010000025.1 GCA_030837825.1 Albidovulum sp.
ACGCGCGCACCTGCCTTCCTGTCGCTGCCCGGAATCCTAGTCGCCCCCGCGGCGAAGGCAAGGGCTCCGGCCGCGCCAGCTTACGAAGAATTCGTTTGACAGCAAACAAAACCCGCCGCGTAATTGGCGGTGGCGACAGGAGGGCGCACACGGACGTGGCGCCGACGGAGGCCCGGCGATGCAGGCGACAGGCGCAAGCGGCGGGACGGCCGGACCGCGGGGCTGGGCGGAGGCCCGCAGCGCGGAGGGGCGGCTGCGCCTCCTCCACGGCCCGATCGACCTGATCCTCGACCTCTCCGGCCCGGCGGCGGAGGTGGCCGCGGCCGAGGCCGCCGCGCGGCGGGCCTTCACCGGGCTGCTCGAGACGCTGGTTGCCGAACTGGCCCTGCTGCGGACCGGCGTGACGCCGGCCTCGCCGGACCCCGACGGGCCGGTGGCGCGGCGGATGATGGCGGCGGTGCGCCCCCATGCGGCGCTGTTCGTCACGCCGATGGCCGCGGTCGCAGGCGCGGTGGCCGACCACATGCTCGCCGCCATCCGCGATGCCGCCGATCTTCGCCGGGCGATGGTGAACAACGGCGGCGACATCGCGCTCCACCTCGCGCCGGGGCAAGGCTGCCGCATCGGCATCCACGACCATGTCCACTTCGGCCGCCTCGCCGGCGTGGTTGGGATCGCCGCCGCCGACGGCATCGGCGGCATCGCCACCAGCGGCTGGCGGGGGCGCAGCCATTCGCTCGGCATCGCCGACGCTGTGACGGTGCTTGCCGCCACCGCGGCGGAGGCCGATGCCGCCGCGACGATGGTTGCCAATGCGGTGGACCTGCCCGGATCGCCGCTCGTCGCCCGCCGCCCGGCGCGCGAGCTTGCCCCCGACAGCGACCTCGGCGACCGGCCGGTGACGATTGACGTGGGCCCGCTGCCGCCGGCCGAGGCGGCGCGCGCGCTCGACCGGGGCGCGGCCCATGCCCGCAGCCTGCTCGACCGCGGCCTGATCCGCGCCGCCTTCCTCGTCCTCGACGGGCAGGGCCGCAGCGTCGGCCGCGCCGAAACCATCCCCCTTCCGCAAGGAGATGCAGCATGACAATCGCGAAGATCCGCAAGCTCGTGACCGTGGTCGAGGAGGTGCGGACCGAGATGGGCCGGCCGGTCAGCCCGCCCGCCCGCCGCGCCGCCGCCATCGCGGTGATCGAGAACCCCCACGCCGGGCGCTACGTCGAGGACCTCGAGGAACTGATGGCGATCGGCGAGGAACTGGGCGGCATCCTCGGCGAGGCCGCAGTCAGGGCGCTCGGCATCCGGCCCGATCAGGCGCAGGGCTACGGCAAGGCCGCGCTCGTCGGCGCGGAGGGAGAGCTGGAACACGCCGCGGCGATCCTGCATCCCCGGCTCGGCAAGCCCCTGCGCGCGGCGGTGGAGAAGGGCGCGGCGCTGGTGCCGTCGAACAAGAAGCGCGGGCCGATGGGCCACCCGCTCGACATCCCGCTCGGCCACAAGGACGCAGCCTATGTGCGCTCGCATTTCGATGGGATGGAGGTCAGCGTCAACGACGCCCCGGCCCCCGGCGAAATCCTCGTCGCCGTCGCGGTGACCGACTCGGGCCGGCCGCTGCCGCGCGTCGGCGGGCTCCGCCACGAAGAGGCGGAGGGCAAGGACGGGCTGCGGTAGCGCCCGTCTGCCGCCGCCCCTCAGCCGGTGACGATCTCCGGCACCCGCGCGGCGGGGGGCGTGTTGCGGCTGCGGGTGGTGCGGACGATGCCGTCGATCACCGTCATGCCGACGCCGGGCAGGTTGCCCTGGCGCACCGAGCCGAGCATGGTTCCCCCCGGCGCATGCTGGGCCATGTCGATCAGTACGAAATCGGCCGCCCGGCCCGGCTCGATGATGCCGCAGTCGAGGTCGCGCATCCTCGCGGTGTTGCCGGTGGCAAAGCAGAAGGCGATCTCGGGCGGCACGTCGCCGAGCGAGGAGAGCATCGCCACCATCCGCAGGATGCCCAAGGGCTGCACCCCGGAACCCGCCGGCGCGTCGGTGCCGAGGATCACCCGCTCGGGCTGGCCAAGCTCGAAGGCCGTCCGCATTGCCAGAAGCCCGGCGCGTTCGTTGCCGTTGTGGACGATCTCGATCCCCCTGAGGCAGCTTTCGCAAAGGCAGGTGATCTGGTCGTCGGGAAGTGCGGTATGGCCGCCGTTGATATGGCCGATGATGTCGGCATCGGCCTCCAGCACCACGTCCTTGTCGATCAGGCCCGAGCCGGGGATCGAGGGCCCGCCGGTGTGGATCGTCGACTGAATGCCGTATTTCCTCGCCCATTTCACCATCTGCGCCGCGGTCTCGCCCGCCTTGACCGAACCGAGCCCGACCTCGCCCAGAAGCCTGACGCCGGCCGCCGCGAGGTCGCGGAAATCGTCCTCGACCATGCCCTCCTCGATCACCGGGGCGCCGGAATGGACCTTGACGCCCGAGGGGCGGAAGTTCTCGTACCAGCGCTGGCTTGCGATCGCCATCGCCTTCAGCCCGACGATGTCTCGCGGCCGGCCGGGGGCATGGACCTCGCCCGCCGAGATCATCGTGGTGACGCCGCCGTGCAGGCAGGAGTCGATCCAGTTGAGCTGCTGCTGGCGCGGCGTGTAGTCGCCGATCACCGGGTGGACATGGCTGTCGATCAGGCCGGGGCAGAGGGTGACGCCCTTGGCATCGACGATCGTCGTCGCCCGGTCGGTGTCGAGGTCCTTCCCGTAGCCCACTGCGGCGATGCGGTCGCCCTCGCAGACGACGCAGTCGCCATCGATCAGCGGTTCCTCGATCCGGCCCGAGAGAATCTGGCCGATGTTGCGGATGACGAGCTTGGTCTTGCCGGTCGGGGCGGGGGCGGCTTCGGCCATAAGAGCCTCTCGATGCAGGTGTCGGATGCCGGGATCGTCCCACAGAATTCATTTGCGCGCAAATGTTTTGGGCGAAGCCGTGCGGGGCCGGCCCGGGTGGGCGGCCTAGCCTGCGAGGACGAGCCGCGCACCCGCCCCGGCGAGCCGGTCGGCGAGAGCGGCATCAGGGGTGCGGTCGGTGACGATCTCGTCGACCTCGTCGAATCCCGCCACCGCGATCAGCCCCCGGCGGCCGAACTTGCTGTGGTCGGTCACCACCACCCGGCGTTCGCCGCGCGACAGCACCAGGCGGGCGAATTCCGCTTCTTCCAGAGCATAGTCCATCACGCCCGCCTGATCGACCGCGCCGACCGAGATGATCGCGTGGTGCACCGCGAACTGGGCGATGAAGTCGAGCGCCGACTTGCCGAATGCGGCCCCCGAATCCGACCTCAATTCGCCCCCCGCCATGTAGACGCGGTTGCCGTTCACCGTGGCCAGCGTTCGGGCGATGTCTGAGGAATTGGTCACCACCGTCAGGCGGCGGTGGCGCATCAGTTCGCGGGCGACGAAGCTCGTCGTCGTGCCGGTGTCGAACATCACCGATTCGCCGTCGCGGATCGTCGCGGCGGCGGCGCGGGCGATGGCCCGCTTGGCCTCGGCGTTCTCGCGCATCCGTTTCTGGAACGGCGCCTCGCCGATGCGCCCCGCCAGCCCCACCGCGCCGTGGATGCGCACCAGCGTTCCCGCCTCGGTCAGGGGCTTCACGTCGCGGCGCACGGTTTCGAGCGACACGCCGAGCCGCCCGGCGAGCGCCGAGATCGTCACCGCGCCCTCGGCTTCGAGGATTTCGAGGATGTCGGCGTGGCGTTTGGACAGCATGGCGCGCGCTCCGGGGATTGCGGTTATCTTAGGCGCTGGAGGGAGGTTGCGCAATATTCGGGCGGGATACGGGCATGTAATGCACAAAAAACCACAAATCCGGATTGACGGAATCGGCAACTTCGGCCCAACCTTGACCGAGCGGCGGGGCAGGGCGCGGCGCGCGCGCCCCCGACCACCGTCCGTGCGACCGGCCCGGCCGGCATGAACAGGGGGTTCACCATGTCAAGGAAGACCGGACTTTTCATCCGCGGCCTCGCGGCCTCTGCGCTCGCGCTGGCGGCGGGGGCGGCGGGGGCGCAGGATTCCTCCGATCCGATCAAGCTGACGCTTCACGATTGGACCGGCCAGCTCATCACCACCCACATCATGGGCGAGGTGCTTAAGAAGGCCGGCAACAACATCGAATATGTGCAGGCCGACTATCTGGCGCAGTTCGCCGGTCTGGAGACGGGGGACCTGCACGTGGCGATGGAGATGTGGGAAACCACCGGGCGCGATGCGATGGACGCCTCCACCGCGACCGGCAAGACCGAGGTCTTCGGCGCGACCGGAATGAAGGCCAAGGAGGAATGGTGGTATCCGTCCTACATGAAGGAGAAATGCCCCGGCCTGCCGAACTGGGAGGCGTTGAAGGACCCGGCCTGCGCCGAGGCCTTCTCCACCGCCGAAACCGCCCCGAAGGGGCGCTATCTCGGCGGGCCGGTGACCTGGGGCGGGTTCGATGACGAACGGGTCGAGGCGCTGGAGCTGCCGTTCGAGGTGATCCATGCCGGCACCGACGGCGCGCTCTTTGCAGAGCTGGAAAGCGCCTACCAGCGGCAGGCGCCGATCATGCTGTGGATCTACGCGCCGCACTGGTCGCAGGTGAAATACGAGGGCGAATGGGTCGAATTCCCCGAATACACGCCCGAATGCTACAGCGACCCGGCCTGGGGCAGCAATCCGGACATGGCCTATGACTGCGGCAAGCCCTATGGCGAGATCTGGAAGGTTGGCTGGGCGGGCGTGAAGGACAAGTGGCCCGGCGCCTACAACGCCATCAAGGCCTTCACGCTCGACAATGCCGAGATGGGGGCGATGATCGCCGAGGTGGACCTGAACGGCAAGACCGTGGATGCGGTCACCGCCGACTGGATCGCCGCCAACGAGGCGCGCTGGAAGGGTTGGATCGGCCAGTAGCACGCATCCCGCCTGAACTGGCGACCGCTGCCCGGCCCGGCCGGGCGGCACCCACCCCTTCCGCCCCGCGAGCCCCATGACCGACGCGCTTCGTTCGCCTTCGAAACTTGTCTGCCGCAACGTCTGGAAGCTGTTCGGCCCCCGAGCGGCCGAGACGCTCGCCGCCGTCGGGCCGGCGGCGGAGTCCGCGCGGCTTCAGGCGGCGGGGCTGGTGCCGGCGGTGCGCGATGTCAGCCTCGAGGTGGCCGAGGGGCAGATCTTTGTCATCATGGGGCTCTCGGGCTCGGGCAAGTCGACGCTCGTTCGCCTGATGTCGCGGCTGGTGGAGCCGACGGCGGGCGAGATCCTCTTCAACGGGCAGGACCTTCTCACCGCGTCGGACCGCGAGATGGTGGAAATCCGCCGCCACAAGATGGGGATGGTGTTCCAGCACTTCGCGCTCCTGCCGCATCTGAGCGTGCTCGACAACGTCGCCTTCCCGCTGCACGTCCAGGGCGTGGCGCGGGCCGAGCGCGAGGAACGGGCGCGGCGGATGATCGCGCTCGTCGGTCTCTCGGGCCGCGAAGCTGCCTTTCCGCGCCAGTTGTCGGGCGGCCAGCAGCAGCGGGTCGGGATCGCCCGCTCGCTCGCGGTGGAGCCGGAGCTGTGGTTCCTCGACGAACCCTTCTCGGCGCTCGACCCGCTGATCCGGCGCGAGATGCAGGACGAGTTCGTCCGCCTGCAATCGGTGCTGAAGAAGACCATCGTCTTCATCACCCATGATTTCGACGAGGCGATCCGGCTGGCCGACCGCATCGCGATCATGAAGGACGGCGCGGTGGTGCAGGACGGCACGCCGGAGGAGATCGTGCTGAACCCGGCCACCGACTATGTGCGCGAGTTCACCCGTTCGGTGCCGAAGTCCAAGGTGGTGCGGGTGACGCGGGCGATGCGCCCGCCGGTGGGCGGCGCCCCCCTTGGCCGGATCGGCGCACGCGCCACCGTCGCAGAGGCCGCGCCGCTTTTCCTCGAAGGGGAAGAGACCGTCGCGGTCACCGGCGAGGATGGCGCGGTCCTCGGCCATCTCCACCGCGACGACGTCGTGCGGCTGATGCTCGGGGGCTGAGAAATGGCACGGGGCAGGGACATCGCGGTCTGGGGGCTCGCGCTCGCCGCGTTCCTCCTGCTCTGGCTCGCCGGGCAGGGGGCGCTGCCCTGGGCGTTCGAGCTGCCGCGGGGCTGGACCGTTCCGGCCGCGCGCTGGATCACCGCCTTCACCAAGTGGCTCCTGAACGACGCCACCTTCGGGCTTTTCACCTTCGCCGAATTCACCCGCTTCATCGCCGCTGTCATCGACGTGCCCTACCGTTTCGTCCTGGCGATCCTCTCGACGGGGTTCCTCGAGGGGCAGGGCTCGGCGGCGGTGCAGATCCTGCCGCCGCTGCCGTGGCTCGGCGTCGCCCTGGTCTTCGCGCTTTTCGGGCTCTGGGCCGGGGGGGCGGGACTGGCCGCGCTGGTCCTCGCCTGCTTCGCCTTCCTGCTCCTTTTCGGCCAGTGGCAGAGCGCGATGGTGACGCTCGCCTCGATCCTCGTCGCGGTGCCGCTCGGCGTGGCGGGCGGGCTCGCGCTTGGCGTCCTCGGCTGGCGTCATCCGTGGTTTTCCCGCGCGGTCCGGCCGGTTCTCGACTTGATGCAGACGATCCCGGTCTTCGCCTATCTCGTGCCGATCCTGATCCTGTTCGGTTTCGGCCCGACGGCGGCGGTGGTGGCGACGCTGATCTACGCGATGCCGCCGATGACCCGGGTGACGGAACTGGCGCTCGCGCGGGTGCCCGACGAGATCCAGGACCTTGGCCGGATGGTCGGCTGCACGCCGCGGCAGATGCTCTGGCGGGTGATGGTCCCCTCGGCGCGGGACGGGCTGATGGTCGGCGTCAACCAGGTGATCATGCTCAGCCTCAACATGGTCATCATCGCCTCGATGATCGGCGCGGGCGGGCTCGGCTTCGACGTGCTGGCCGCGCTCAGGACGCTCGATTTCGGCGCCGGGCTCGAGGCAGGCTTCGCCATCGTCGCGCTGGCCATCGTGCTCGACCGGCTGAGCCAGGCCGCCGCCCGCCGCCACGGCGAGCCGCGGGCCGGGGCTTGGGTGGCCCGCCATCCGTATCTTGCGGGCGGTCTGGCGACGGTCCTGGTCGCGGTGCTGGCGGGGCTTGCGGTGCCGGCGGTGCGGAACTGGCCCGAGGCCTGGGAACTGTCGACCGGCACGTTCTGGAGCCGGGTCGTCGAATGGATCAATGTCAACTACTTCGACGCGATCGAGGCGGCGAAGAACGCGGTGCTGCTCAACATCCTCGTGCCCTTCAAGCGCTTTCTCCTGGGCCTGCCGTGGCTGGGCGTCGCCGGACTTCTGGCGGTGGCGGGCTGGCGGCTCGGCGGCTGGCGGCTGGCGGCCCTTGCCGGGGCGCTCGCCACGCTCATCGCGGCGACGGGGCAGTGGGAAAAGGCGATGATCACCGTCTATCTCTGCGGCATCTCGGTCGTCTTCGCGATGCTGATCGGCGTGCCGCTCGGCATCCTCGCGGCCGAGCGAGAGCGGCTCTGGACGGTGGTGCGCGTGGTGATCGACACGCTTCAGACGCTGCCCTCCTTCGTCTACCTCATGCCGGCGGTGATGCTCTTCCGGGTCGGCGACTTCACCGCGATGATCGCGGTCGTCGCCTATGCGGTGGTGCCGGCGATCCGCTACACCGTGCTCGGGCTCCAGGGCGTCGATCCGCGGCTGATCGAGGCGGGCCGGGCGAGGGGCGCGACCGGGTGGCAGATCCTCGCCCGGATCAGGCTGAGGCTGGCGCTGCCGGAAATCCTCCTTGGCCTCAACCAGACGATCATGTTCGCGCTCTCCATGCTGGTCATCACCTCGCTCGTCGGCACCCGCGATCTGGGGCAGGAGGTCTATGTCGCCCTGACCAAGGCCGATCCGGGGCGGGGCCTCGTCGCCGGGCTGGCTGTCGCCTTCATCGCCATCATCGCCGACCGGCTGATCCAGGCCGGCGCGCGTGCCGCGCGGGCGCGGCTCGGGCTCGGGGAGGGGGTGGAATGACCTTCGGCGCTTCGCGGGTGGAGGTTGCGGGAGCCTCCGGCGGAGGTATTTGCGGCAAGATGAAAGGGCAGGGGCATGGGGATTGAGCGTATCCGCGCGCGGCCCTGCTGGCGGGGCGGGATCGCGGCGGAACCGCTGCGGGGCGGGCTTTCCAACGAGAGCTGGAAGGTGACGGATGCAGCCGGCGCCCATGTCGCGCGCTTCGGCGAGGACTTCCCCTTCCACCACGTCGCCCGGGCCAACGAGGTGATGGCCGCGCGCGCCGCCCACCGGGCGGGCTTCGCGCCCGAGGTGGAATACGCCGCCCCAGGGGTGATGGTCTCGCGCTTCCTCGCGGCGCGGACCTGGGGCGAGGCGGACCTCCGGGCCGATCCCGAACGGGTGGGGCGCTTCCTGGCGGAGTTCCATCGCAGGATGGCGGGCGAGGTCAGCGGCCCCGGCGTGATCTTCTGGGTCTTTCACGTGATCCGCGACTATGCCCGGACGCTTCGGCAGGCGGACAGTCGCTTCGCCGCCGACCTGCCGCGCCTTGTCGGCGTCGCCGGGGCGATGGAGGCGGCGCAGGTGCCGCTGCCGGTCATCTATGGCCACCACGACCTCTTGCCGGCCAACTTCCTCGAGGACGGCGAGGGGCGGCTCTGGCTCATCGACTACGAATACGCGGGCTTCGGCACCGCGATGTTCGACCTCGCCGGGGCCGCTTCCAATGCCGGGATGGCACCGGCGGAGACGCGGGCGCTCATGGCCGCCTATTTCGGCGCCACGCCCGATGCCGCCACCTGCCGCGCCTTCGACGCGATGCAATGCGCGTCCCTTGCCCGCGAGGCAATGTGGGCGATGGTGTCGGAACTCTTCCTCGCCGCGCCCGGGGCCGATTACGACGCCCATGCCCGCGACTACCTCGGCCGGCTCGACGCGGCGCTCGAGCAGTATCAGTCAACCCACGGAAAGATCATCGCATGACGCTGCCCTCCCACGCCCGGATCGTCGTCATCGGCGGCGGCATCATCGGCTGTTCCACCGCCTACCATCTGGCACGCGACCACAAGGCGGAGGTGGTGCTGCTGGAACAGGGCCGGCTCACCTCCGGGTCCACCTGGCACGCGGCGGGGCTGGTGGGGCAGCTCAGAAGCTCCGCCTCGATCACCCGGGTGCTGAAATACTCGGTCGACCTCTACAAGGGGCTCGCCGCCGAGACCGGGCTCGAGACCGGCTGGAAGATGACCGGCTGCCTCAGGCTCGCCACCAATGCCGACCGCTGGACCGAATACCGCCGGCTCGCCACCACGGCCCGGAGCTTCGGGATGGAGATGCACCTGATCTCTCCGGCGGAGGTCAAGCGGATGTGGCCGCTGATGGACACGTCCGATCTGGTGGGGGCGAGCTGGCTGCCGACCGACGGGCAGGCGAGCCCCTCCGACATCACCCAGTCGCTCGCGAAGGGCGCGCGGATGCACGGCGCGCGGATCTTCGAGGGCGTGCGCGTCACTGGTTTCGGCATGACGGGCGGGCGGATCACCTCCGTCCGCACCACCGGGGGAGAGATCGCCTGCGAGACGGTGGTGAACTGCGCGGGACAATGGGCCCGGCAGGTGGGCGCGATGGCGGGGATCAACGTGCCCTTGCAGCCGGTGAAGCACCAGTACATCGTGACCGAGCGGATCGAGGGGTTGGCCCCTGACGCGCCGACCCTGCGCGACCCCGACCGGCGCACCTATTTCAAGGAGGAGGTGGGCGGCCTGGTGATGGGAGGCTATGAGCCCGACCCGCAGCCCTGGACCGCAGGCGACGTGCCCGACGACTGGGAGTTTCGCCTCTTCGACGACGATTTCGACCATTTCGAGCAGCATATGGAGCAGGCCATCGCCCGGGTGCCGGCGCTGGCCGGGGCGGGCGTCAAGCAGATGATCAACGGGCCGGAAAGCTTCACGCCCGACGGCAACTTCATCCTCGGCGCGGCGCCCGAATGCGCCAACATGTATGTCGGCGCGGGCTTCAACGCCTTCGGCATCGCCTCGGGGGGCGGCGCCGGCTGGGTGCTGGCCGACTGGGTGGTGAACGGCGAGGCCCCGCTCGACCTCTGGACCGTCGACATCCGGCGCTTCGCGGGGATGCACTGCGACCGGCAATGGGTCTGCGACCGCACGCTCGAGGCCTATGGCAAGCACTACACCGTGGCCTTCCCGCACGAGGAATACGAAAGCGGCCGGCCGCGCGTCGTCTCGCCGCTCTACGCGCGGCTCAAGGCCCACCGCGCGGTCTTCGGATCGAAGCTCGGCTGGGAGCGGCCGAACTGGTTCGCGCCCGAAGGCGTGGAGCCGCGCGACCTCTAGTCGATGGGCCGGCAGAACTGGTTCGGCCATGTCGGAGAGGAACATGCCCATGTCCGCGAGGCGGTGGGCATCTTCGACCAGTCCTCCTTCGCCAAATACGAGGTGACGGGGCGCGACGCCGCGCGCGCGCTCGAACGGGTCTGCGCGAACCGGGTGGATCGCGCGCCGGGGCGGTTGACCTATACCCAGCTTCTGAACTCCCGCGGCGGCATCGAATGCGACCTGACGGTGGCGCGGCTCGCCCCGGACAAGCAGGGGGGGGACCGGTTCTACATCGTCACCGGAACCGGCTTCCGCACCCATGACGCCGCCTGGATCGCCGAGCACCTTCCCGCGGGCGATGTGGCGATCCGCGACATCACCGAGGACTGGGGCACGCTGTCGCTGATGGGGCCGAAGGCGCGCGACGTGCTGGCGAAGGTGACGGCGGCGGATGTGTCGAATGCCGCCTTCCCCTTCGGCCATGTGCGCGAGATCGCCGTCGCCGGGGCCACGGTGCGGGCCCTGCGCGTCACCTATGTGGGCGAGCTTGGTTGGGAACTGCACGTGCCGCTGGGCGCCACCGGCGCGGTCTTCGATGCGCTGATGGCGGCGGGCGCGCCCGAGGGTCTCCGTCCGGTCGGCTACCGCGCGCTCGAATCGCTCAGGCTCGAGAAGGGCTATCGCGCCTGGTCCTCGGACATCACGCCGAACGACACGCCCTTCGAAGCCGGGCTCGGCTGGGCGGTCAAGCTGGGGTCGAACGCCGATTTCATCGGCCGCGCGGCGCTTCTGGCGCAGGCGGGCAGGCCGCTGGCGAAGCGTCTGGCGGGCTTCACCCTCGCCGACCCGGACACGGTGCTGGTCGGGCGCGAGACGATCCTGCGGAACGGCGCGCCGGTCGGCTATCTGACCTCGGGCGGCTACGGCTACACGATCGGACAATCCATCGGCTACGGCTATGTGCGAAATCCCGAAGGGGTCTCGGACGACTTCCTCATCTCGGGGAACTACGAACTGGTCGTTGCCAACGAACGCTTCCCGGCGCGGATCGCGCTCCGGCCGCTCTATGACCCCGAGAACCTGAAGGTGAAGGCATGAAGGCCGATCGTCACGCAAGGATCGTCATCATCGGCGCCGGGGCGATCGGCTCGGCGATCGCCTGGCATCTGGCCGGGCAGGGCGAGAGCGATGTCCTGGTGCTGGAAAAGGCGCAGGTCACGCACGGGTCCACCTGGCACGCGGCGGGGCTCGTCGGGCAGTTGCGCGGCAAGCGGGCGCTGACGCGGCTGATGCAGAACTCGGTCGCGGTCTTCGACCGGCTGGCCGGCGAGTCCGGCATGGCCACCGACTGGAAGAAGGTGGGCTCGCTGCGCCTTGCGGCGTCGGAGGCGAGATGGAGCGAAATCCGCCGCTCGGTCCAACTGGCGAAAAGCTTCGGCTTCGAGGCGCACCTGGTCTCGCCCGACGAGGCGAAGGCGATGTTCCCCCATATCGACCGGAAGGGCATCGTCGGCGCCGCCTGGATTCCGAGCGACGGCTATATCGACCCCTATGCGGTGACGATGGCCTTCGCCGCCGGCGCCCGCAAGGGCGGCGTGCGGATCGAGGAGGGGGTGACCGTCACCGCGATCCCGGTGAAGGGCCGCCGCGCGCTTGGCGTCGTCACCGACCACGGCACGGTTTCGGCCGATATCGTCGTGAACGCGGCGGGCTACTGGGCGCGGCGCGTCGGCGCGATGGCGGGCGTGCCGGTCGCGGCGGGCGTGGTCGAACACCAGTATTTCGTCACCGAGAAGGGTCTCGATGTCCCCGACACCCTGACCACCCTGCGCGACCCCGACCACAATTTCTACCTCAAGCCCGATGTCGGCGGGGCCTGGGCGATCGGCGGATGGGAGGAGGGGACGCGCGCGTTGTGGAACCAGTGGGCGCCCTTCGACTTCGCGCGCGAGCTGTTCCCGGCGAACATGGAGCGGCTGGAGCTTTTCGCCCTGCCCGCCGCCGAACGCCTGCCGGTCCTGAACGAGATCGGCATCCGGACCGTGATCAACGGCCCGATCCCGGTGTCGGCGGATGGCGAGCCGATCATGGGCCTCGCCCCGGAACTCGACAATTTCTATCTCGCCTGCGGCTTCACCGCCGGCATCGCCGCCTCGGGCGGCGCCGGCGGGGCGATGGCGAACTGGATCCTGAGCGGCGACCCGGGGCTCGATCTCTGGCCCTTCGACGCGCGCCGCTTCGGGGCGCCGCATGCGCGGGCCTCCTGGCTCGCGGCCCGGGCGGTGGAGGCCTATGCCGCCTACTACAAGGTCCACTGGCCGGGCGAGGAACATCATGCGGGCCGGGGCCTGCGCCGGTCGCCGCTGCACGAGCCGCTGAAGGCCGCGTGCGCGGTCTTCGGCGCGCGCTTCGGCTGGGAACGGCCCAACTGGTTCACCGCCTCCGACCCCTCGGCCACCGACACCCCGAGCTTCGAGGGCAAGCCCGGCTGGCACCCGGCGGTGGCCGCAGAGGTGCGCGCGATCCGCGAAAGCGTGGCGCTGATCGACCAGACCTCGTTTTCCAAGTTCGAGCTTTGCGGCCCCGGCGCGCAGGCGGCGCTGAACCGGATCGCGGCCGCGGATGTTTCCGGCGCGCCGGGCCGGGCGATCTATACCCAGTTTCTGAACGACCGGGGCGGGATCGAGGCCGACGTCACCATCCAGCACCGGGGCGAGGAGGATTTCCTGATCGTCACCGGATCGGGTTTCGGCGTGCGCGACGGCAACTGGATCACGCGCGCCCTGCCCGAGGGGCTGAGGCTGCGTGACGTGACCAATGCCCTTGCCGTTCTCAACATCTGCGGGCCGAGGGCGCGCGACGTGCTCGCCTCGGTCAGTGACGCCGACCTCTCGAACGCGGGCTTTCCCTTCCTTGCCGCGCGCGAGATCGGCGTCGGCCATGCGTCCGCCTTCGCGGTGCGGGTGGGCTATGTCGGCGAACTGGGGTGGGAGCTTTACATCCCCACCGAATACGCCGGCCACGTCTACGATACGCTCAAGGCGGCGGGGGCGCCGCACGGGCTGCGCGACGCGGGTTACCGGGCGATCGAAAGCTGCCGCCTGGAAAAGGGCTATCTCTACTGGTCCTCGGACATCAGCCCCGAGACCACGCCCGCCGAGGCGGGCCTGGGCTTCGCCGTGGCGATGGCAAAGGGCGACTTCACCGGCCGTGCGGCGCTCGCCGCCCAAGGCGCGCCGAAGCGGCGGCTCGTGTCGCTCGCGGTCGACGGCTTCGCCCCGTTCCTGTCGGGCGAGACGGTGCTTCATGGCGGAAGGCCGGTCGCCTCGCTGACCAGCGCGGGCTACGGCCATCACCTCGGCAAGACCATCGGCTTCGCCTATCTTCCGGTCGAGATCGCCGGCGGGCAGGGCTTCACGATCGAGGCTTTCGGCAAGCCCTATGCCGCGACCCGGGGGCCGCGGTGCCTTTACGACGCGAAGATGGAAAGGCTGAAGGCATGAGCGACCTCGATCTCGCCCGCGACGTGATCGCCTCGATTCCGGCGCTGAGGGGGGCGGGCGCGCCCGAACGGCTTGGCGGCCTTACCAACCTTGTCTTCAGGGTCGGCGACAGTTGCCTGCGAATCCCCGGCAAGGGCACCGAGGAATTCATCGACCGCGCCAACGAGGCGGTGGCCGCGCGAGAGGCCGCCAAGGCCGGCGTCAGCCCCGAGGTGATCCACATGGACGCGGCGAGGGGGTGATGGTCACCCGCTTCCTCGAAGGCGCCGTGACGATGAGCCCGGAAGCCTTCCGCACGCGGCAGGGCGCCCCCGCACGGGCGGGCGCGGTATTCCGCAGGCTGCACGATTCGGGCGCGGTCTTCCCCTTCCGCTTCGAGCTTTTCGCGATGATCGACGACTACCTCAGTATTCTCGCCACCAAGGACGTGGCGCTGCCCGAGGGCTATCACGATGTGGTGCGCGATGCCGGTGCGGTCCGGGCGGCGCTGGCCGCGCGGTCGCTGCCGCTCGCGCCCTGCCACTGCGATCCCCTGTGCGAGAACTTCCTCGATACCGGCAAGGCGATGTGGATCGTCGACTGGGAATATTCCGGGATGAACGACCCGATGTGGGACCTGGGCGACCTCTCGGTCGAGGCCGGGTTCGACGAAGACCAGGAAGAGGAGATGTTGCGCGCCTATTTCGGGGCGCAGCCCGCGGCGCGCGACCGCGGGCGGATGGTGATCTACAAGGCGATGTGCGACCTTCTGTGGACGCTCTGGGGGCTGATCCAGCTTGCCAACGGCAATCCGGCCGATGACTTCCGCGCCTATGCCGACGGCCGGTTTGCCCGCTGCCGGCGGCTGATGGCCGACCCGGCCTTTGCCGCCCACCTCGCCGCCGTCGCCGCCTGAGGCTCAGGAACTGGTGCGGGCGAGCCGGCTGGCCATCAGGTCGCCGGTTTCCTCGAGGATCGGGTAGGCAATCATCGTCACCGCGGAATTGATCTGCTTCAGCGCGCGCAGCGTTTCCTGGTGGATGTTAGAGGTCTCGATGCTTTCGCTCAGCCCCATCTTCAGCCGGTCGAGGTGCGACCGCTGCAACGCCTGTTCGAGGTCGCGGACGCGGTCCTTTTCCTCGACGAGCGCGCGCGCCGCGTCGGGATTGAGCGTCATCA
Source organism: Albidovulum sp. (assembly GCA_030837825.1). Lineage (GTDB taxonomy): Bacteria > Pseudomonadota > Alphaproteobacteria > Rhodobacterales > Rhodobacteraceae > Albidovulum. The sequence goes on from JAUQYB010000025.1 coordinate 14,987, forward strand.
GCACGTTGAGTCCGGCCTGCGTGTTGGCCAGCACCCGGTCGTGGAAATCGCGGATCTCGCGCCAGCCGGTGTCGGAAAAGACGGTTCCGTTCCGGTCGAGCCGCTGCGCGAGCGCGAGCATCGTATCGGCGATCACGTTGCCCGCGCTTTCCAGGTTCACCGCCATGTCAGCCAGTTCCAGGGCACGGCCGGATACGTCCTCGTCGTTCAGGTTTCGCTGCAACTTCGCAAGGTAAAGCTTTATGCTGATGTGCATTTTGTCGACATCCGCTTCCTTGGCGCGGATTGCCTCTGCCGCCGTCTCGTTCCATGTCGCATAAAGACCGATGACCGATCGCAGCATCGCCTCCACCGCCTCGCCCATCTGCAGGATCTCGCGCGCGGCACAGGTGAGCGCGCGGCCGGGCTGGTCGAAGGCCGCATCGTCGAGCGCGCTCGTCCGCCCCAGGCTGGCCACCTCGCTCGGCTCGCGCACCCAGCGCGACACGATGGCGAGAAGCGGGCCGATGGCCGGCAGCGCGAGGATCGCAAGCACGAAGTTGAAGGCGAGATGCATGTTGATAACGCGCTGGGCCGGGGTCTCGCCGAGCAGATCGAGGGGTGGCGCGAAAGTCGACAGCGCGACAAGCGTCGCCGCCGCGCCGCCGCCACGGACCACGAGATTCGAGACCACCGCCCGACGCCCCTCGGTGGCCGCGCGCGAAGTGAGCATCCAGGCGGTGATCGTGCCGCCGAGGTTGGCGCCGAGCACCATCGCGATCCCCGCCGACACCGGCAGGATGCCGTCCGCCGCGAGGGTCACGAAGAGAAGCACCGCCGCCACCGACGAAAGCACCGCCCAGGCAAAGGCCGCGCCGATGACGAAGGCCGTGACCGGGTCGCCGCCGAGGTAGGCCATGACGGCGACGACCGCGCGGCTGCCCGACAGCGGCTCGGTCGCCGTCCGGATCATTGCGAGCGAGACGAACACGAGCGCAAGGCCGATCAGCACCCGGCCCGCCATCCGCCACTCGCGCGACTGGGCCCTGAGGAACAGCGCCACGCCGGCCACCAGCAGCAGCGGCACCAGCCAGTCGGCGCGGGTGAGAAGGATGCGCGCCACGATCGCCGACCCGAGATCGGCGCCGAGCAGGATGGCAACCCCGGCGGTGACGGCGAGCGTTCCGGCGCCGACGAAATTGGTGGTGAGGATGGCCACGGCGGTGGAGCTTTGCAGGCCCACCGCGGCGGCAAGGCCCGCCAGCGCCGACAGGATGCGGCTTTCCCCGCCCCGGCGGAGGAGCCGCCTGAGCGGCACCGACCAGCCGCGCTCCACCCCGGTGCGGACAAGCCGCACCGACCAGATCAGAAGCGCCGCCGCACCGGCGACATGGAGGACAAAGAGCAGCGGTGAGGTTTCGGCCAACGGGAATGTCCTGTTCTGGGTCTGAGTCGCGCTGTCATGAAACTGTCACAAAACCTTTACATTCCGCCAGTCCGTCCCGCGCCGGTGACGCAAGGGTCATTGACCCTGCCGCGGCACGCGCCCCAGATGGGGAGGCGATGGCCTTCACGTTACGCCAGCTCCAGTTCTTCGTCGCTGCCGCCGAGACCGGCAGCGTCTCGGGCGCGGCACGGGCGCTGTCGATCTCGCAGTCCTCGGTCACCGAGGCGATCCAGTCGCTCGAGGCGGATCTCGGCGTCACCCTCTTCGACCGCCGGGCGCGGGGGCTCGACCTGACGCACAAGGGCTCGCTGTTCCTGCGCCATGCCACGCAGATCCTCGGCGACGTGTCGAATGCGCGCATGGCCTTTCAGGAGGATGCCGGCCCGATGACGGGGCGGCTGTCGCTGGGCGTGACCTCGCTCGTCGCCGGCTATGTGCTCTCCGACATCCTGTCGCGCTTCCGCCGCGCCTGGCCGCAGGTGGAGCTTTCCGCGATCGAGGACAACGGAGACTATCTCCAGCACCTGCTGATCGGGGGCGAGCTGGACGTGGCGGTGATGCTGACCTCCTCGATCCGCGACCGGGCTGCGATGCATGTCGAATCGCTCCTCGTCTCGCCCTATCGGCTCTGGCTGCCGCTCGGCCATCCGCTGACCGATGCCGAGGCGATCTCGCTCGATCAGCTCGCCGGCGAGCCGCTGATCCTGCTGACCGTGGACGAGATCGAGGAGAGCACGCGCCGGCTGATGGCGGCCCTGTCGGTCAAGCCCGACATCGCCTTCCGCACCCGTTCTGTCGAGGCGGTCAGGAGCCTTGTCGCCACCGGCGCCGGCGTGGCGCTGCTGCCGTCGCTGGTCTACCGGCCGTGGTCGCTGGAAGGCGACCGGATCGAGATCCGCGACGTCTCGGGCGACCTTCCTTCGGTGCAGGTCGGGCTCTGCTGGCGCAAGGGCGCGCCCTTGTCGCCCGTCGCACGCGCGTTCCTGCGTTCCGCCCAGGGGGCGGTGCCGGAGCGGTGACCCATCGGTTCGGCCGATCTGACATATCTGGTTTTTGATATTGCGAACGATCGTCCCGGGACGCACAGTCTCAGGTGACGGGCGCGCGGGGGCGTGGGCCGTCCATCCGGGGGGATCGCAGATGGAAATGTCGGTTTCGCGCGCGGTTCGGGTATTGGCGCTGCCGGTTGCGGTGGCATGGGGCATCGCCGCCTCGGCGCAGGATGCGCTTTCGGTCGTGGACGGCTATCTGGCGGCATGGAACGCCCATGACAGCGCCGCGGCGGCGGCCTTTCTTGCCGACGGGGTCGTCTACTACGATGCCTCGGTCGGCACCCCAGTCGAGGGCAGGGATGCGGCGAAGACGCAGGTGATCGACGCCTTCCTCAATGCCGCGCCCGATGCGGTCTGGACGCGCGACGGCGATCCCGTTGCAAGCGACGGGGCGGTCGCCTTCGAATGGACCTTCGGCGGCACCAACAGCGGCGACTGGGCCGACGGCACCAAGGCGACCGGCAAGAGCTTCAGCTTCCACGGCATGTCGCTCTTCCGCGTCGAGGACGGCAAGATCGTGCGCCAGTCCGACTATTACGATGCGCTCGGCTTCTACAAGCAACTGGGCCTGATGTAACAGGCCCGCGACAGGAGAGGTATCACCATGACGAAACGGTTCCTGATGACCACGGCCGCATTCGCACTCGCCGGTGCCGGCGCCGCCTCGGCGCAGATGACGGCGGTGGGAGAGGGCGAAGGCCAGCTCGATATCGTCGCCTGGCCGGGCTACGTCGAGCGCGGCGAGACCGACAAGGCCTATGACTGGGTGACCAAGTTCGAGGAGGCCTCGGGCTGCAAGGTCAACATCAAG
>JAUQYB010000026.1 GCA_030837825.1 Albidovulum sp.
ACTGGCGACAGGACCGGCAAGGCAAGCCCCACCGGGAGCAATGCCGAATAGGGGCCTCGCGCGGGGGCCGGTCGCCGCGAAAGCGGAAAGACCGCCCGCAGGGACGCTTCGACCCGAGAGGCCCGGGTTGGCAGCTTGAGCGCGCCGGTAACGGCGGGCCGAGAGGAATGGTCATCCAGCCCCGGATCATGGTCCTGGGTGGACAGAATCCGGCTTACAGGCCCTCCGCGCATCTTCTTCACCACACGTCGCGCCGGTCCGCCCGCCGGCGGCTAGGCGACTGGCGGATCGGTTTCGAGAAGGCCGAACATCAGCCCGCCCGGCTCGGCGCAGGTGGCATAGCGGCCGATGCCGGGAATGCGGGTCGGGGGTTCGGGCACCGAACCGCCGGCGCCGAGGACGCGGGCGACCGCCGCATCCAGATCGGCGACCGGCAGGGTCAGCACCGTCAGCGGCCGGCCGCCGCTGAGCGGCGCATCGGCGGCGCGGCCGATGCCGCCGTCGATTCCGGGCTCGTCCGGGAGGCCGGCCGCTATGCGGTAGTATTCCCCGGGCGCCGGAAAACGCTCGAACCGCCAGCCCAGCACCTGGCCGAAGAACGCGCGCGCGGCGGCGAGGTCCGTGACGGTAAGATCGAAGTAGACGGGTTTCATGGATGCCTCCCCGTTTGCAGACCTGCCGATCCTGGCACCGCCCCCGCCGCGGGGCCTTGACCCGCGTCAATCCGGCCCGCAGGTCGCGCGGCTTTCCGCGCCCCGAGCCGTGCGGGCTGCGGAAAGCGCGTGATTGTCGCGACGGCCGCGCTATCATCGCCGCATCTGGTCAGGAGGTTCCCCATGAGTTTCGTCAAGACGCTTGCCACGCTCGCCATCGGCTTTGCCGCCGCGCGGGGCTACACGAAATACCGCGACGCGGGCGGGATGCCTGCCGTCAAGGACGCGGTGAAGAAGGCCGGCGAGCCCGGCGGCCTCGTCGACCAGTGGGGCCAGCAGGCCGAGAAGCTGGGCGTTCCCGGTGGCGCCAAGACCGTGCGGGAAATGTATGACCGTTTCGGCGGCGCGGCCGAAGCGACCGAAGCCGGGCTTGGCGGGCTGATCGCCTCGATGACCGGCGCCGCGACCGCCGGCGGCAAGATGATGGGCGACATGATGGAGGCCGTCTCCGGCGCCACGCCCGCCTCGGCCCTGCACGAGGCGAATGCCAAGCTGATGATCCGCGCGATGATCATGGCCGCCAAGGCCGACGGCGAGATCGACGCCGCCGAGCGGCAGAAGATCATGGATCACCTGACGGATGCCAGCGAGGAGGAGATCGCTTTCGTCGAGGCCGCGCTCGACGCGCCGGTGGACGTGCCGGCGCTGGCGCAGGAGACCGGCGAGGCGATGCGCGAACAGATCTATGCGACCTCGCTCATGGCGATCACCGTCGACACGCCTGCCGAACAGGCCTATCTCGCACAGCTCGGCAATGCGCTCGGCCTCGCTCCCGAGGCGCGCGCGAAGGTCCACGCCTCGATGGGCAAACCCGCGCCGAGCGCGTGACGGCGGCCGGAACGGGGCCCGAGGGGGCGTGCCGGCTTTCCCGCCGCGCGCCCCGGTTTTCCGGTTGACTCCGCGTGGTGCGCGGGTAAAAGGCGGGCTTCAAGGATTTCGCGGGCGGTCCGCCGCCCGGCCAGTGGAGAACGACGATGGCGAAGCCGACGACGATCAAGATCCGTCTGAACTCGACGGCGGGCACCGGGCACTTCTACGTGACCAAGAAGAACGCCCGCACCATGACCGAGAAGATGGTCGTGAGGAAATACGATCCCGTGAAGCGGGAGCATGTGGAATACAAGGAAGGCAAGATCAAGTAGGATCGCCGACCCTTCGGAAGGACCGGGGCCGCGCATCCGCGCGGCCTTTTCTTTTGCGCGGCGTCAAGGCCGGTTTCCGGCATTGCGGGCCCCCTGCCGATCCGGCCCCGCAACGAAAAGGGCCGGGGTTTCCCCCGGCCCGTCGTCTCTTGCCCTCAGGCCCAGATCACTCGCGGTTGCCCATGAACTGCAAGAGGAACATGAACATGTTGATGAAGTCGAGGTAGAGGTTCAGCGCGCCCATGATCGCCGACTTGCCGAGCCATTCGGAATCGCCCTGGCTCGCGTGCGCGATGTAGGTGTTCTTGATGTTCTGCGTGTCATAGGCGGTCAGCCCGGCGAAGATCAGCACGCCGATCGCCGAGATCGCGAACATCACCGCCGGCGAGCCGAGGAACATGTTGACGATCGACGCCACCAGGAGCCCGATCACGCCCATGATCAGGAACGACCCCCAGCCGGAGATGTCCTTCTTCGTCGTGTAGCCCCAGAGCGAGAGGCCGGCGAAGGCGATCGCGGTCACGAGGAAGGTCTGCACGATCGAATAGCCCGTGAAGACCAGGAAGATCGAGCTGAGCGAGAGGCCCATCAGCGCCGCATAGGCGTAGAAATAGACCTGCGCGCCGGCGGCCGAGATGCGGTTCAGCACCGCGCCGAAGGCAAAGACCATCACCAGCGGCGCGAGCATCACCAGCCACTTCAGCGGCGAGGCATAGAGCGCATAGCCGAAATCGGTCAGATAGCGGTCGGCACCGATCTGGTAGGCGGTCTGGACATTGGTGACCGCAAGGCCTGAGATCGCCCAGGCGGCGGCGCCGGTGATCAGCATGCCCACGGACATCAGCCCGTAGACCTTGTTCATGTAGGCCCTCAGGCCCTCGTCGATCTGAAGCGTCCGCGTGCCGATGCGGCCCGTCCGGATCGTTTCGTAGTCA
>JAUQYB010000027.1 GCA_030837825.1 Albidovulum sp.
CGCAGCCCGTCCGCAGGAGGCCTCGAAATGAGCAAGAGACCGATACAGACGAAGGCTGATCCCGATACCACCGGCCACGAGTGGGACGGCATCCGCGAGTTCAACAACCCGCTGCCGCGCTGGTGGCTCTGGACCTTCTACGTGACGATCATCTGGGGCATCGCCTACACGATCGCCTATCCGGCCTGGCCGCTGGTCCACGGCGCGACCCAGGGCCTGCTTGGCCAGGATACCCGCGCCGACGTGGCGGCGGAGATCAAGCGCTACGAGGAGGCCAACGCGCCGATCGAGGCGAAGCTGGTCGCGGCGGACCTGACCGCGATCGCCGCCGACCCCGAACTGGCCAACTACACCGAGAACGCCGGGGGCGCGGTCTTCCGCACCTGGTGCGCGCAATGCCACGGGTCGGGTGCGGCGGGCGCGGTGGGCTACCCCAACCTCCTGGACAACGACTGGCTCTGGGGCGGCACGATCGAGGACATCCACACCACCATCACCCACGGCATCCGCAACACCACCGACGCTGACGCCCGCTATTCGGAAATGCCGAAGTTCGGCGCCGACGGGCTTCTGGACTCGGCGCAGATCGACCAGGTCGTGCAATACGTCCTGCAGATTTCGGGCCAGGAGCATGACGCGGCGCTGGCGGGCGAGGGCGCGGTGGTCTTCGCCGACAACTGCGCGGCCTGCCACATGGAGGACGGAACCGGCGACCGCGCCCAGGGCGCGCCGAACCTCACCGACGCCATCTGGCTTTACGGCGGCGACCAGACGACCCTGACCAACACGGTGACGAACGCCCGGTTCGGCGTGATGCCGTCCTGGACCGGCCGCCTCAGCGAGGCCGACATCCGCGCGGTGGCCTCGTGGGTCCACAGCCACGGCGGCGGCGAATAACCCTTTCGCGAAAGCCATGTCCCCGGCGCCCGAGCGGCGCCGGGGTCTTCATTCAGGCCGGCGCGCGGGAAACCGCGATGCGAAGACGCGGCAGGGGCCGGTCCCGCTCGGCCGTCTCGGGCCGGGCTTGCCGGCGCCGGTGATGCCACCACGGCCGGTCGGTATAGGTCGCGCAGTGAAATGACGCTCCGAGAATCTGTAACATCGCCCATCTCTCCGAAAGGGAATACCTTTTTCCAAGATGGGGGCGGCAGGGCCGGATTGCGACTCAGGAAGAATTCGGTCATGTAAGGTAGGCTTACATGATCCCGTGGTTGACCCTGCCCCCGCTCAGCGCATTGCGCGCCTTCTCGGTCTTCGCCGAGACCGGCAGCGTCACGGCCGCGGGCCGGCGGCTGAACGTCTCTCACGCGGCGATCAGCCAGCAGATCCGCGCGCTCGAGGCCCGTCTGTCGGTGCCCCTTGTCGACCGCACGCCGCGGGGCCTTGTCCTGACCGCCGACGGCCGGCGGCTGGCGGCGGCCCTTGACGCAGGCTTCGGCGAGATCGCGCGCGTCGTCGAGGAACTGGGCGGCGAGACCGCGGCCCGGCCGCTCAAGGTCACGACCACGCCGTCCTTCGCGGCCGGCTGGCTGATGCCGAGGCTGGCGGATTTCCGCGCCCGCCATTCCGACATCGACCTGGTCATCGAGGCTTCGAGCCAGCCGCGGCGGATCGGGCCGGGCGACGCCGATCTCGCCATCCGCTATGGCGGCGGCGAATGGCCGGGCCTCGATGCCGAGCTTCTGGTGCCCTCGCCGGTCGTGGTCGTCGCCGCACCGTCGCTGATCGGCGAGCGGCGGATCGATTCGGTGGCCGATGTGGCCGACCTGCCGTGGATGCAGGAGCTTGGCACCAACGAGGCCACCGAGCTTCTGGAGCGCTTCGGCATTGCCCGCGCAACCGCCGGCATGACCTCGCTTCCGGGAAACCTGATGGCCGACGCCGCGCGCGACGGGCAGGGCGTGGCGTTCACGGCGCGGGCTTTCGTCACCGCCGATATCGCCGCCGGCCGCCTGATTCCGCTGTTCCAGAGCGGCGAGAACGACGGCTATTTCCTTGTGACCCGGCCCGGAGTCCAGCGGCCGGCGGTGCGTGCCTTCGTCGCCTGGGCACGCCGTCAGGCCCGCGGCCCGGCTGCCGACCCGGCGGGCGACCCGGCGCAAAAGATTTCGCCGACTTGACACAGATCAAGGACGGCGCCGCCGCGAGATACAAGATTCCAAGGGTGTCGGGTGCAAGCTCGATACTGGAGCATCGGCGCCCCGTCCTGTTCGCGCGTTTCCTGGGGGCGCCGATGCCTTTCCCCTTCCTGCCCGAACGTCAGGGATTTCCCACCGCGGTCTGCGGCCCCGCCGCCGTTGCGTCGCGGGGCAATGCCGACAGGACGGGCCCTCTTGCGAAGGGAGGTTGCCGCGGGTCTTGAGACGGGTGACCGCTGCTGCCGCGCCTGCGGCAGATTCGCCGCATTCCCGACAGGCGTTTTGACCTGTATCAAGGCAACGAACCGCCTTGGCCGGTAGCAAGGCAGCGCGAACAGACACATCCAGGATTCGGAATATGAATGCCACCGAGACGCCTCCGGCGCTGTATGCCGCACGCGAACCCGTGTTTCCGCGCCGGGTGTCCGGACAGTTCCGCACCCTGAAATGGATGATCATGGCGGTCACTCTCGGCATCTACTACCTGACGCCGTGGCTGCGCTGGGACCGGGGGCCGAACCTTCCCGACCAGGCCGTGCTGGTCGATCTGGCCAACCGCCGCTTCTATTTCTTCATGATCGAGATCTGGCCGCACGAGTTCTACTTCATCGCCGGCCTTCTGATCATGGCGGGGCTGGGGCTCTTTCTCTTCACCTCGGCGCTCGGTCGGGTCTGGTGCGGCTATGCCTGCCCGCAGACGGTCTGGACCGACCTCTACATCCTCGTCGAGCGCTGGATCGAGGGCGACCGCAATGCCCGGGTGCGTCTTTGGAACCAGAAATGGGATTTCCGCAAGCTTCGCCTGAGGAGCACGAAGTGGCTGCTCTGGCTTCTGATCGGCGTGGCTACGGGGGGCGCCTGGATCTTCTACTTCACCGATGCGCCGACGCTCCTGCACGACCTCGTCAACGGGCAGGCGCATCCGATCGCCTACCTGACGATGGCGATCCTGACCGCGACCACCTTCTTCTTCGGCGGTTTCGCGCGCGAACAGATCTGCATCTATGCCTGCCCCTGGCCGCGCATCCAGGCGGCGATGATCGACGAGGACACGCTTGTCGTCGCCTACCGCGAATGGCGGGGCGAGCCGCGCGGCAAGCTGAAGAAGGGCGAGCTTGATCCATCGCAGGGCGACTGCATCGACTGCATGGCCTGCGTCAACGTCTGCCCGATGGGCATCGACATCCGGAACGGCCAGCAGCTCGAATGCATCACCTGCGCGCTCTGCATCGACGCCTGCGACGAGGTGATGGACCGGATCGGCAAGCCCCGCGGCCTGATCGGCTACATGGCGCTGAAGGACGAGGCCGAGGAACGCGCGGGCGGGCATCCCAAGAACGTCTGGAAGCACATCTTCCGGCCGCGGACGATCCTCTACATGGTGCTCTGGTCCTCGATCGGGATCGGGATGCTCGTCGCGCTCTTCCTGCGCTCGCCTATCGGGGTCGACGTGACGCCGGTCCGCAATCCGCTCTATGTCACGATGGCCGACGGCTCGATCCGCAACACCTACGAGGTGCGGCTGAGGAACAAGCATGGCGAAACCCTGCCCTTCACGATATCCTTGCCGCCCGACACGCCGCTCGAGCTGACGCTCGAGGGGACCGGGACGGCGGAGGTGGACGTGCCGGCGGACGAGACACGGATGCAGCGGGTCTATCTCACCGCGCCGGCGGGAAGCCCGGCGGCGGTTCAGGAGCGGACCGATGTCGAGCTGATCGTCGAGGACAGGACCAACGACGAGCGGGTGAGTCGCGGCACGGTCTTTCACGGAAAGGGCAACTGAGATGGCCGCGCCCCTGACCGGAAGGAAGGTCTTTCTCATCGCCGCCGCGGCCTTCGGCGTGATCATCGGCGTCAACGTCCTGATGGCGGTGAAGGCGATCAGCACCTTCCCCGGCCTCGAGGTGCCGAACTCCTATGTCGCGAGCCAGGTCTTCGACGCCGAACGGCAGGCGCAGGAGGCGCTCGGCTGGAAGCTGACCCATGCCTACGAGGGCGGCGCGCTGGTGCTCGGCTTCCGCGACCGCGACGGCCGGCCGCTGCAGGTGGAGCGACTGTCGGCGACCGTCGGGCGGACGACCGAAGCCGCGGACGACCGCCATCCCGACTTCGTCTGGAACGGCGCCGACTACGTCGCCGAGGAGGCGCTGGCGCCGGGCAAGTGGATGATCCTGCTGGAGGCCTTCGCGAAGGATGGCACGCGCTATCACCAGCGGCTCGATCTTTTCGTGAAGGGCTGAGCCGTGTCGGCGGCTGCCCCTGCGATCTCGGCCTGCCCAGCCTGCGTCGCGGCGCCGCTGGCCGAGGACCTCGCCGGCCGCGCGGGCGGCGCCGGTGATGCGGGTCTGGTCCTGTCGCTGCCGACCGCGCATTGCGCCGTCTGCATCGCCGATGTGGAGCGGGCGCTGGGGTCGATGCCGGGGGTGACCTCGGCGCGGGTCAACCTGACGCTGAAGCGCGTCTCGGTGGTGGCCGCGCCGGAGGTGACCGCCGACCAGCTCGTCGCCCGGCTCGACGCCATCGGCTATCCGGCGCACGAGCTTGATCCGGGCCTCTTGTCGTCGACCGAGACCGACCGGCGGAGCCGCGATCTGCTGATGCGGGTCGGCGTCGCCGGTTTCGCGATGATGAACATCATGCTTCTGTCGGTCGCCGTCTGGTCGGGGGCGGAGGCGGCGACGCGGGACATGTTCCACTGGATTTCGGCCGCCATCGCGCTGCCGACGCTGGCTTTCGCCGGCCAGCCGTTCTTCGCCTCGGCCTTCGCCTCGCTGAAGGCGCGCCGGCTTGGCATGGATGTGCCGATCTCGCTGGCGCTGATCCTCGCCTCGGCGATCTCGCTCTTCGAGACCTTCAAGGGCGGCGAGCACGCCTATTTCGACGCTGCCGTGTCGCTTTGCTTCTTCCTCCTCGCCGGGCGGTATCTCGACTACCGCTCGCGCGCCGCGGCACGGTCCGCGGCCGAGGAGCTTGCGGCGCTCGAGGTGCCGCGGGCGACGCGGCTCGAGGACGGCGAGGAGAAGGTGGTGCCGATCGCCGAGCTTGCCCCCGGCGACCTGGTGCGGGTGCGCCCCGGCGGGAGGATGCCGGTGGACGGGATCGTGACCGAGGGCGCCTCGGAGATCGACCGCTCGCTCCTGACCGGCGAGACGCTGCCGGTTGCGGCCGGCCCGGGCAGCGTGGTCAGCGCCGGCGAGGTGAACCTGACCGGGCCGCTGACGCTCCGCGTCACCGCGGCGGGCAAGGAGTCCTCGCTCCATCGCATGGCCGATCTGGTGGCGGTGGCGGAAAACGCGCGGACCCGCTACACCTCGCTCGCCGACCGGATGGCGCGGGCCTATTCCCCTTCGGTGCATCTTCTGGCGCTGGCTTCCTTCACCGCCTGGTTCTATCTGACCCGCGACCTGCGCCTGTCGGTCAACGTCGCCGCGGCGGTTCTGATCATCACCTGCCCCTGCGCGCTGGCCCTTGCGGTGCCGGCGGTGGTGACGGCGGCCTCGGGCAAGCTCTTCCGCAAGGGATTCCTGATCAAGGACGGCACCGCGCTGGAACGGCTGGCCGAGGTCGATACCGTGGTCTTCGACAAGACCGGCACGCTGACGATGGGAGAGCCGGAGCCGATCGGCTTCGGGGATCGCACGCGCGCCGAGCTGGAACTGGTCGCCGCGCTCGCCGGCGCCTCGGCCCATCCCTTGAGCCGGGCGCTGGCGGCGGGGCTCGGCGCCGAGGGTGTCCGCCCCGCGCCGGTCGAGGACCTGCACGAGGTTCCCGGCTTTGGCGTCGAGGGGCGCTGGCAGGGCCGGCTCGTGCGGCTTGGCCGCGCCGGATGGCTGGGGGTGGAGCCGGGCAACCGCACCGCCACCTGGCTCTCGACGGGGCAGGGGGCGCCGGTGGAACTGGCCTTCGCCGACCGTCCGCGCCCCGGCGCGCAGGAGGCGGTGAGCGGGCTTCTGGCCGCGGGCAAGCGGGTGATCCTGCTCTCGGGCGATGCCGAGGTGCCGGTGGCCGTGCTGGCCGCCACGCTCGGCATCCCGGAATGGCACTCGGCGATGCGGCCCGAGGAGAAGGCCGCACGAATCGCCGCGCTGACGGCAGAGGGGCGGCGCGTGCTGATGGTCGGCGACGGCCTCAACGACACCGCCGCGCTCGCGTCGGCCCATGTCTCGATCTCGCCCGCCTCGGCGCTGGATGCCGCCCGCACCGCCTCCGACATCGTGCTTCTGGGCCAGGATCTCGCGCCGCTGTCGGACGCGGTCAGGATCGCGGTCGCCGCCCGGCGGCGGATCAAGCAGAACTTCGCGCTGTCGCTCGCCTACAACGTCGTCGCGGTGCCGGTGGCGCTCGTGGGCCTCGCCACGCCGCTGATCGCCGCGCTGGCGATGTCGACCTCGTCGATCACCGTGTCGCTCAACGCCATGCGGCTGAAATAGGGGGCAGGCAGATGGGCATCCTCGTCTATCTGATCCCGGTTTCGCTCGCGCTCGGGGGGATCGGGCTTGCCGCCTTCCTGTGGTCGCTGAAGCATCGCCAGTACGACGACCCGCAAGGCGACGCCAACCGCATCCTCAGCAACGAATGGGACGACCGGCCGAAGCCGTGAGGCGAGGCGTCCGTTCAGGGCCCGACGACGCTGCATTCGGCCTGCCGCGCCTGGAGCCGGCGGCAGGCCAGCGACGCCATCTCCTCGGTCATGCCGACGAAGTTCGCGTCATATCCGCCGCGGCGCGACACGACCTTGCGCAGCGCCTCGTCGAGCGTCGACATTTCGACGAGCGCGGTCTGGAGGAGCTGGCGCTCGGCATCATAGCGAGAGCCGAAATGGCCGACGTTGATCGCCCATTGCCGCCCGCCGGAGGTCGAGACGCGGGTGACCACCTCCAGCTCTTCGGGCGCGGGTTCGGCCGGGGTGTAGGTCGCCAGCACGATCTGTTCCGGCCGCGCCTTCGGCTCTGGCGTGTCGGCCGACGCGGCCGCCACCGGCAGCAACCCGCCCGCCTCGGCCTCGGCCACAAGGGTGGCGTCGGCCTCGGGGTCGATCGCGGTGGTGGAAAGGCTCGCGGCGACCACGGCGGGTTCCGGCGCGGCTTCCGCGACTGCGACGGGCGCGACAGGCGCCGCCGCATCGGGGGCGGGTGCAGCAGCAGGCGTTTCGGCAGGCGCTTCGGCGGGCCGGGGCGCCGCGGGAGGCTTGGCCGATGTCACCGGCGCGATGGCCGAGGCGAGAGCGAACGGGTCCGCGGCCTCGGGGGCGGCGGCGGGCGAGGCAGCCGGATCGGCCAGCGCCAGCGCGGTTTCCGGCTGCGGCACGGTTGTCTGTGCGAAAGCCGGGCCGGTGACCGGTGCTGCGTCGCTGACGGCCGCGTCGGCTGCCGCCACGGCCTCCCCGACCGTCTCTTCGCCGGAGAGCGTGTCGTCGGGGGCGGCATCGTTCAGCGCCTGCGCCTCGGCGAGGGCGGCGGTGATGTCGTCCTGCATGGCCAGGAGAAGCTCCTCGGCCGGGGCATCCGCGGGCTCGCTGGCGGGTGCCACCGGCCCCTCCGTGCCCGGAAGCGGCCGGCTGCGCGGCCGCGGGCTTTGCGCCACGGCGACGTTGAGGCGGATGGTCTTGCCGGCGGCCACGGCATCGGGCGCCGTCGTCACCGCCCGGGCGATGGCCTCGGCCATCTCGTCGGTTTCGGGCTCGCTCGCCGCTGCGGCCGCGCCGGCATCGGCATAGTCGGTGCCGGAATAGGCGGGACGGGCAGGTTTCTGCACCGCGACCCGGCTCGGCGCCTTGCCGAAGCCCATGTCGAGAAGCTGCGCCGCCCGCGCGTTGCGGTCGGCGGTGGACTTGCCGCCGAAGACGGTGGCGATGACGTGCTTGTTGCCGCGATGGGCCGAGGCCACGAGGTTGAACCCGGCGGCCTGGGTGTAGCCGGTCTTGATCCCGTCGGCGCCTTCGTAGGCGGCAAGGAAGCGGCGGTTGGTGGAGGCGACCTGGGCCACGCCCGCATCGGCCGAGGTGCGGGAGAAGATGTTGTAGTACTGCGGATAGTCGTAGAAGAGATGCCGCCCCAGCACGGTCATGTCATGGGCGGTCGACAGATGGCCCTTCGCCGTCAGCCCGTTGGCGTTGGCGAAGGTGGTCCGGGTCATGCCGAGCGCCTTCGCGGTGCGGTTCATCCGCCTGGCGAAGGCGGATTCCGATCCCTCGATCGCCTCGCCGATGGCGGTGGCGGCATCGTTGGCCGACTTGATCGCGGCGGCGCGGATCAGGTAGCGCAGCGCGATCGTCTGGCCGGGCTTGAGGCCGAGCTTGGAGGGCGGCATCGAGGCCGCGTGTTTCGAGATCGTGACCCTGCTGTCGAGCGAGATTTCGCCGCGCTCGATCGCTTCGAAGGCGATGTAGAGCGTCATCATCTTGGTGAGCGAGGCCGGGTGCAGCCGGGTGTTGGCGTTTTCCTGGTGCAGCACCTCGCCGGTGCGGACGTCGACGACGTAATCGGCGTAGGGCGCGGCCAACGCCGCGAGCGGGGCCAGCAGCAACGCCAGCGCAAAAGCCACGATGATGCGAGTGCGCGATGCGCACTGCCCGGGACAAGCGATCACCTGTCTCACCTACTGTCTGCCTCGCGCCCCGATCTTGTTGCCGGGGCTTGGTGATTTGCGCCACGATAGCACAGGCGAATCGTGGCGAAAACACCTGAATTTCAAGGTGTTTGTCGGGGATGCTGAGACGGCTGGGCAGTCTTTCGGCCGGTTGATCGCATATCTTGCGCCGCTTCGGGAAGCGGATACAAAATGCGCCTATCCCGCGTCCTCGATCCGCGCCACGAGGTCGGGAAGCGCGCCAAGGTCCGGCAGGCTGCAAAACCGCGCGTTGCCTTCGGGCGGCGCGTCATGCTCCAGCGCCCAGGTCAGGTCGTGCGGCACGTGGACGCCCCAGCCGCCGATCTCCAGCACCGGCAGGACGTCCGACCGCAGCGAATTGCCCGCCATCAGGGCCGCGCCGGGGGCGATGCCGTGGCGGGCGAAAATCCCGGCATAGACCGGCGCGGTCTTGGCCGACACGATCTCCACCCCGGCAAAGAGATCGCCAAGGCCCGACTGCGCCAACTTGCGCTCCTGGTCGATCAGGTCGCCCTTGGTGATCAGCAGCACGGGATGGTCGTCGGCAAGCCGCTCCACCGCCTCACGGGCATGCGGCAGAAGCTCGATCGGATGGGCCAGCATCTCCTGCCCGGCGGCGACGATCTCGCGGATGACGCGGGACGGCACGCGGTCTTCGGTGACGTCGAGCGCGGTCTCGATCATCGACAGCATGAAGCCCTTGATGCCGAAGCCGTAGCGGCCGAGGTTGCGCCGTTCGGCGGCAAGCAGGCGTTCCTCGAGCTGATCGCGCGCGGCGAAGTCCGCCAGAAGCATCGCCAGCCGGTCCTGGGTCAGGCGGAAGAATCGCTCGTTGTGCCAGAGCGTGTCGTCGGCGTCGAAGGCGATGGCGGCGAGTTCGGGCATGGACCCCTCCCGCCGCGCAGTCTGCCGCGATCGCCGGGCAGGATCAATTCCCGGACCCTGCAGCCCTTTTCTCCTTCCGTTCCTCGGCTATATTGGTGGGGAAACCCCATGCAAGCGAATCCCTTCGGGAGGGAGCCTTGGCGCTCAGCCGCGTGACACTGTCGGACCGCAAGGATGGCCACGACCACGAGACGTCGGTCATCACCAAGACGCGCCCGAAGACGCAGCGGCCGCCGCTCTACAAGGTGCTGCTCTTGAACGACGACTACACGCCGATGGAATTCGTGGTCCATGTGCTCGAACGCTTCTTCGGCATGAGCCATGCGCAGGCGTTCGAGATCATGCTGACGGTGCACAAGAAGGGGCTCGCCGTGGTCGGGGTCTTTTCGCATGAGGTGGCGGAAACCAAGGTGGCGCAGGTGATGGATTTCTCGCGCCGCCACCAGCACCCGCTCCAGTGCACGATGGAAAAGGAATAGGGGCGGGGCCCCGGTTTCCGATGGCATATCCCAGACTTGCCCTTGCGCTTTCGGGCGCCGACGCGCTGCCCGGGGAGGGGCGGATTCTCGCGGTCGGGGCGGTGGCCGGGCTTTCCGGCCTGCCGGAGGAGCGCACCGTCGTGGTGCAGGGCTTCCGGCCCGAGCATGACGCGCTCGCCGCGGCGGGCTGGACGGTGGTGCCCGACCTCGCCGGCGCGACGGGCGATTTCGCCGCGGCGGTGGTCTTGCTGCCCCGGTCGCGGGGCGCGGCGCGCGATGCGGTGGCTGAGGCGGCCGCAAGGGTGCGCCCCGGCGGGCCGGTCTGGATCGACGGGCAGAAGACCGACGGGATCGACACGATGCTGAAGGATCTGCGCGCCCGCACCGCCGTGTCGGCGCCCCTTGCCAAGGCGCATGGCAAGATCTTCCGCTTTGCCGCCGGGGCGGAACTGCCCGGCTGGCGGGCGAGCGATCTCCATCCCGCGCCGGGCTTTGTCACCCGGCCGGGGGTCTTCTCGGCCGAGAAGGTCGATCCCGGCTCGGCGCTCCTGGCCGCGGCGCTGCCCGCCCGCCTGCCTGCGCGCGTGGCCGACCTCGGGGCCGG
The DNA here is from genome assembly GCA_030837825.1 of Albidovulum sp. GTDB lineage: Bacteria > Pseudomonadota > Alphaproteobacteria > Rhodobacterales > Rhodobacteraceae > Albidovulum. The sequence continues at coordinate 10,719 of JAUQYB010000027.1, forward strand.
CTGGGGCTGGCTCGCGGCGCAGGTGCTGGGGCGGGACGGCGTCGGGGAGCTGCATCTGGTCGAGGCCGACCACGCTTCCCTTGCCTGTGCGCGGCTGAACCTGACCGACCCGCGCGTGCGCTTCCACTGGGCCGATGCCGCGCGGTTCCGGCCCGAGGCGCCTTTCGACGCGGTGGTGATGAATCCGCCGTTCCACAGCGGCCGCGCCGCCGACCCGGCACTTGGTGCTGCCTTCATCGCGGCCGCCGCCGGGATGCTCGGCCCCGCCGGGCGGCTCTGGATGGTCGCCAACCGGCACCTTCCCTATGAGGCCGTCCTTGCGCGCCACTTCCGCGAGGTGACGGAGGCGGGCGGCGACGGTGCCTTCAAGCTCCTCCTCGCTGCCCGGCCGGTGCCGGCGGCCAGGACCGCGCCTCGCCCCCGCGGCTGATTTCCACTAACCTCGGCCACCAGAATCAGAAGGGAAGACGCCATGTCCCTGTCCATCGCCGGCAAGAGCGCCATCGTCACCGGGGCGGCCAAGGGCATCGGCCTGGCCATCGCCCGCCATTTCGTCGACCGCGGCGCCCGCGTCATGTTTGCCGACGCCGACGAGGCGAAGCTGGCCGAAGAGGTCGGCGACATCGCGGGCGAAGACGGCCCGGCGCGCTATTTCGCGGGCGACCTCAGCCAGAAGCTGACGCTTGCCAACCTGCTCTCGGCGACCGTCGATGCGTTCGAGCGGATCGACATCCTGGTCAACGCGCAGCGCGCGGTGGCGATCACCGAGGACCCGCTCAACCCCGACGACCCCTCGATCGAGGCGATGCTGCGGCAGAACCTCCTGCCGGCGCTGAAGCTGAGCCAGATGGCGGCGAAGCGGATGATCGCGCAGGCCGAGCGCGATGCGCAGAGCGAGGGGCCGGTGGGGGCGATCATCAACGTCTCGACGCTGGCCGCGCGGCTGGCCCAGCCGCCGCTCCTGGCCTATTCGGTGGCCGGCGCCGCGCTCGACCAGGCGACGCGGTCGCTGGCGGTGACGCTGGCGCCCGAGCGGATCCGGGTGAACGGCATCGCCATCGCCAGCGTGATGAGCGCGAGCCTGCAGGCCAGCCTGAAGGACAATCCCGACTGGACCGATGCGATCGAGGCGGGAACGCCGCTCGGACGGATCGCCACGCCGACCGAGGTCGCCGAGGTGGCGCAGTTCCTCGCCTCGGACGGGGCGGGCTTCGTCACCGGGCAGGTCCTGACCGTCGACGGCGGCCGCGGCGTGACCGATCCGGTGAACGTGCCGGCCTATTGAGCCGGCGCGGCCCTTCCGGCAGGCCAGGTCGCCTTGCAGGCGGCGATGTGATCGAGGGCGCGCGGCAGCGCCGCCTCGCGCCGCGCCCTGAGCAGCGCGAGCTTGCGGCTTTCCGACCGCGGGTCGATGGTCTTCGGCGTCTCGATGACCTCGGTTTCGGTATAGAGGCAGGTGCCGCGGCCATCGCTGCACCGCCGGCGTTCCAGATAGGGCACGGTCTGGCGCGAGATGCCGTAGCCGCGCGCCACGCCCGCCTCGGTCTCGGCGATGAGGCGGTCGATGGTGCGCACCTCTGCGACGGCGGAGCGCAGGCACTGGTCGCGCCCGACCCCGGCACAGGCGGCGAGAAGCGCAGTCAGGGCCAGAAGCGGCACAAGCCGGCGGGCGGCCGTCATTCGGGGTATTTCGCCTTGCAGGCGGCAATCGCCGGTTCGGCCCCGGCCATCAGCGCCGCGCGGCGGGCGAGAAGCCCGTCGAGCTTGCGCTGTTCGGCGGCGGGATCGATGGCGACCGGGCGCTTCACCGTGTCCCACACCGGCTCGAAGCACATCCTGGGCGGCGTGCCGGGCACCCAGTCGTCGCAGCGCTGCCATTCGTGGTGCATGATCTGGCGGGTCTCGTAGCCGTAGCCGCGGGCAAGCGTCGCGCGTTCCTCGGTGATCAGCCGGTCGAGCGTGCGGATGTCGCGGGTGGCGGCGCCGATGCACTGTTCCTGCGGCGTGCCGCAGGCGACGAGCGCGGGGAGGAGAAGCAGGGAAAGGAAGCGGGGGCGGCGCATCATGGGCAGGGCCTCATCGTGTCGGGCAGGCGGCGACGGCGGCGGCGATCTGGGCCTCGAGCCTTTCGCGCCGGGCGAGGAGCGCATCGAGCGTGCGCGCGGCCGCGGCGGTGTCGAGCGCCTCGGGGCGCGACTGCGAGCCGGGATCGGTGCAGTAGCTGACGCCGACATGGGACCGCGCGCTGCCGAGGCAGAGATTCACCGCCGGATTCGAATCGGTGCGCACGATCCTGTAGCCGTGCTCGATGTCGGCGCGCGTCTCGGCGATCAGCCGGTCGACGGTGCGAAGCTCGCGCGTCTCGGCGGGCGCGCAGCGGCTCGCCGGGTCGCCGGCGCAGGCGGCGAGGGCGGCGGTCAGGCAGAGGGCGGACAGGACGCGGCGGCAGGGCATGGGCGACTCGGGCATTGAACGGACGGTTCAGTCTAGCGCGGGTTGCGGTCATGCCAAAGCCCCGCGCCGAAATGACCCGGGGTCATCGGGCGGGGCCATGAGGTTCTGGCCGCGGCCGCGCGAAGCTGATAGGCGGGACGGCAAGAGGCACGGTGGTGGGGGCGCGGATGGCAGAAGACTTCACGGAGCGCAAGGCGCGCGCCTCGGCCTGGTTCCGCAGCCTCAGGAACGAGATCGTCACGGCGTTCGAGACGCTCGAGGACGCCGGCCCGGCACGGCCGGGCGATGCCGGCCCCGGCCGGTTCGAGCTGACCGAGACGCGGCGTAGCGAGGAGGGCCGGGGCGACGCGGGCGGCGGGCTGATGAGCGTGATGCGCGGCGGCCGGGTGTTCGAGAAGGTCGGCGTCAATGTCTCCGCCGTCCACGGCACGCTCGGGCCCCGCGCGCAGAAGGCGATGGCGGCGCGCGGCGTGGCGGGAATCGAACACGATCCGCGGTTCTGGGCCAGCGGCATCAGCCTTGTCGCCCACATGCAGAACCCGCATGTGCCGGCGGTTCACATGAACACCCGGATGTTCTGGACGCCCGATGCCTGGTGGTTCGGCGGTGGCGCCGATCTCAACCCCTGCATCGAATATGCCGAGGACACGGTGCATTTCCACACCACGCTGGAGGCCGCCTGCGATGTCCACGACCCCGGTTACTATCCCCGCTTCAAGTCCTGGGCCGACGAATATTTCTTCGTCCCCCACCGGGGGCGTGCACGCGGCGTCGGCGGGATCTTCTACGACGATCTGAACAGCGGCGACTGGGAGGCCGATTTCGCCTTCACCCAGGGCGTGGGCGGGGCCTTCCTGCCGGCCTTCGTGCCGGTGGTGAAGCGGCGGGTCGGCACGCCCTTCACCGATGCCGACCGCGACATCCAGCTTGTGCACCGCGGCCTTTATGCCGAATACAACCTCGTCTACGACCGCGGCACGAAGTTCGGGCTGGAGACCGGGCATGACGCGAATGCGGTGCTGATGAGCCTGCCGCCGATTGCGAAATGGGTCTGACGGACCGGGCCGGTGCCGGCGTTGCCGCCCGGTGGCCGAGCGGCTATGACCGGGCCGCAAGGACGGACCCGCGAGCGGATGGAGGGACGAGGATGACACCGGAGGAGTGCAGGACGATGGCCGATCTGCGCGCCGAGATCGACCGGATCGACGGGCGGCTGGTGGCGCTTCTGGCCGAGCGCGCGGGCTATATCGACCGCGCGGCCGAGATCAAGCCCGCGCTCGGCCTGCCGGCGCGGATCGACGACCGGGTGGAGGAAGTGGTGGAAAAGGTCCGCGTCCGCGCGATGGCCGAGGCGCTTGACCCCGATCTGGCCGAGGCGTTGTGGCGGCGGCTGATCGACTGGTCGATCGCCCGCGAGGAACGGCTGTTCCCGGAGGCGGGTGACGAGGCATGACCCGGCCGCGGGTGCTGCTGACGCGCGTCTGGCCCGCGAGCGTCGAGGCGGAGCTGGCGCGCCGCTTCGAGGTGACGGCCAATCCGGCGGACATGGCGCTCGGGCCCGATCGGATCAAGGCGGCGCTGGGCGAGTTCGACGCGATCCTGCCCACGGTGACCGACCGGCTCGGGGCCGATCTGTTCGACCGGCCGGGCATCCGCACCCGCATCCTTGCCAACTACGGCGTGGGTTTCGCCCATATCGCCACCGGTGCCGCTGCGGCGCGGGGCATCGCCGTCACCAACACGCCCGACGTGCTGTCGGACTGCACCGCCGACCTGGCGATGACGCTTCTGCTGATGGCCGCGCGGCGCGCCGGCGAGGGCGAACGCGAGCTGCGCGGGGGGAACTGGACCGGCTGGCGGCCGACCCACATGACCGGCACCAAGGTCAGCGGCAAGACGCTCGGCATCATCGGCTTCGGCCGGATCGGGCAGGCGATGGCGGCCCGCGCCGGCGGCGGCTTCGGGATGCGTGTGCTGGTGCAGAACCGCTCCGCCGTCGCGCCTGACGTGCTGGCGGCGCACCGGGCCGAGCAGGTGAAGAGCCTCGAGGCGCTTCTGCCGGAGTGCGATTTCGTCTCGGTCCACTGTCCCGGCGGGGCCGAGAACCGCAACCTCCTGGACGCCCGGCGGCTGGCGCTGATGAAGCCCGGGGCGATCCTGATCAACACCGCGCGGGGCGAGGTGGTGGACGAGACGGCGCTGGCCGCGGCGCTGCACGCCGGCCGGCTCGGCGGCGCCGGGCTCGACGTCTATGCCGCGGAGCCGCTCGTGCCCGAGGCGCTGCTTGCGGCGCCGAATGCCGTGCTACTGCCGCATCTCGGCTCGGCCACGGCCGAGACGCGCGAGGCGATGGGGATGCGGGTCATCGCCAATCTGGACGACTTCTTCGCCGGACGGCCGCCGCGCGACCGGGTGGCCTGAGCCTCAGCCGGCAGGAAAGACGATCCGGATCGTCAGTCCCGGCGCGTTGTCGAGAAGCGCGAGATCGGCGCCGTGGAGCCGCGCCGTGGCGGCGACGAGCGAAAGCCCGAGCCCGTGGCCCGGCGTCGTCCGGCTGCGCTCCAGACGGTAGAGCCGGCGCAGCACCTTCTCGCGCTCGTCCTCCGGGACGCCAGGGCCCCGGTCGGCGACTTCCAGCACCGCGCGGCCGGCCTCCGTCCGGGTCCGAAGCGCGACCGCCGTGCCCCGCGGCGTGTGGCGCAGCGCGTTTTCGACGAGATTGGCGAGCACCTGACCGAGAAGGTCGCGGTCGCCCGCCACCACCACCGGCGCAGGCGACAGCTCGAGCGTCAGCGGATGGGCGGAGTCCTCGGCGTCGGGGCCGTAGATCTCGGCCATGCCGGCGACAAGGGCATTGAGGTCGACCGGGCCGAAAGCCCGGCGGGCGCCGCCGCCTTCGATCTGGGCGATGCGCAGAAGCCCCTGGAAGACCGCGACCGCGCCTTCGGCCTCGGACAGCGCCCGGTCCGCCAGCCCGGCCTCGCGGCTGCCGTCGGCCAGCCCGTCGCGCAGCTCGTGGAGAAGCACGGTCATCCGTTGCAGCGGGGTCTTCAGGTCATGGGCGATGTCGGCCGAGACCTGTTTCAGTGCCTCGGTCGCCGCCTCCTGTGCCTCGGCCATGCGGTTAATCCGCGCACCGATCCGGGCGAGGTCGTCGGCGCGGCCGGATTCGGCCGCAATCCGCGTGTCGAGCGCGCCTTCGGAAAGCCGCGCAAGGGCGCTCTCGATCCGCTCCACCCGCGCCCTTGCGCGCGCGGCGAGCATGGCGCCAAGCCCGAGCGAGATCAGCACCGTTGGCCCGAGGCCGAGCGCCAGAAGCCCGAGGAAGGTGCGGCCAAGCTCGCGGATCGGCGTCAGGCTTTCGCCGATGATCAGCACGCCCCCCGCCATTGGCCGGATCAGCGGCATGTAGCCGTCGTGGCCCAGCGGCCGGCCCTCGGGCATCGGGCGGATTTCCACGCCCCCGGTCGACAGCCGCGCGTCGGCATTGCCGGTGACACGGCCGTCCGGGGCGATGTAGGCAAAGACGCGGTGGGCCGGGTCGGCGGCATCGGCGGCGGCCATCACCATGACTTCCGCCGCCGCCGGCGAGGCGGCGACCTCGAACCCGGCCATGAGCTGCGCAAGGTTCGCCTGCATGACCTGTTCGGCCGCGTTCCTGAGGCTCACATAGGCAAGGCCGAGCGTCACCAGGTTGACCGCGGCGAAGACCGCGACCAGCGCCATCGCCTGCCGCACCGGCGTCGACCCGGCGCTGCGGCTGAGAAGCCGGAAAAGGCGCCGCGCCACCTCAGTCCTCGATCTTGTAGCCCGCGCCGCGGACGGTGCGGATCAGGTCGCGGCCGAAGGGTTTGTCGACCTTGGCGCGCAGGCGGCTGATATGGGTCTCCACCACGTTGGTCTGCGGATCGAAGCTGAGGTCCCAGACCGATTCCAGCAGCATCGTGCGCGTCTGCACCCGCCCCTTGCGGCGCAAGAGATGCTCCAGAAGCGCGAATTCCCGCGGCAGGAGGTCGATCTCCCGCCCCGTGCGGGTGACCTTGCGGGCAATCAGGTCCATCACCAGATCGCCCGCCTTCAGCACCGTCTCCACCACCGGCTGCGCCGCGCGGCGGCCGAGCACGTCGATTCGGGCGGACAGCTCGCCGAAGGCGAAGGGCTTCACCAGGTAGTCGTCGCCGCCCGCGCGCAAGCCCTCGATCCGGTCGTCGACGCCGCCCATCGCGGTAAGGAAGATCGCCGGCGCCGTCACCTTCGCCGACCTCAGCGCCCGGACCAGCGACAGCCCGTCGAGCCCCGGCAGCATCCGGTCGACGATCAGCACGTCGTAGCCCCCGGCCATCGCCTGCACCAGCGCCTCGCGTCCGTCGGACAGGTGATCGACGACATGGCCCTCCTCTCGCAGGCCCTTTGCGACATAGGCCGCGGTCGTGGCGTCGTCCTCGACGAGAAGAAGCTTCATGGGCGGTTCCATCCTGGGCCTGCCTATACATGGGACGGCGGGCGAAGTTTGTCACGCAAGGCGGCGCGATGCCTGACCGGACGATTACAAATCCGTCGGAGTCCTTGCGGTCGCGCCGGCGTGAAGAAGCTTACGGATTTGCAATCCCGGCGACGGCCCGGCGCAAGGCGGGACCCCCAGCTTGGCATCGTCCCCGGCCTTCCCCCGGGCCTTTCGTGAAGGAGACCTGCGATGACTTCCCTCTCCCGCTCCCCCGTGCGCCGTCTTCCGGCGCTTGCGCTCGGCGCGTTTCTCGGCGCGACCGCGCTGACCGCCGTCACCCCGGCCCTCGTGGCCCTTCCCGCCCATGCCGCCGCCGTGCAGCCCGGCGGCTATGTCGACCTGGTCGAGAAGGTCGCCCCCGCCGTCGTCTACATCGAGGTCACCAAGACCCTCGACCAGCCGGCGATGACGCCGGAGACCATGCCGCAGGGCTTCCCCTTCGACGAGTTCATGCGCCGCTTCGGCACGCCGATGCCGATGCCGGGCGCTCCGCAGGGCGGCGATGGCCAGATCCACGGCGTCGGCACCGGCTTCATCATCTCGGCCGACGGCCAGATCGTCACCAACGCCCATGTCGTCGATGGCGCGGATTCGGTCGAGGTGACGCTGGCCGACGGCCGCAAGGTGGAAGGCAAGGTGCTGGGCAGTGACACGGCGACCGACATCGCGCTGGTGAAGGTCGATGCCGGAAGCGACCTGCCCACCGTCGCCTTCGGCGATTCCACCAGGCTCAAGGTCGGCCAGGACGTGGTCGCCATCGGCAACCCCTTCGGGCTCGGCAATTCCGTCACCTCGGGCATCGTCTCGGCGCTCGGCCGCGACATCAATTCGGGGCCGTTCGACGACTACATCCAGACCGACGCGGCGATCAACAAGGGCAATTCGGGCGGCCCCTTGTTCGACACCGGGGGCGAGGTGGTGGGGATCAACACCGCGATCTTCTCGCCCACGGGCGGATCGGTCGGCATCGGCTTTGCCGTCCCCTCCGAGACCGCGGCGAAGGTCGTCGCGGACCTGGCCAGCGGCGGCAAGGTGGACCGCGGCTTCCTCGGCGTGCAGATCCAGCCGGTGACCGAGGACATCGCCGCGGCGCTCGGCTTCGACAAGGCCAAGGGCGTGCTCGTCTCCGACGTGACCGCCGACACGCCGGCAGCCAAGGCCGGGATCACCCGGGGCGACATCGTGATCTCGGTCGACGGGACCGAGGTGAACTCGCCGCGCGACCTCACGCGGATGATCGCGACGGATGCGCCGGGCGCGACGGTCAAGCTCGGCCTCCTGCGTGCGGGCAAGCCGGTCGATGCCACCGTTACGCTCGCCTCGCGGCCCGAACAGCCGGCCTGATTGCTCCCCTCGTCAGGCCGCGCCGGGCGCCCCGTTCCGCGGGGCGCCCGTTTTCGCTTCGGGGGCTTCGCGGGTTGATGAAATCTCCTCACCGCGGCGCTTCCCCTCCCACCCGAAAGGCGCAATCACCGGGCTGAGGAAGCCGCACCCCGGGGGCGCCATGACCATGATCGTGACGACTGCGCCCTGCTCATGGGGCGTCGACGACGTGAAGAACCCCGACCTGCCGCCCTGGACGCGCGTCCTCGACGAGGTGGCGGCGGCGGGTTACGGCGGGCTGGAGCTTGGGCCCTACGGCTACATGCCGCTCGACCTGCCCCTTCTCGGCGAGGCGCTGAGGGCGCGCGGCCTCTACATCGTCGCCGGCACGATCTTCGACGATCTGGTGACGCCGTCGCGGCGCGACGACCTTCTTCGCCAGACCCGCGAGATCTGCGCGCTGATCACCCGGCTGCCCGCGCCACCGCGTGCGGCGGGGCAGCGCCACCCCGCGCCCTATCTCACAGTGATGGACTGGGGCCACGACGAACGCGATTTCGCCGCCGGCCACAGTGACCGCGCGCCGAGACTCGGCCCGGAGGAATGGGCGGGGATGATGGCGACGATCCGCGCCATCGCCACGGTTGCGCGCGACGAATTCGGGGTGCGCGCGGTCATCCACCCGCATGCCGGCGGCTACATCGAGTTTCAGGACGAGATCGACCGGCTCGCCGACGACATCCCGCCCGACGTGGCGGGGATCTGCCTCGACACGGGCCACAGCTATTACGCCGGCATGGACCCGCTCGATGCGATGCGGCGCTACTGGGACCGGATCGACTACATCCATTTCAAGGACATCGACCGTGCCGTCTTCGACCGGGTGATCGGCGAACGCATCCGCTTCTTCGAGGCCTGCGGCCAGGGCGTGATGTGCCCGATCGGCCGGGGGGCGATCGACTACCCGGCGATCCGCGCCTTCCTGTCGGCGCGGGGCTATGCCGGCTTCATCACCGTGGAGCAGGAACGTGACCCGCGAAGCGCGGGCGGCTCGCTCGCCGACGTGACGGCGAGCCGGGACTATCTGAAACGCGTCGGATTCTGAGAGGGCAGGGCGATGATCGACGGCACGAGGAAAACGAAACGCGCCCTGCGCTGGGGCATGGTCGGCGGCGGGCGCGGCAGCCAGATCGGCTATATCCACCGCTCGGCGGCGCTGAGGGACCGGTATTTCGACCTGAAGGCCGGGGCGCTCGACCTCGACGCCGGGCGCGGCGCGGCGTTTGCGGCGGACCTCGGGGTCGCGCCCGACCGCGCCTATCCCGACTGGCGCGCGATGATCGCGGCCGAGGCCGCGCGCGCGGACGGGATCGAGGTCGTCACCATCGCCACGCCCAACAACACCCACCATGAAATCGCCAAGGCCGCGCTTCAGGCCGGGCTGCATGTCATCTGCGAGAAGCCGCTGTGCTTCACCACCGCCGAGGCGGAAGAGCTTCAGGCCCTGGCTGCGGCCGGGAACCGGGTGATCGGCGTGACCTACGGCTATTCCTGCTATCAGACGATCGAGGAGGCGCGCGCGCTCGTCGCCTCGGGGGCGCTGGGCAAGGTGCGGCTGGTGAACCTGCAATTCGCCCACGGCTTCCACTCCGCCCCGGTGGAGGAGGAGAACCCGGCGATCCGCTGGCGGGTGGACCCGAGGTTTGCCGGCCCCTCCTATGTGCTCGGTGACCTCGCCACCCATCCGCTCTACCTCGCCGACGTGATCTGCCCCGAGTTGAAGGTGAGGCGGCTGATGTGCGCGCGGCAAAGCTTCGTCGCCTCGCGCGCGCCCCTGGAGGACAACGCGGTCACGCTGATGGAATACGAGGGCGGCGCCTTCGGCACGGTCTGGACCTCGGCCGTCAATGCCGGCGCAATGCACAGCCAGAAGCTGCGGATCGTCGGCGAAAGGGCGTCGATCGAATGGTGGGACGAGTTCCCGAACCAGCTTCGCCTCGAGGTGCAGGGCGAGCCGCCGTGCATCCTCGACCGCGGCATGGGCTATCTGAGCCCGGCGGCGCTTGCCGACGACCGGATCGGCGGCGGGCACCCGGAAGGGCTCTTCGAAAGCTGGGCCACGATGTACGAACGCTTCGCCCGCGCCATCGAGGCCGCGAACGAGGGCCGCGCCCCGGACCCCGGCCTGCGCTATCCCGATGCCGCGGCGGGCGTCTCGGGCGTGCGCTGGGTGGAGAACTGCGTGCGCTCGGCCGACGCGGGCGGCGTCTGGGTCGACTATGCCTGACCGGGCCGGGGCCTGAACCGATCAGGGCATCCAGCCGGGACCGACCGCCACGGGCCGGCCGCTCTGGATCGAGGCGAGCGCGGCCTCGGCCAGGCGCTGGGCCTCCAGCCCGTCGCGGATCGTGGCGAGGGGTGGCGTGCCCTCGCGGATCAGCGCGGCGAACCCCGCCATCTCGGCGCGGTAGGCCTCGGCGAAGCGGCTGATGAAATAGTCCATCGGCGGGGCGGTCCGCGCCCCCCCGGGTCCGGCGATGCGGATGTCGGTCGCGGGGCGGTTGTCGATGAAGAGCACTTCCTTCGCGCAATGCGCCTCCAGCCGCTGGTCGTAGCCGAGGGGGCTGCGCCGACTGTTGGCGATCTGCACCATCCGGCCCGAAGCGGAAACCATCGTCACCATCAGGCTGTCGATGTCGCCCTCGGCGGCAATGCCTTCGTCGAAGAGCGTGCCGCCGACGGCATGGACGAGGGCGATCTCCTCGCCCAGCATGTAGCGCGCCTGGTCGAAGTCGTGGATCGCCTGGTCGCGCAGCATGCCGCCCGACCGCGCGACATAGGCGCGCGGCGGGGGGGCGGGGTCGCGGGTCTGCATCAGCAACTGTTCGAGAGGGCCCGGGACGCCGGAGGCGATCCGCTCGCGCACGGCGCGGAAGTTCGGATCATAGCGGCGCTGGAAGCCGAGCATGGAAGGAATGCCGGCGGCCTCCACCGCCGCGGTCACGCGCGCTACGGTCGGGAAATCGAGGCTCACCGGCTTTTCGCAGAAGACCGCGAGCCCGCGTTCGGCCGCGGCCAGCAGCAGTTCGGCATGGGTGTCGGTCGGGGAGGCGATGACGATGCCGTCGATGTCCGCGTCTGCCAGCGCCTCGGCCGCGGCGCTGACGCGCGCGTGGATCTCGCGGGCAAGGCCGGTCGGGTCCGTCCCCGGGTCGACGACACGGGCGACCTCCACCCCCGGCAGGGCGGCGGCGTTGCGGGCGTGCACGGCGCCGATGCGGCCCGCGCCGAAGACGGCAAGCCGGATCGTCATTCAAGCCCCTCCCTGATTTCCCTGACCGCGACCCAGCGCCGTTCGTCCACCGACCGCAGCATCGCGTCGATGACGCAGGCCACATCGAAACCGGCGGCGAAATCCGGCCAGAGCGGCCCGCCGGTTTCGATCGCGCCGATCAGCGCGGCGATCTCGCTCACGATCATGTCGTTGTAGCCGTAGCCGTGGCCCGCGCCGATGCAGAAACGGCCGTAGTCGCCATGCCCCGGCTCGGTCAGAAGCCGGCGGAAGCCGCGCCGCCCGGCCCGGTCGCGCGCATCATAGTAGTGCAGCTCGCCCGGCCGTTCCTGATCGAAGAAGACCGATCCCCTGGTGCCGGTGATCTCGTAAGCCAGCCCCAGCTTTCGGCCGGCCTGCACGCGGGAGCCATGAAGGTTGCCCATCACGCCCGAGGCGAAGCGGCAAAGGATGTTGCCCTGGTCGTCGTTCTCGACCCGCGCCGGCCCGCCCGCGCCGGGACGCGAGGGATGCACGACCTGCGTGTCGGCCACCACCGTCTCGATCGGGCCGCAGAGGAACTGCGCGAGGTTGACGAGGTGCGAGGCCACGTCCCCCATCGCGCCGGCCCGGCCGACCTGCGCCGCCTCCAGCCGCCAGGTGTGCGGGGCCGCCGGGTCCATCAGGAAGTCCTCGTTGTGGGTGCCGGAAAAGCGGATGATCTCTCCCAGCTCGCCGCCCGTGATCATCCCGCGCGCAAGCTGCGTCGCCGGCGTCCGGATATAGTTGAAGCCGACCATCGTGCGAAGGCCCGACCGTGCCGCCGCCTCTGCCGCGGCGCGTGCCATCTCGGCCGCCTCCGGCGCGGTGGCGGCGAGCGGCTTTTCGCAGAGCACGTGCTTGCCCGCCGCCAGCGCGGCCAGCGCCATGTCCCTGTGAAAGGGCGTGGGCGTGGCAATGGCGACGACATCGACCGCCGGGTCGGCCACCAGTGCGCGCCAGTCGCCGGTCGCGCGGGCGAAGCCGAAGCGGGCCGCGGCATAGGCCGCGCCCGCCGCGGCGGAGGTGGCGATCATCTCCTTGCGTGCCCGCGTGGCCAGTTCGTAGACCGTGGCCACTTCCGACAGGGCGATGGCATAGGCCTTGCCCATGTAGCCCGCACCGATCACCCCGAAGCGCAGTTCCGTCACGGCAACCCTCCCTGCTCGCGGCTTGCCCAAGGCTAGGCGCGCCGATGGCCGCGCGCTATCCTGGCAGTGACGAGATTTCCTCAGGGGCCGGATGGCGCGGAAGACGACGGCGCGGGACGTGGCAGAGGCGGCGGGCGTGTCCCCGGCGACGGTGGACCGTGTGCTGAACGGCCGTGGCGGCGTGTCTCCGGACAAGGAGAAACGCGTGCTCGACTGGGCGCGCAGGCTGAAGCTCGACCGCGCGCTCGCGATCCGGGCGGCGCGGACCCTGCGCGTGGCGGTGCTGATCCAGCCGCCCGCCAACCCGTTCCACGCCCGCCTCAAGGAGGAGTTCGCCCGCGCCCAGCCGCTTCTCGACGCGCTCAACATGCAGGTGCGGATCATCCACATCACGCCGAGGGCCGCCGACGAGACGGCGGAAAAGATCCTGAACGCGATCGGCACGCATGACGCGCTGATCCTGAGCACCGAGGAGAATGCCGCAATCGCCGCCGCCTGCCGGGCCTTCGCCGCCAAGGGGCCGGTGGTGACGCTGGCCACCGACATCGCCGACTCGGGCCGGACCGGCTATGTCGGACCGGACAACCGCAGGGCGGGGCGGGTGGCCGGCGACCTGATGGGCCGGTTCCTCGGCCCTGCGGGCGGCGAGGTGCTGATGATCGCCGGAATCCTCGCCATGCGCGGGCAGGCGGAGCGGGCGGAAGGGGTCCGGGCCGTCTTCGCCGACCGCTACCCGGCCTGCCGCCTCGTCGACGTCATCGAGACCTTTGAGGACGGTGCCCGCGCCGGGCTTCTGGTGAAAGAGGCGCTGAAGCGCCGGCCCGGCCTCAGGGGCATCTACCACTGCACCGCCGGCACCCGCGAGGTCGCGGCGGCGCTGAAGGCGGCCGCCCGCGGCGAGGTCGTCCTGATCGCCCACGAGCTGACCGAACACCGGCGCGACCTTCTGAGGCGCGGCGTGATCGCCGCCGTGATCGACCAGACCCCCGAGGCCGAGGTCAGGGGCGCGATCGACCTTCTGGCGCAGGCGTCCGGACGGAGCGAACCCGCTGCGCGCCCGGCGCCGCCGATGATCCAGATTCACACGATCGAGAATTCGTGATCCCTGCCGGCGTGAGGGGATTGCGCCGGGGCGGCGATGCCGATGATATGGTCCATCAGAAATGATGGAATCGACCTCATGGCCCGCACCACCATCTCCGATCTTGCCCGCGCCGCGGGCGTCAGCGTCGCGACCGTCGACCGGGTTCTGAACGGCCGTCTGAAGGTGCGCGAGGAGACCGCGCTGAAGGTGCACGAGGCGGCGCAGCGGATCGGCTACCACGGCGCCAATGCGATCCGCAGCCGGATCTTCGCCGACCTGCCCGAGCTGCATGTCGGCGTCATCCTCCAGAAGGAAAGGCACGCCTTCTATCGCGACTTCGCCCGCCAGATCGAGGACACCGTGCGGCGGGTCCCCTCGTACCGGATGCGCGCGACGATCCGCTTCACGGAAACCACGCTGCCGGGCGAACTGGCGGAGCTTCTGCGCGCGATGGCGGGCAAGGTGCAGGCGGTGGCGGCGACCGGGCTTGACCACCACGAGGTCACCGCGGCGGTGGGCGATCTCAGGACACGCGGTATTCCGACGTTCTCGCTGCTCTCGGACTTCGCCCAGGGGGTGCGGGAAAGCTACATCGGAATCAACAATTTGAAGGTCGGCCGCTCGGTCGGCTGGCTGATGGCGCGGCTGGCGCGCCGGCCCGGCAAGATCGGCATCTTCATCGGCGGCCACCGCTTTCACGGCCATGAACTGCGCGAGACCGGCGTGCGCAGCTCGCTCAGGGAATACGCGCCCGATTTCGATCTGCTGAACCCGATGATCAACCTCGAGGCGCGCCAGATCACCTACGAGGCGACGCTGGAGATGCTGGAACAGCATCGCGACCTGGTCGGGCTCTACTGCGCCGGCGGCGGCATGGAGGGCGCGGTCGCAGCGCTGCGCGAGTCCGGCCGGGCGCCGGAGGTGGTGCTGATCGTGAACGAGCTGACCGACGAGACGCGGCTCGCGCTTCAGGACCGGACGGTCTCCATCGTCATCAGCACGCCCCTGCCGGCGATCTGCGACGAGTTGGCGGCGCTGATCGTGCGCACTGTCGAGCACGGCATGGCAGAAACCCCCGGCCAGCGGTTCCTGCCGTTCCAGATCTGGACACCGGAGTCGCTCTGAATGATGGAAAGACATCATTCATCCTGTCATTTTCCATCATGGATGATGGAATCGCGGCCAGATCGCCGTTGACCTGACGCCGCGTCATCGGGAATCCTCTGCACCGTGGCCGTGGGGAATGGAGCGGCCCGGGAGGTTCCGGACGGTGCAGCGCGCAAGCCGCAGGATGCGGATCGTATGCGGCTGCGCGGTCGGTCCCGTATCTCCCGCCAGGTGACAAGGCTCCGAGGGGGCCGACAGTGGAGGAACCATGATGAAGAAATTCCTGATCTCGACCGCGCTCGCCGTCTCGATGGCAGGCGCGGCGGCGGCCGAGAATGTCGGCGTGTCGATGGCGCTGTTCGACGACAACTTCCTGACCGTGCTCAGGAACGGCATCCAGAAATACGCCGACGAGCAAGGTCACACGGTGCAGATCGAGGATGCGCAGAACGACGTCGCCAAGCAGCTCGACCAGATCAACAACTTCATCGCCTCGGGCGTCGACGCGATCATCGTCAACCCGGTCGACACCTCGGCCACCCAGGCGATGACCGACGCGGCGGCGGCGGCGAACGTGCCCCTGGTCTACGTCAACCGCCAGCCGGTCAACCTCGACACGCTGCCCGACAACCAGGCCTTCGTCGCCTCGAACGAGGTCGATTCCGGCACGCTCGAGACCAAGGAGATCTGCCGGCTCCTGAAGGAGGGCGGCAAGACCGAGGCCAACGCCTACATCATCATGGGCGAGCTTTCGAACCAGGCTGCGGTGCAGCGCACCCAGGACATCCACGACGTGATCGACGGCCCGGACTGCGGCGTGAAAATCAACATCCTCGACAAGCAGACCTCGAACTGGCGGCGCGACGAGGCGCAGAACCTGATGACCAACTGGCTGTCGACCGGCACCGCCTTCGACGCGGTCATCGCCAACAACGACGAAAGCGCCATCGGCGCGATCCAGGCGATGAAGGCGGCGGGGATCGACATGGCCACGGTCATCGTCGGCGGCGTCGATGCGACGCAGGACGCGCTTGCCGCGATGCAGGCGGGCGATCTCGACGTCACCGTGTTCCAGAACGCCGCCGCCCAGGGATCAGGCTCGCTCGACGCGGCGGTCAAGCTCGCCAAGGGCGAAGCGGTCGAGCAGAAGGTCTGGGTGCCCTTCGAACTCGTGACGCCCGCCAACATCGACAGCTACCTGCAGAAGAACTGATCCCCCAGGGGACAACGTCGGGGCGGCGCCCGCGCCGTCCCGCCGGCCCGGGCGTGACGGCGGACCTTCGCCACGCGAACGCCCTTTCAACGAAGGCCGAAACGAAAGGCGACATTTCATGGCACAAGCGACGCACGGCATCGGGGGTCTGACCTACGATCCGGCAAAGAAGGCGCGCCCGCCCGAACTCAATGTCTTCATCGCCCTGATCCTGATCGTCGTGGCCTTCGAGGCCATCGGGCGCCTCTTCATCGGCGACAGCTTCCTGTTCAACACGCGGCCCAATGTCGATGCGGTCTTCAACTGGGCGCGGCTCAACATCATCATCCTCCAGGTCTCCATCGTCGGCATCATCGCCGTCGGCGTGACCCAGGTGATCCTCACCGGCGGCATCGACCTTTCCTCGGGCTCGGTCGTCGGCGCCACCGCGATGATCACCATGAGCTTCGCGCAGACCGCGATGGTCAACGGCAATCCCAACCCGAAGGCGATCTTCGGCGACTGGGCGATGGACCTGCCGGTGATCGCCCCGATCGCCGTCGGTCTCGGCTGCGGGCTGGCGGCCGGGGCGATCAACGGCGTGCTCATCGCCTACACGCGGATTCCGCCCTTCATCGCCACGCTCGGCATGATGGTCTTCGCCCGCGGCCTGTCGCGCTGGTGGTCGAACGGCAACCCGATCTCGTTCCCGACCGAAGGCTATGCCGCCATCGGCAGGGGGATGATGCCGGTCCTGATCTTCGTCCTGCTGGCAATCCTCTTCCACCTGATCCTGACCTACACGGTCTACGGCAAGCACACCTATGCGATCGGCTCGAACGAGGACGCCGCGCGGATGTCGGGGATCAAGGTCGACCGCCACAAGGTGCTGGTCTATTCGATCGCCGGCATCCTCGCCGCCGTCGCCGCGATCGTGCTGAGTTCCAAGAACCTGACCGCCCAGGCCGGCATGGGCGTGATGTATGAGCTCGACGCCATCGCGATGGCGGTGATCGGGGGCATCTCGCTGAAGGGCGGGCGCGGCTCGATCCTCGGCACCGTGCTCGGCGCGCTGATCTTCGGGGTGATCATCTCCGGCTTCACCTTCGTCAGGCTCGACGCCTACTACCAGGAGATGGTGAAGGGCATGATCATCGTCGGCGCCGTGGTGCTCGACCAGTGGCGGCAGCGGCGGTCCGCGGGACGGAACTAGGGGGCGGGAGATGAGCGAGCTGAAGCTGCACGACATGGGCGACATCGTCCTCGAGACGCGCGACCTGACCAAGCACTACGGCGGGGTCCATGCGCTGGAAGGGGCGAACTTCATCCTGCGCAAGGGCGAGCACGTGGCGATCATGGGCGACAACGGGGCGGGCAAGTCCACCTTCGTGCGCCAGATCACCGCGGTGGAACAGCGCACCCGGGGCGAGGTCGTCTTCGACGGCCGCGCGGTGAATTTCGCCGGGCCGCTCGAGGCGCGCGAGGCCGGGATCGAGACGGTGTTCCAGAACCTCGCGCTGGCCGACGATCTCGACGTGCCGTCGAACCTCTTCCTCGGCCGCGAGAAGGTGCTCTTCAATCTCGGGCCGTTCTCGATCCTCGACCGCAAGGCGATGCGCGAGGCGACGATGCGGGGGCTGGAAAAGACCGGGGTGAAGATCCCCAACATCCTCAACACGATCCGCAACATGTCGGGCGGGCAGCGGCAATGCGTGGCGATCGCCCGCACCGCGGCGTTCCATTCCAAGCTGACGATCATGGACGAGCCGACCGCCGCGCTCGGCGTGCAGGAGACCGCGCAGGTGGAAAACATCATCCGCACGCTGAAGGGGCAGGGCGAGCCCCTGATCCTCATCAGCCACAACATGCGGCAGGTCTTCGACCTGAGGGACCGGATCGTGGTGTTCCGGCGCGGCCGGATCTGCGCCAACCTCGACGTCCGCGGGACCAATCCCGAAGACGTCGTGGCCTATATCACCGGCGCCAGGACCGGCGCCGAATATGCCGATCTGGCCTGACCGGCCTGCCCGAAAGGACCGACCCCATGAAGATCGCGCTTGATCCCTTCATGCACCGCCACCTGAGCCTGGAGGAACTGCCCTTCAAGGTGAAGGAACTGGGCTACGACTGGATCGAACTCAGCCCGCGCGGCGATTTCCTCGAATGGTTCAAGGCGCCGCGGGTGTTTCCCGACCGGGTGAAGTCGTTCAAGGGGGCGCTGTCCGACGCGGGCGTCGGCATCGCCTCGCTGCTGCCGATGTATCGCTGGGCCTCGAACGACGAGACGGAGCGTCAGGCGGCGGTCCGTCACTGGAAGCGCGCCATCGAGATCGCGGTCGAGCTCGGCATCGACACGATGAACTCCGAATTCGGCCGCGGACCGCATCCCGACAAGGGCTCCTGCTACTGCTGCCACACCGGCAGCATGATCGAGACCTGCGAGGACGCCTGGTGGCGCAGCATGGACGAGCTGGTGCCGGTCCTCGAGCGCGAGGGCATCCAGCTCAACATCGAGCCCCATCCCGAGGACTGGTGCGAGACGATCCAGCCCGCGCTCGACATCATCCGCACGGTGAACTCGAAGCAGGTGCGCTTCCTCTACTGCGCGCCGCACACCTTCTACTTCGGCGACGACACGGCGGCGATGCTGCGCGAGGCGGCCGACGTTCTGGCCCATGTCCATGTCGGCGACACCTTCAACCACAAGGCCAGCTCGGGTCTGCGCTACATCCTGAACCCGCCGGGCACCACTGCGCGCGTCCACCAGCACCTGAACATCGGCCAGGGCGAGGTGCCGTGGGACGACTTCTTCGGCACGCTCCACGAGATCGGCTTCGACGGGATCATGACCGCCTGCGTCTTCGCCTGGGAGGACCGGGCAGACGAGTCCGGCCGCTTCATGCGCGCCGAGATGCAACGCTACATCGACAGATACTGGAAGCAAGGGTCGTAACATGACTGTCAGAATTGGGGTGATCGGCACCGGCGCGATCGGACGCGACCACGCGCGGCGGGTCCAGCAGGTGCTCGCCGGCGGCGAGATCACGGCACTTTCGGACGTGAACCGGGCCTCGGCCGAGGCGGTGCGCGCCGAGATCGCGCCGACGGCGGCGGTCTTCGCCACCGGCGCGGACCTCATCGCCAGCGCCTCGGTCGACGCGGTGCTCGTCACCTCCTGGGGCACGACGCACGAGGACTTCGTGCTGGCCGCCATCGCCGCCGGCAAGCCCTGCTTCTGCGAGAAGCCGCTGGCCACGACGGCGGAAGGTGCCAAGCGCATCGTCGATGCCGAGGTGAGGCACGGCAAGCGGCTGGTGCAGGTGGGGTTCATGCGCCGCTACGATGCGGGCTATGTCGCGCTGAAGCAGGCGGTGGAGAGCAAGACCGGCGCGCCGATCATGGTGCATGCCGCGCACCGCAATCCGACCGTGCCCGAGGCCTACATCACGCCGATGGCGATCCACGACACGCTGATCCACGAGATCGACGTGTTCCGCTGGCTTCTGGACGACGACTATGTCTCGGCCCGGGTGATCTTCCCGAGGAAGGCGGCGCGGTCGCACGGAAAGCTCCGCGATCCGCAGATCGTGGTCCTGGAGACGGCGAAGGGCGTGGTGATCGACGTCGAGATCTTCGTCAACTGCCACTACGGCTATGACATCCAGTGCGAGGTGGTGGGCGAGGACGGCGTGGCCCGGCTGCCAGAGCCGATGGCGATCCGGCTCAGGCTCGACGCGCTGCACCAGAACGCGATCCTGACCGACTGGAAGGACCGCTTCGTCGCCGCCTATGACGTGGAGTTGCAGGATTTCCTCAAGGCCGCCGCGCGCGGCACCGCCTCGGGCCCGACCTCGTGGGACGGCTACATGGCCGCCGTCACCTCGGACGCCTGCGTCGCGGCGCAGGAGAAGGCAGGCGAGGCCGTCGCCATCCGTGCCCCCGCCCGGCCCGCCCTTTACGCCTGAGGTGACGCATGCGCTTTGCCATGAACCACATCGCCGCGCCGAAGCTGGCGCTGCCGGAGTTCTTCGCGATGGCCCGGCGGCTCGGCGCCACCGAGGTCGAGATCAGGAACGACCTGCCCGACGTGATGGGCACCTGCAAGCCCGCCGAGGTG
The DNA here is from genome assembly GCA_030837825.1 of Albidovulum sp. Taxonomy (GTDB): domain Bacteria; phylum Pseudomonadota; class Alphaproteobacteria; order Rhodobacterales; family Rhodobacteraceae; genus Albidovulum. Next base: position 30,961 of record JAUQYB010000027.1, read on the forward strand.
AAGGCCGCGGCCGGGGATGCGGGCGTCACCATCCTGTCGATCAACGCGCTCTATCCGTTCAACGTCTGGAAGGGTGACCTGCCGGCGAAGGCCGAGCGGATGGCGGACTATGCCGCCGGGGCAGGCGCGCGGGCGCTGGTAATGTGCCCGCTGAACGAAGGCCGGGCGGTCGGCCACTCCGAGGTCGTCGCGGCGCTGGAGGCGATGGCGCCGATCCTGCGGGCGAGGGGGCTCACAGGGCTGGTCGAACCGCTCGGCTTCCCGGTCTCGTCGCTCAGGACCAAGCGCGAGGCGATCGCCGCGATCGAGGAGGCGGCGGGCTGGGACGTCTACCGGCTCCTGCACGACACCTTCCACCACCACCTTTCGGGCGAGACGGAGATCTATCCCCGCCGCACCGCGCTCGTGCATGTCTCGGGGGTGACCGACCCCGCGCTGGCGGTGGCCGACATGCTCGACGCGCACCGGGTGCTGGTGGATGCGGGTGACCGGCTGGAGAACATCGCCCAGATCCGGGCGCTTCTGGCCGCGGGCTACGAGGGGCCGTTCAGCTTCGAGCCCTTCGCGGCCGAGGTGCACGACCTGCCCGACCCGGAGGCGGCGCTCGGCGACAGCATCGCCTTCGTGAAGGCGCAGGTCTGAGATTTCCCGCCTCCCCCCGCGGGGATCCGGGGCAAGATGAAGGAAGCAGGGATGAAGAGCCTTGACGTCATCACCATCGGCCGGGCCGGCGTCGACCTTTACGGGGCGCAGGTGGGCGGTCGGCTGGAGGACATGGGATCGTTCCGCAAGTATGTCGGCGGGTCTCCGACGAACATCGCCTGCGGCACGGCGCGGCTTGGCCTGCGCTCGGGCCTGATCACCCGGGTGGGCGACGAGCACATGGGCCGGTTCATCCGCGAGGAACTGAGGCGCGAGGGCGTCGACGTGCGGGGGGTGAAGACCGACCCGGAGCGGCTGACCGCGCTGGTCATCCTCGGCATCCGCGACGAGGAAAGCTTTCCGCTGATCTTCTACCGCGAGAACTGCGCCGACATGGCACTGTCGGAGGACGACATCGACGAGGGGCTCATCGCCGAGGCGCGGTCGGTTCTGGCGACCGGAACGCATCTTTCCCACCCGCGGACGGAAGGAGCGGTGCTGAAGGCGCTCAGGCTGGCGCGGCAGCACGGGGCGAGGACCGCGCTCGACATCGACTACCGGCCGAACCTCTGGGGGGTGGCCGGCCATGGCGAGGGGGAAAGCCGCTTTGTCGAAAGCGCCAAGGTCACCGCAAAGCTGCAATCGACGCTGCACCTCTTCGACCTGATCGTCGGCACCGAGGAGGAATTCCACATCGCCGGCGGCACCACCGACACGATCGGCGCGCTCCGGTCCGTGCGCGCCGTCACCCCCGCCGTGCTGGTCTGCAAGCGCGGCGCGGCGGGGGCCGTGGCCTTCGAGGGGGCGATCCCGGACAGTCTGGACGCGGGCCAGACCGGCCCGGGCTTCCCGATCGAGGTGTTCAACGTGCTCGGCGCCGGCGACGGCTTCTTCTCGGGGCTGCTGAAGGGCTGGCTCGACGGCGAGAGCTGGCCGAAGGCACTGGAATACGCCAACGCCTGCGGCGCCTTCGCGGTCTCGCGCCACGGCTGCACCCCGGCCTATCCGTCGCTGACGGAGCTTCAGTTCTTCCTCAAGCGCGGGGTGATCCGCCCCGACCTCAGGAACGATGCCGAGCTGGAGCAGATCCACTGGTCGACCAACCGCAAGGGCGCCTGGCCGGAGGCGCGGATCTTCGCCTTCGACCACCGGCTGCAGCTCGAGGAGATGGCGGGCTACAGCCCGGCGAAGGGGGCCGCGTTCAAGGAACTGTGCCTGAAGGCCGCGCTGCGGGTGCAGGCGGGTCGGCCCGGCTACGGCATCCTCTGCGACAGCCGGATCGGCCGGCGCGCCCTGCACGCTGCCTCCGGCACCGGGCTCTGGATCGGTCGGCCCTGCGAAGCCCCCGGCTCGCGGCCGCTGAGCCTCGAGCCGGAGCTTGGCCCCGATTGCGGCGGGCTGGAGGAATGGGCGCGCGAGAACGTGGTGAAGGTCCTGTGCTTTTGCCATCCCGACGATGCGCCCGACCTCTGGGCGGCGCAGGAAGAGACGGTGAAGCGGCTCTTCACCGCGGCGCGCAGGAACGACCTGGAATTCCTGCTGGAGGTCATCCCCTCGAAGGTGGGGCCGGTGGACTATGGCACCACGGCCACGCTGATCCGCCGGTTCTACGACGCGGGCGTATTCCCCGACTGGTGGAAGCTCGAGCCGATGCGGACGCGGGCCGCCTGGGCCAATGCGATCGCGGCGATCGAGCAGAACGATCCCCATACCCGCGGAATCGTGGTCCTTGGCCTCGACGCGCCGGAGGCGGAACTGGCGGCCTCGTTCGAGGTGGCGGCGGGGTTCAGCCTGGTGAAGGGCTTCGCGGTCGGGCGGACGATCTTCGGCGACGTGGCGCGCGGCTGGATGGCGGGCGACCTCGCCGATGCCGAGGCGGTGGCCGAGATGGCCGGACGCTACGGCCGGCTGTGCGATATCTGGGACAGGGCGCGGGCGGCCGCGCGGGAGAGGGCGGCATGAGCATGTCCGGCGGAAGCGCGATGCGGGAGAAGGCGGCATGACGGCAACGGTGAGATTGACGGCGGCGCAGGCGATGGTGCGCTGGCTTTCGGTGCAGATGACGGAAGAGGGGACGCGCTTCATCGAGGGCGTCTGGGCGATCTTCGGCCACGGCAACGTTGCCGGGATCGGCGAGGCGCTGCACGGGATCGGCGATGCGCTGCCGACCTGGCGGGGCCAGAACGAGCAGACGATGGCCCATGCGGCGATCGCCTTCGCCAAGACGAAGAAGCGGCGGCAGGCGCAGGCGGTGACCTCCTCGATCGGGCCGGGGGCGACCAACATGGTGACGGCGGCGGCGCTGGCCCATGTCAACCGGCTGCCGGTCCTCTTCATCCCCGGCGATGTCTTCGCCAGCCGCCGGCCCGACCCGGTCCTCCAGCAGATCGAGGATTTCGACGACGGCACCATCAGCGCCAACGACTGCTTCCGCCCGGTGGTGCGCTATTTCGACAGGATCGCCCGGCCCGAGCACCTGCTGACCTGCCTGCCGCGGGCGCTTGCGGTGATGACCGATCCGGCCAACTCAGGCCCGGTCTGCCTTGCCTTCTGCCAGGACGTGCAGGCCGAGGCTTACGACTATCCGGAAAGCTTCTTCGCCCCGAAGGTCTGGCGCATCCGCCGGCCCGAGCCCGACCCGCGCGAGGTGGCGGAGGTGGCGGCGCTGATCCGCAAGGCGAAGGCGCCGGTGATCGTCGCCGGCGGCGGCGTGATCTACTCCGGCGCCGAGGCCGATCTTGCCGCCTTCGCGAATGCCCACAACATCCCCTTCGTGGAAACCCAGGCCGGCAAGGGCGCGAACGGCTGGGACGATCCGCTGAACTTCGGCTCTCCGGGCGTCACCGGATCGGCCTGCGGCAACGCCCTTGCCGCGCGGGCCGATCTGGTGATCGGCGTCGGCACCCGGTTCCAGGACTTCACCACCGGAAGCTGGACGGTGTTCCAGAACCCCGACCGGCGGCTCGTCTCGATCAATCTCGCGGGCTACGACGCCGCCAAGCACGGCGCGATCCCCTGCGTGGGCGACGCGAAGGTGACGCTGGCGCGGCTCTCGGCAGCACTCGGGCCGCACCGGGCGCCTGCCTTCGACGAGGCCGCGCGACGCGACTGGCACGCGGCGGTCGCCCGCGTCACCGCCGCGCCGGCCGCGACCAACGCGCTTCCCACCGACGCGCAGGTCATCGGCGCGGTGCAGCGGGTGGCGACGACGGACACGGTGGCGATGTGCGCCGCCGGCACCATGCCCGGCGCGCTCCAGGTGCTGTGGCAGGCGGCGGCCGGCGGCTATCACATGGAATACGGCTATTCCTGCATGGGCTACGAGGTGGCGGGCGCGATGGGCATCAAGCTCGCCGATCCCTCGAAGGAGGTGATCTGCTTTGTCGGCGACGGCAGCTACATGATGGCCAATTCCGAGCTTGCGACGGCGGTGATGCGGCGCGTGCCCTTCACTGTGGTGCTGACCGACAACCGCGGCTACGGCTGCATCAACCGGTTGCAGATCGAATGCGGCGGGGCCGAGTTCAACAACCTCTACCGCGACGCCAATGTCGAGGCGCAGCCGGAGATCGACTTCGTCGCCCATGCGAGGGCGATGGGCGCCCATGCCGACAAGGCCGCGACCCTTGCCGATCTGGAGGCGAAGATCGTCGCCGCCCGGGGGCGCGACATCCCCAGCGTCATCGTCATCGACACCGACCCGGTTCCCGGCACCGGCGCCGGCGGCCACTGGTGGGACGTGGCGGTGCCCGAGGTCGGCGGGCCGGAGCGGCTGGAGGCGGCGCGCCGGAAGTACCGGGCCGAGGCCGCCCGGCAGAACGTGGTCAACTGAGAAGTGCCGGGGGGCGCCCCCGGACGATTGGGCCGCCCGAAGGCCCGGAAGAGAGAGCGAGATGATCCTTTACGGCACCAACCCGATCGCCTGGTCCAACGACGACGACTGGTCGATCGGCGACCAGTTCACGCTCGACGACTGCCTGTCGGACTGCCGGACGATCGGCTTCGACGGTATCGAGAAGGGCCACAAGATGCCCGACGACGGCGCCGCGCTGAAGGCCGCGCTCGGCGCCTACGGCCTGCGCTTCGCCGCGGGCTGGTTCTCCACCAACCTTCTCGTCAACGACATCGACACGGAAAAGGCCCGGCTCAGGGACTGGATCGATTTCACCCGGGCGGCGGGGGGCGACCATATCAACGCCTGCGAATGCTCCAACACCGTGCATGGCAACGACCGCGTGGCAGTCAACGACCGGCCGGTCATGTCCGACGCCGAATGGGACCGCTTCTCGCAGGGCTACGAGGCGCTGTCGAAGTTCGCCCATGATCGGGGCGTGAAGATGGGCTATCATCACCACATGGGCACGATCATCGAAAGCGCGGCCGACATCGACCGGTTCATGGCGATGGCCGGCCCGCACACCCGGCTTCTCCTGGACACCGGGCACTGCACCTTTGGCGGTGCCGATCCGGCAGAGGTGGCGCGCAAATACATGGGCCGCGTGACCCATATCCACGCCAAGAACGTCCGCCCCGAGATCGCCCGCGAGGTGCGCGAGAAGGGGCTTTCGTTCCTCGAGGGCGTGCGCCGCGGCGCCTTCACCGTGCCGGGCGACCCGGAAGGCTGCGTCGCCTTCGAGCCGGTGCTGACGATCGCCGCCGAGCACGGCTACCAGGGCTGGCTGGTGATCGAGGCCGAGCAGGACAGTGCCGTGCGCAACCCGTTCCACTATCAGGACATGGGGCTGAAGTCGCTCCGCCGGATGGCGCGCGAGGCAGGGCTCGACCGGGCGGAGGCCGCCTGAGGCGATGGGCCGGGGCGTCTTCGACCTCGACCATCCGTGGTTCCGGCCGCTCTGGCGGCGGCTTCTGGTGACCGGGATCGCCCTCGGCTGGGGCGTGTTGGAACTGGCCTCGGGCAGCCCCGGCTTCGCCGTCCTGTTCCTCGCGCTCGGGGCCTATGCCGGCTGGCGCCTGTTCGTGACCTTCAACCCGAGGGGGGATGAATGAGCCCGCTTCTGCGCAAACCCTTCGGCACCCGCGGAAAGGTGCACGAGATCACCCCCGCCTCGGCCGGCTGGCGCCATGTCGGCTTCGCGCTCTATCGCCTCGGGCCGGGCGAGGTGGCGGCCGAGGCGACCGGTGAGCGCGAGGTGATCCTCGTCATGGTCGAGGGCAAGGCCGCGATCACCGCCGCGGGGCAGGACTGGGGCGTGCTGGGCGAGCGCATGTCCGTCTTCGAGAAGACCCCGCCGCATTGCCTCTATGTGCCAAATGGCGAGGACTGGCGGGCGGTGGCCGAGACCGATTGCACCGTCGCGGTCTGTTCCGCCCCCGGCCGGGGCGGCCATCCCGCCCGCCGCATCGGGCCCGAGGGGATCACCCTGACCGAACGCGGCCGCGGCACCAACACCCGCCACGTCCACAACATCGCGATGGAGGCCGAGGACTACGCCGACAGCCTGCTGGTCACCGAGGTCTTCACCCCCGCCGGCCACTGGTCCAGCTACCCCAGTCACCGCCACGACGAGGACGACTTTCCCCGCATCACCTATCTGGAGGAGACCTACTACCACCGCCTGAACCCCGCCGAGGGCTGGGCCGTCCAGCGCGTCTATACCGACGACGGGTCGCTCGACGAGACGATGGCGGTCAGGGACGGCGAGGTGGTGCTGGTGCCGCGCGGCCACCACCCCTGCGGTGCCCCCTACGGGTTCGAGATGTATTACCTCAACGTCATGGCCGGACCCTTGCGCAAGTGGCGCTTCGTGCCCGCGCCCGAGGTGGAGTGGATCCTGAAGCGCGACGCCTGAGGATTGGCGCGACGCGGCACCTTGCGCCGCACCCGGATCAGGTCACGGGCCACCCGAAGCAAGGCGTCCCGGCCCTGCAATGGACAGAGGGCGACGATGTTGCTAGTCTGCAATCCCTCATCGACGTCAGCGTCGCCAGCCTGATCCACCATGTCCCGGAGATTGCCCGTGCGCGATACGACTTCCGAAGCGGAACCTTCGTCAGTTCTCAGGGCCAACGCATTTCTGATGAGATGCTGGACGGGTGGGCATCTCAGTTTGAGCGAGTGCGAAAGGCGCGCGCGGGGCGCAATACGCTTAAAAGAGGCATTCTCCTCAATACCTTGGCACGCGCGGAAGGCGGAGAAAGACCCGGAATACTGGAACGGGCTCTACGCCAGCCGCGTCAACTGGTAGCACGCGGGCTCAAAGACACCTTCTATCAGAACGACAAGGCGCGGGCGCGGCGGACACTTCGCCTCGACGAGGACGGCAACCCGAAGCCGGAGCAGCGCAGGTTCAGCGCGGATGCCGTCGCCAAGAACAAGGCGATGAACCCGTTCTACGGCCCGCCGCAGGAGCCGCGCCGGTTGCCGTGCGCTCACTCCGGCGGCAGCAGCTTGCCGGGGTTGAGGATGCGCTTGGGGTCGAGCGCGGCCTTGATTGCGCGCATCGCCGCAAGTTCCGCGGCGCTCCGGCTGCAATGGAGCCAGTCGCGCTTCAGCGTGCCGATGCCGTGCTCGGCCGAGATCGAGCCGCCGAAGTCCTGCACCACGCCGTAGGCGATCCGGTCGACCTCGTGCGCCGCGTCCTCGCCGCCGCCGGGGACGCTGACCGCGACATGCAGGTTGCTGTCGGCGACATGGCCGAAGAACGAGACATGCGCAGCGGGAAACCGCGCCAGCAGGGCCGCCCGGCAGGCCCGGGCGAAGTCGTCGAGGCGCCCGGTGGCGAGGCTCACGTCGAGGTTGATGAGACCGGGCAGCGCCGCCTCCGTCCCGATCCCCTCGCGCACCGCCCAGAAGCGCCGCGCCTCGGCCAGCGATTGCGCGATCAGCGCGTCGCTGACCACGCCCGCCTCGAACGCCGCCTCCAGAAGCCGCTCCAGCGCCTCGCCCCCGTCGGCCTCGAGGATCACCGCGAACGGCGGCGGGTCGGCGAAGAGGGGGGCGGGCTGAAGGTTCTGGCTGAAGGCGAAATAGTCGCGCCACATCGCCTCGAAAGCCGAAAGGCCCGGCAGCGCGGCGCGCGCCCGCGTCAGGAGCCTGAGGACGGCGGCGAAATCCGGCAGCGCCGCGAGGACCGTCGCGCGCGGGCCGGGCAGGGGCCTGAGGCGGATCACCGCGCGGGTGATCACGCCCAGCGTGCCTTCGGAGCCGGCGAAGAGGTGGCGCAGGTCGTAGCCGGTGTTGTTCTTCACCACCCTGGTGAGCCGGCTCAGCACCGTGCCGTCGGCCAGCACCGCCTCGATGCCGAGAAGGTTGTCGCGTGCCATGCCGTCGCGGATCACCCGCAGCCCGCCGGCATTGGTGGCGATGTTGCCACCAATCTGGCAGGACCCGCGCGCGCCGAGGTCGATCGGCAGCAGGAACCCGGCCGCCTCGGCCGCCTTCTGCGCCACTTCCAGCACGGTGCCGGCACGCACCACCATCGCCATCGCGTCGGCGTCGATCTCCTCGACCCCGCTCAGGCGGGCGAGCGACAGGGCGAGGGCGCCGGGGCCCGGATTGGCGCCGCCGGCGAGCCCGGTCATGCCGCCCTGCGGCACGACGGGCATGCCGTGGCGGTGGCAGATCGCCAGCGCCTCCGACACCTCCTCCACCGTCGCCGGGCGGAGGAGTGCCAGCGGCAGGTCATGGCCCGAGCGGCTCGCGTCCGACCGCGCCGCCTCGGGCACGTCCCCGCCGGTCAGGCATCCCTGCGGCCCGAGCGCCGCGCGCAGTTCCTCAAGCATCACTCCTCCACAGCACCCCCCGCAGATCGCCAAGCCTGCCGACGCCGAGCTGGATCATCGTCGCGCGCAGCTCCGCCTTCAAGACCGCCGCCAGATGCGCCGGCCCCCGCGGCCCCGCCGCCGCCGCGGCATGGAGGAACGGCCGCCCGACCAGCACCGCATCGGCGCCGAGCGCGACCATCCGGGCAATGTCGAGGCCCGAGCGCACGCCGCCGTCGGCAAGGATCAGCGCGCCGTCCCCCAACCGCTCGCGGATGGGCGGCAGCACCTCGGGCGCGGCCGGCGCCGCGTCGATCTGCCGTCCGCCGTGGTTCGACACCACCAGCCCGTCGGCGCCGAGCGCCAGAGCCTCGGCGGCATCCTCCGCGCCCAGCACGCCCTTGACGATGAGCCGTCCCGGCCAGGCGGCACGGATGCGCGAAAGCCGCGCCGGGCCGATATGGCCCACCATCATCCGGCCGAGGAACACCGCCGCGCCCGCCGCTCCGCCTTCGGGGAAATAGGGCGCGAGGGTCTCGAACGCGGGCACCCCCCGCCGCGCCATGCCGAAGGCCCAGCGCGGGCAGGCGATGATCTCCATCAGCGTCCGCGCCCCGAAGCGCGGCGGCACCACCAGCCCGCTCATCATGTCGCGCCGCCGCCGCGTCGGGCCGGGGATGTCCACCGTCACCACCAGCACCCGGTAGCCCGCGGCCCGGGCCCGTTCGATCATGTCGGCCTCCATCCCCGGATCGGCGGGGGGATAGAGCTGGAAGGCCGCGCCCGGCCCGGCGAGGGGGGCGATCCGCTCCATCGCCGTGGTGGCATAGGTGGAAAGGACATGGCCGATCCCGGCCGCCCCCGCGGCCCGGGCGATCGCCGCCTCCGCCCCCGGCCAGATCAGCCCGCCGAGGCCGAGGGGCGCCACGCCGAAGGGCGCGGCCCAGGGCGCGCCCGCCACCCTCACCGAAAGGTCGGGCTCGGCATCCTCCGCCAGGTAGCGCGGCACCAGCCGCACCGCGTCGAGCGCGGCGCGGTTCCGCGCCAGGCAGGTCTCTCCGCCGACCCCGCCCTGGAGGTAGCCGCGCACGAAGCCGGGGATGCGGGCCAGCGCCGCCGCCTCCAGCGCGGCGGCGTCGGGAAAGCGGCGGTCGAGTGCCGGGTCGGTCACGGCACCCGTTTCAGCGCCTGCGCCATGCAGTGGATGCCGCCGCCGGTCTTGGAGATTTCCGACATGTCGACCTCCACCACCTCGAAGCCGCGCGCCCGGAGCTGACCGATCAGCGCCTGCGAGGATTTCGGCGCGATCACCCGGTCGCCGCCCAGCGACATGAAGTTGCACCCCAGGGCCATCGTGTCCTGGAACGGCACGTCGATGATCTCGTGGCCCTTGCCCTTCAGCCAGTCGACGATGCCCGGCTCGGTGCAGGCGAGGCAGACGGCGGTCAGCTTCGGCGCCACCGGCACCACCATCAGGTCGATGTGCACATAGTATTCGTCGATGAAGGCCAGCCGCACCTCCCAGCCCTCGGCCTCGAACCACTGGGCGACCTGTCGCGCGCCCTCCTCCTGGGTGCGCGCGCCGCCGCAGCCGATCAGCACGCAGCCCTCCTCGATCACGTCGAAGTCGCCGCCCTCGAAGGTGCCGGCCGTCACCATGTCGTAGATCGGGATGCCGAGCTTCTCGTAGTGCCGGATCGCGGCGTAGTTCTCGCCCCGCCGCCACCAGTTGGCCATTGCGGTGATGATCGCTCCATAGGGCGTCATCACGCTGGAATCGCGGGCATAGACCTGCATCGGCAGTTCCGGCTCGGGCTCGTAGATGTGGACCTTGACGCCGAAATGCTCGTAGGCCGCCACCAGATCCTTGTGCTGGGCCTGCGCCACCTGGACGTTGCACGGCGCCTCGCGCAGGTGCTTGCGCGACAGGCTCGATGTCGCCATGTGGCGCAGGAAGCGGGGGCTGCCCAGAAGCACGTCGGTCAGCCGGTCGGTCTCGTTGGCGAAGCCCCACTGCGACAGCGGCGCGGTGCCGCCGCCGGGCTTGCGGCGTTGCAGGCTGAAGGCGTCGGGACGGGTCTGCACGTTCATGGCTTTCTCCTCAGGGTCAGGCGCCGGGCATGGCGGAGGGAATCCACCAGTCCGGCCCGCGTGTGGTGGTGACGTATTCGGGCCAGCGGAAATGGATCGGCGGGGCGTAGTCGCAAAGCGGCGCAATCCAGGCGGAACCGCCGACGCCGACGCCGGTGCGCTCGCGGAACTCGGCCCAGGCGGCGTCGCGCGCCGCGCCGTCCTCGATCAGCCTGAGCGCCGACAGCGCCAGCACCTCGGCCGCGCGTTCCACCATCGGGTCGATCGTCGCCCTGATGCCGCCGAGCGCGTTCATCACCCAGGACGGATAGGCGAAGCCTTCGGGCGCGCGAAGCGCCGGCCGGGCGATGTAGAACCGCGCGGTGGGCGCGTGCCAGCACATGTCGGTGTAGTCGTCCGAGGTCGAATGGGTCTGCGAGGGCGCAAGATCGCGGCGCAGGATCGCCTCCGCCGCCTCCGGCTCGACCAGCCGCGACATTTCCGGGATGAAAGGGTCGTCCATCGGCGTCAGGCCGAGGTTGGCCTGGATTTCCCGCGCCACGGCAGCGGCCGCATCGTCCCAGCCCGGCGCGCCCCGCCGCTGCATCGCGTCCCAGACCACCCGCGCCACCGCATGGTTGGCGAGGCCCGGGCGCGACTTGGCAACCCAGTGGCGTTCCCACCGGCAACCGGTCATCGCCGCCGCCGCCTCGGCGTTGCGGTCGAGCGCGGCGGTCACCGCCTCGGCCATCGCGATCGTCGGCACCCGGATCATGTATTGCAGTTCGGCGAGCCCCGCCGGCTGGTTGTCGGCGGTGGCCTGCCCGGCGGTCAGGATCGCCTCGGAAATCGACCAGCCGCCCTGGTGCGGCAGCATCGAATCTCGCAGGCTCTTCGAGGTCAGGAACATCAGGTTCAGCGCGTCGTTCGCCCCCGGCGCCCGGATCGCGCTGTGCGACTGCGGGATCGGCGCGCCGTCGCCTCCGCCGTGATCCGTGCCCCAGCCTTCCGGCGCGTCGCAGAGGAAGCGGTAGATCATCGACCAGCCGGCGCCACAATGGGTCTCCCAGCGGACGGTATTGCACATCGGCAGCATGTAGAACGGGTGGAACGACAGGATCGCCGCCAGCCCGTCGTAATAGCCTTTCGCGGCATGGATCGGCTTCGATCCGCGCACCTTCTCGGCCGGTTCGCCGGTGAAGCGGATGCCGCCTTTCAGCCCGTGCCGCTCCATCGCCGCCTTGACGGCGAGCGCGCCGCCGAGCGACGCGATGCCGAGGCCGGAATGCGGATCGGTATGGCCGCCCGCCTGGAAGCCGAGCCCGGCGCGCGGCTCGCGCCGGGTGCTGGCGGCCTGGCAGTTGCCGGGGATGCCGTCGTATTCGGCATACATGCCGATCACCGGGCCGTCACCGTTCGACCATTCGGCGCAGAAGGCGGTCGGCATCCCGCCCGAGCCTTCCTCGACCGCAAAGCCCTCGGCCCTGAGCCGCGCCACATACCATTCGGCCGAGCGGTATTCCCGCCAGGCGGTCTCGCCGAAATCGAAGATCGTCGCGCACCAGTCGGAAAGCTCGCCCCTGCGTGCGGCGATGACGCTGAGCGCGGTGGATTGCGCGGCGCTGAGATCGTCTGCTGTCATGACGGATGTCCTCCGCTTGCCCGGCGCTTGCCATACGGATGCCCGACGGAAAACCGACGCGAACCCGACGCGAATCCGACCGCCTCTTCCCGGGGCCCTTCTCCATCGCTACACGCCGTAGCGGCCCGGTACCAAGTGAAACCTCTTCCCGCAAACGGCAAATGATTTTCACCTTGGGCTGGCGCTCTGCATGCGGCCGGGCTAGTCTGGCCCGATTGCAGGAGGCCCCATGCGGCGCATCCCCTCCACCCAGGCGCTCCGCGCGCTGGAAAGTTTCGCCCGCCACGGCACCGTCTGGCAGGCGGCGGACGAGCTGAACCTGACCCGCAGCGCGGTCAGCCACCAGTTGCGCCTTCTCGAACGTGACCTCGGCTTTCGGCTGATGAACCGCGTCGGCACGCGGGTGGAGCTGACGCCGCAGGGCGTGACCTATGCCGTAGACGTGCGCCGGGCGCTGTCGATGATCTCGGGCTCGGCCACCCGCAACGCGGCGCGCGGGATCAGCGGGACACTCACCGTCAGCAGCCCGCCGGGCTTCGCCTCAAGCTGGCTCTGCCCCAAGATCGGCGCGTTTTCCGAAGCCTTCCCCGATGTCTCGCTCTCGCTGGTGACGCCACGCCGGCTCGACGACGTGAGCAACCCGGACGTGGACATCTTCATCACCTTCGGCCATGGCCACCAGCCGGGGATGGAGGTCGAGCTTCTGAGGGCGGTGGAGTTCACGCCGCTCTGCAGCCCGATCCTGCTCAACCGGATCGACGGGCTCGACGCGCCCGAGGGTCTGGCGCAGGCGACGCTGCTGCATCTGGGTGACTTCCAGGACTGGGAATCGTGGTTCGGCCTTGCCGGTCTCGGCGTCGAGGGCGCGCGCACCGGCATCCGGTTTTCCGACATGAACCTCGTCTATGCCGCCTCGCTCGGCGCGCAGGGTGTGGCGATGGGCGACGAATTCATCTGCCAGCAGGCGATGGACGCGGGCCTTCTGGTGCGCCCCTTCGACCTCTCGATCCGTTCGCCGCGGTCGTATTTCATGATCGTCCCGCCGGAACGGTCCGGCAACCCCGCCGGTGCGGCCTTCCGCGGCTGGCTGCGCGGGGAGATGCCGCAGGGCTAGGCGGCGCGGAGGGTGATCGGCAAATCCTGTTTCACGAGGGATGGAAAAACTTTCGGTTGCCTAGAACCACCCCCGATCCCTAGGCTCATCCTCGGAGCAAGAGGGACCCCTGTGACCCAGGCAGCAGAAATCGGCGCCTCCGGCATCGGCAAGGAGTTCGGCCAGTTCACCGCGCTGGCCGATGTCACGCTGACCGTCGCGCGGGGCGAGTTCCTGACCCTTCTTGGCCCTTCCGGCTCGGGCAAGACGACCTTCCTGATGGTGTTGTCCGGGTTCGAGGCGCCGACCTCGGGGCGGCTCAGCCTCGACGGGCGCGACATGACCGACATGCCCGCCGAGACGCGCGGCTTCGGCATGGTGTTCCAGGGCTATGCGCTGTTTCCCCACATGACGGCGGAGGAGAACATCGCCTTTCCGCTGAAGGTGCAGGGCCGCACTGGCGCCGAGGTGAGGCGCCGCGTCGCCGAGATGGTGGAGATGGTCGGGCTCGGCGGGCATGGCCACAAGCGGCCGTCGGGCCTTTCGGGCGGCCAGCAGCAGCGCGTGGCGCTGGCGCGCGCCTTGGCCTACGGGCCGCCGGTCCTCCTGCTCGACGAGCCCTTCTCGGCGCTCGACAAGAACCTGCGCGGCCAGATGCAGGACGAGATGCGCCGGCTCCACCGCGAGACCGGCACCACCTTCGTCTTCGTCACCCACGACCAGGAGGAGGCGCTGGCGCTCTCGTCGCGGGTGGCGATCTTCGAGAAGGGGCGGCTCCAGCAGATCGCGGCGCCGCGCGAGGTCTATGAACGTCCCGCCAACCGCTTCGTCGCCGAGTTCCTCGGCGACATCAACCTCCTGCCGGTCCGGGAGGGCCGGGTGGAGGGGCGGGCGGTCGAGGGCGCCGGTGCCGGGGGCGACCTGGCGATCCGGCCGGAATACATGGGGCTGAGCCTTGCCGAGCCCGCCACCGGCAACGCGGTTCCCGCCACGCTGAGCGACCTCACCTATCTCGGCGCCGGGACGCGGTTGACACTCGTCACCCCGGCCGGCACGGCGCTGGTCCTGCACCAGCCGACCGCCGGCCTGCCCGAGGGGCTTTCCCCCGGCGCCGCCGTCTGGGCCACCTGGACCCCGGACCGCGGCTTCCTGCTCTGACATCCTGCCGGGCGACCGGCGCAACGACCGACCAACGACAACAGGGAGAAGAAAATGAACGGACCTTTCCAGCGCGATTGCCTCGACATCCTGAGGACCCGGGCCGCCCGGGGACAGATCTCGCGGCGCGACTTCACCACGGGCCTCGCGCTTCTCATGGGCAGCTCGGCGCTGGGCCTGCGCGGCACCGCGGCGCTGGCCCAGGCCAAGGAGCTTGTCTTCGTCAACTGGGGCGGCGATGCCGGCACCGCCTATGACGAGGCCTATGGCAAACCCTTCCTCGCCGCGACCGGCATCACCGTAAAGCAGGACGGATCGGGCCCGACCGAGGGCGCCGTCGCGGCGCAGGCCGAAAGCGGCAAGCCCACCTGGGACATCGTCGACATCGATCCCTTCTCGGCCGAGGCGCTGGGCAAGAAGGGGATGATGGAACCGATCGACTATGCCGTCGTCGACAAGGGCAAGATGCGCGAGGGCTTCGGCTGGGACCATTCCGCCTCGAGCTACTTCTACAGCTACATCATCGCCTACGACGCCGCGAAGTTCAAAGACAGCCCGCCGAAGACGATGGCGGATTTCTTCGACGTCGAGAAATTCCCCGGCAAGCGGTCGCTCTACAAATGGGGCACCGGCATGTGGGAGGCGGCGCTTTTGGCCGACGGCGTGGCGCCGGATGCGCTCTATCCGCTCGACCTCGAGCGTGCCCATGCCAAGCTTGCGGCCTTCAAGGAGCATGTCGTGGCCTACTGGGGCGGCGGCTCGGAAAGCCAGTCGATCCTTCTGAACGGCGAGGCGTCGATGGCGCTGATCTGGTCGACCCGCGCCAAGCTGATCGAGGAGGATTCGGGCGGCGATGTGTCCTTCATCTGGGACCAGGGTCTGATCGCGCCGGGCGCGATGGGGGTCCTGAAGGGCAACCCCGGCGGCAAGGAGGCGGCGATGCAGTTCATCGCCTCGGCGCAGGATCCCGAAAAGCAGCTCGTGATGTTCCGGATGCTGGGGCAGGGGCCGGCCAACCCCGCGGCCGACGCGCTGCTGCCGCCGGAGGAGGCGCGCTACAACCCGGTGGACCCGGCCAACTTTGCCGTGCAGATCCCGCTCGACATGCCGTGGTACGAAGAAAACTACGGCCCCGCGCTGGATGAGTTCCTCAAGATCATCTCGGCCTGAGGAACCGCCGCCCCCGGGCCTTCCGGGGGCGGCCTTCGGACCCCGTGACATCGGACACCGGATGACCGCGCGCCACATCCTTCTTCTCGGGCCGCTGATGCTGCTGCTGGCGGTGGCCTACCTGCTGCCGTTCCTCGGCGTCATGCAGTGGAGCGTGACGCTGCCCGAACCGGGGCTCGGCCAGTATGCCGTGGCGCTGACCGATCCGCTGGTGCTCGGCGTGATCTGGCGCACGCTGCGCATCTGTGCGGTGGTGACCGTGCTTGCGGTCGCGGCGGCCTATGTGCTGACGCTGATCTGGGTGCGCGGCGGGCCGGTGGCGCGGGTGGCGATCGAGCTTTGCATCCTGATCCCGTTCTGGATTTCGGTGCTGACCCGTGCCTTCGGCTGGCTCGCGCTTCTGTCGAACAAGGGCATTCTCAACACCTGGCTGCAACACCTCGGCATCCTCTCGGAGCCCCTGACCCTGGTCAGGAACGAATTCGGCGTCGTCGTCGGGATGGTGCATTTCCTCATCCCCTTCGCGGTCTTCCCGCTCGCCTCGTCGATGCGGGCGGTGGACGAGCGCGTGCTGATGGCCGCGCGCGGCATGGGCGCCTCGCGCGCGCGCATCTTCTGGCAGGTCTTCGTGCCGATGACCAAGGGCGGCATCCTCGGCGCGGTGCTTCTGGTCTTCGTCTTCGCGCTCGGTTTCTTCATCACCCCGGCGATCCTCGGCGGCGGCCGCTCGGTGATGGTGGCGGAGCTGATCTACCTGCGCATCTTCCAGAGCCCGGACTGGGGTCTTGGCGCGGCGATCAGCGTGATCCTGATGGTGACGGTCGGCGCGCTGCTGGCGCTGATGCTGCGGCAGGTGCGGGGGACGGAGAGATGATCCAGTTGCGCCCCGGCCTGCTCGTGACGGTGCTGGCCGCGCTGATCGCGGTCTTCCTGCTGATGCCGCTTGTCGCGGTGATCCCGGTCAGCTTCACGCCGACCCGCTACCTTTCCGTCCCCGAGGGCGAATGGTCGCTGCGCCACTACCGTGCGCTGATCGAAAAGCCGGCCTGGGCCGAGGGGATATGGCTGTCGATCCGCATCGGCGTGGTGGCCTCGGTCGTCGCCACCACGCTCGCCACCGCCTTCGCGCTCGGCATCTGGATGATCCGGCCGCGCTTCGCGCCGGTGCTGATGGGGCTTGCGCTCTTGCCGATGGTGGCGCCGCCGGTGGTCTCGGCGCTGACGCTCTACTTCTTCCTGATCACGCTTTCCAAGCTGAACGGCTTCGTCGCCTATGACACCTGGGCCGGGGTGGCGCTCGCCCATGCGGTGATGATCGCGCCCTTCGCGGTGGTGCTGATCTCGGTGGCGCTGGCGCAGCTCGACCGGCGGATCGACCTCGCGGCGCGGTCGATGGGCGCAGGTGTGGGCACGCGGGTGTTCCGGGTGATACTTCCCAACATCCGCTTCACGCTCCTGACCGCGCTCTTCCTGACCTTCGTGCTGTCGTGGGAGGAAATCGGCGTGACGCTCTTCATCACCTCGGTCAATGCGGTTACGCTGCCGCGGCTGATGTGGATGGGGCTGCGCGACAACATCGACCCGGCGATCGCGGCGATCTCGGTGGTGCTGATCGTGATCGTGGTGACGGTGATCCTGGCCAAGACGGCCTGGCAGATGCGCAAGGGAGGCCGGGGCGCCTGATGACGACGGAAATCTCGACCGGGGTCTACCTGACCCATCTTCTGCGCGCCTGGGGGGTGGACACCGTCTTCGGCATCCCCGGGGTGCACACGATCGAGCTTTACCGCGGCCTTGCCGGCAGCGGCATCCGCCATGTCACGCCGCGCCACGAACAGGGCGCGGGCTTCATGGCCGACGGCTATGCGCGGGCGAGCGGCCGGCCCGGGGTCTGCTTCATCATCTCCGGCCCCGGCATGACCAACATCCTCACCGCGATGGGCCAGGCCTATGGCGATTCCGTGCCGATGCTGGTGATCTCCACCGTCAACGCGCATGGACGGATGGGCTCAGGCGAGGGCTGGCTGCACGAACTGCCGGACCAGCAGGCGACGGTCGCCGGCGTCGCCGCCTTCAGCCGCACCGTCCACCGGCCCGAGGAGCTTGCCCCGGCGCTGGCGCAGGCCTTCGCGGTGTTCGACGGCGCCCGTCCCCGGCCGGTGCATCTGGAACTGCCGATCGACGTGATGCTGGCGCCGGCCGGGCACCTCGCCGTGCCGGCGCGCGTGAGCCGCCTGACCCGCCCCGCGCCCGACCCGGCCGGCCTCGCCGAGGCGGCGGCGCTCTTGTCGGCCGCGCGCAGGCCGGTGATCCTCGCCGGCGGCGGCGCGGTGCGGGCAGGTGCCCTGCCGGCGCTCGCCGAGGCGCTGGACGCGCCGGTGGTGATGACGACGAATGGCCGCGGCATCCTGCCGCCCGGCCATCCGCTGGCGGTGACGCTGACCGCCTCGATGCCGGCCACCCGCGCGCTGATCGCCGGCGCCGACGCGGTGCTGGCGATCGGGACGGAGTTCGGCCCCACCGACTACGACATGTATGAGGACGGCGGCTTCGCGATCTCCGCGCCGCTCATCCGGCTCGACATCGACCCTGCGCAGATCCTGCGCGGCCCGGCGCCCGCGATCGGGCTCGTCGGCGATGCGGCGCTCGGCGCCGAGGCGCTGCTGGCTGCCGTCACGTCCCGCGCCCCGGGCGGCGGGGCGGAACGGGCGGCGGCGGCTCAGGCGGGGCTTGGCGCGCTGCCGGGGATGCTGGGCCGCGATCTCGCGCTCCTCGATCTCCTGCGCGACACGCTGCCGCGGGCGCTGATCGTCGGGGATTCGACGCAGGCCGTCTATGCCGGCAACATGGGCTTCGCCGCTGCCCGGCCGGGGGGCTATTTCAACTCTGCCACCGGCTACGGCACGCTCGGCTACGGCCTGCCCGCCGCGGTGGGCGCGGCGCTCGCCGACGGGTGGCCCGTCCTGGCGCTGACTGGCGACGGCGGGCTCCAGTTCTCGCTTGCCGAGCTTGCCAGCGCGGTGGAGGCGAAGGCGCCGGTGATCCTCCTGCTCTACGACAACCAGGGCTACGGCGAGATCAAGTCGGCGATGATCGCGCAGAACGTGCCCCCCCTGGGCGTCGACATCCTGACGCCCGACCTGCCGGCGATAGCGCGGGCCTGCGGCTGGCAGACTGTGGAGGCCGAGACCGCCGCCGCGCTGCGCGAGGCGGTGGAGGCGGCCGCCCGCGCCGGCACCTGCACGATGATCCGCTATACCGACCGGCTGAGGGAAAGCCTCGGTCGGTGACGGCGGCGTCAGGTGAGGGAAGTGGAATCAGCGGGAATTGGTGGAGCCAAGGGGAGTCGAACCCCTGACCTCTTGAATGCCATTCAAGCGCTCTCCCAACTGAGCTATGGCCCCACCGGAGGTCCGGGCGAAGGTCGCACCCCGCCCGCGTGAGGGGCGATATAGGCAAGGCGGGTGGGGGGCGCAAGCGAAAAGTGGGTCGCCGCCGAAGATGCCGGGCGGAGGACTTGCGCAACGCAAAAGGGCGCGGTCGCACCGCGCCCTCCATGCCGGTCCGGCGGCTCCCGCCGCCCTCAGCCCTCGTCGTCGCCGCCGGGCACGTCGGCGATGTCGTCGAGCGAGACCTCGTCATCCTCGTCGCTTTCCAGCAGGTCGTCGTCAAGGTCGTCGTCGCCGCCATCCGCGTCGAGATCGTCCTCGGCCAGATCCTCCATGTCGAGGTCTTCCTCCTTGGCCGCGGTCTTGTCGCTGATCAGCACCCGGCCGCGGCCGGCGATCAGGCTTTCGGCCGTGAAGGTGTGGCCGCATTCCGGGCAGGTCATCGGGTCGCGGGCCAGGTCGTAGAACCGGCTCGTGCAATGCGGGCAGAGGCGCTTGACGCCCCATTCGTCCTTGGGCATGGAACAC
>JAUQYB010000001.1 GCA_030837825.1 Albidovulum sp.
AGCGCCGGCTGGAGATAGCCGCCCTCCTGCACGATCACCGCGGGAAGCCCGGTCGCGGCGATCCGGCGGGCGATGCGGGCGAAGCCGGGCGTCGTCACCCGGAAGCCCTTGAACGGGTCGCCCTCGTGCGCGTCAAGGCCGAGCGCCACGACCAGCGCGTCGGCGCCGAAGGCGCGGGTGCGGGCGAGGGCGGTGTCGAGCGCCTCGAGATAGGCGGCGTCGTCGGTGCCGCGCGGCAGGGCGAGGTTGAGGTTGCAGCCGAGTCCTGACCCCTCGCCGCGCTCGTCGGCGTGGCCCCAGAAGAACGGGTAGAAGCGCAGCGGGTCGGCATGGATCGACACCGTCAGCACATCGTTGCGGGCGTAGAAGATGCCCTGCGTGCCGTTGCCGTGATGCACGTCGATATCGAGGATCGCGGGCCTCAGCCCGGCCCGCAGCAGCGCCCCGGCGGCGATGGCGGAATTGTTGAGAAAGCAGAAGCCGCCGGCGAGATCGGCGAAGGCGTGGTGCCCGGGCGGGCGGCAGAGCGCATAGGCGGCGCGTCCGCCACCGAGCACGGCGTCGGTGGCCGCGAGCGCCGTCTGCGCCGACCAGTAGGCCGCCTCCCATGTCCCGGCGGCGATCGGGCAGGCGGTGTCGGCCTGGTGGAACCCCGCCTGTCCCACCGCCGAGCGGGGGTAGGAGGCGCTGCGCCGGTCGGGGTGGATGTTCGGGATCACCTCGTCGGAGGCGCCCTCGATCCGGCTCCAGCGGGCATGGATCGTCTGGAGGAACACCAGGTATTCCGGCGAATGCACCGCGGCGAGGGGGCCCATGCCGTGATCGGCGGGCGCGGCGAAGGCGAGGCCAGCGGCCTCGGCGCCGGCCTTCAGCGCCTCGATCCGGGCGGGTTGTTCCGGGTTCGGCAGGCGCGTGCCGTTGGCCATGAACATCTTCGGATCATGCCCGCGCTGGCGGTCGTCGAGGAAGGCCTTCATGCCATGTCTCCGATGCGGTCGAATGCGGCGCCCTCGAGGATCATCGAGGTCTCGCCGGAACGGGGGGCGAAGCCGAGCCGTTCGTAGAACGTCACGGCGCGGGGGTTGTCGGCGTAGACGGCGAGCCGGAGGAACCCCGCGCCCCAGAGTGCCTGCGCCTCGTCGCGGACGGCGGCGAGGAGGCGGGCGCCGAGGCCGGTTCCCCGCGCCGCTGCCGCCACCCAGAGGTCGGAGACATAGGCGCCGGGGCAGCCGCGCGTGGTGGAATAGAGCGGCGAGAAGACCGCCGCACCCAGGGTCGCGTCCCCGTCGAGCGCGAGCATCGCGCGGAAGGCGGGCAGGGGCCCGAAGCCCGCCGCCCGCAGGTCCGCCGCCGTCGCCCGGTGGCGGTCGCCGAGATCGGCCGAGAGCGCGCGGAGTGCGGCGTCGAGACGCGCCAGATCGGCTTTCGTCGCCGGGCGGATCACGGTCGCCATCAGAACCCCACCGCATCCGGCCCCTTGAGCCCGAGCATCGCCCGCACCTCGGCCGGCGTGGCAAGCGTCCGCCCCAGCGCCTCGACGATGCCGCGCACCTTCTCCACCTGCTCGGCGTTGGACCGCGCGAGCTGGCCCCTGGCGATGTAGAGATTGTCCTCGAGCCCGACGCGGACATGGCCGCCCATCGCCGCGGCCTTCTCCGCCATCGGCATCTGCTGGCGCCCGGCGGCAAGGACGGAAAAGAGGTAGTCGTCGCCGAAAAGCCGGTCGGCGGTCACCTTCAGGTGCTCCAGATGCTCGGGCTCCGCGGCGATGCCGCCGAGGACGCCCATCACGAACTGGATGAAGACCGGCGCCCGCACCAGCCCGCGGTCGGCGAAGTGGCGCAGCATGTAGAGATGGCTCACGTCGTAGCATTCAAACTCGAACCGCGCGCCACGCTCCTCGCCCATCCGGCTGAGCACGCCCTCGATGTCGCGCGGCGTGTTCTTGAAGACGAGGTCGTCGGAGTTGCGCAGGAACGGCTCCTCCCAGTCGTGGAGCCATTCGGTGCGCTTCCCCAGCATCGGATAGAGCGCGAAGTTCATGCTGCCCATGTTCAGCGAGCACATTTCCGGGCGGAGCGCGAGGGGTGCCGCGAGCCGGTCGTCGAGCGTCATCACCGCGCTGCCGCCGGTCGTCAGGTTGATGACCGCGTCGCAGGCGGCCCGGATGCGCGGCAGGAACCCCATGTAGTGCTCCGGCGCCGCCGAGGGCCGCCCGGTGACGGGGTCGCGCGCGTGGAGGTGCAGGATCGCCGCGCCCGCCTTCGCCGCGCCGATCGCCTGTCCGGCGATCTGGTCGGCCGTCACCGGCAGGTAGGGCGACATCGACGGCGTGTGGATCGAGCCGGTGATCGCGCAGGTGACAATGATCCGCGACATGGGGCTCAGACGCTTTCGGCCAGCGCCGGCGCGATCTGGCCGGCGAAGCGGTCGAGCGCGGCGGTGAGCCGGTCGGTGATCTCGTCCACCTGTCCTTCGGTGGTGATCATCGGCGGGCAGACGAGGAAATGGTCGCCCTCCAGTCCGTCGCGGCTCCGCCGGGAATAGATGATCAGCCCTTCCTCGTAGGCGCGCTCCACCAGTTCGACATGGGCGTTGAGCGCCTTCGGCAGCGGGCGCCGCGTCTGCCGGTCGGCGACCAGCTCGAAGGCCAGGAGAAGCCCCTGGCCCCGCACGTCGCCGATGAAGGCGTGGCGCTGCATCAGCCCCTCGAGCCGCGTCTTCAGGAGCGCGCCGACCCGCGCGGCGTTCGCCATCAGCCCCCCGGCCTCGATCTCCTCGATCACCGCGAGGCCCGCCGCACAGGCGAGCGGGTTGCCGGCGTAGGTATGGCCGTGCATGAAGCCGCCGGCCTTCAGCACCGGCCCGACCAGCCGGTCGTGGGCGATCATCGCACCCAAGGGCGCATAGCCCGCGCCGAAGCCCTTCGACAGCGCGATGATGTCCGGCGCCACGCCCCAGTGGTCGGCGGCAAGGAAGCGCCCGGTCCGGCCGCCGCCCGACATCACCTCGTCGTGGATCAGCAGGACGCCGTGGCGGTCGCAGATCGCGCGCACCGCCTGCATGTAGCCCGCCGGCGGCACCAGTGCGCCGGTGGAGGCGCCGCCGACCGGTTCCTGGATGAAGGCGAGCACCGTCTCCGGACCCTCGGCGAGGATTTTCGCCTCCAGCATCGCCGCGTAGTGCGCCCCGGTCGCCGGGTCGTCGGGGTCGAGCCCGTCGAGCCAGGCCCGGGGGCTCGGCACCTTGGGCATCGCCTGCATCAGCGGCCCGAAGGGGGCGGTGAGCGGCGTGTAGGAGGTGAGCGCTAGCGCGCCGAGCGTCGCGCCGTGGTAGGAGGGCGCGCGCGAGATCACCTTCCAGCGCGATCCCTGGCCCACGGTCACCGCATATTGCCGGGCGAGCTTGACCGCCGCCTCCACCGCCTCGGATCCGCCCGAGACGAAGAACACCTTCTCCATCCCCTCCGGGCAGAGGCCCGCGACCTTCGCCGCCAGCCGCTCGCCCGGCTCGGTCTCGAAATGCAGCCGGTAGCCGAAGGTCGCCTTCTCCATCTGCCGGCGCATCGCCGCCAGCACGCGCGGGTTGGAATGGCCGATGTTCGACACCATCGCGCCCGACGAGCCGTCGATGTAGCGCTTGCCGTGCACGTCCCACATGTAGATGCCCTCGGCCCGGTCGAGCATCGGCCGGGTCTGGTCGGTCTGGTAGAAGAGATGGCTCTTGCCGGTCATCGCGGGCCTCGCAGCTCTGGAACGGGCGGAGCCTAGCGGCCCCGCGGCGCATCCGGAAGGGGGTGCGGGCGGCTTTCGCCGACGCCCGGGATCGGTTAGACCGCCGGGTATCGACAGGAAGAGGAAGGCGATGACCCCCGGGGCGCGCATCGCGGCGGCAATCGAGATCCTCGACCGGGTGATCGCGGGGTCATCGGCCGAACCGGCGCTGACCGGCTGGGCGCGGTCGCACCGCTTCGCCGGAGCGCGCGACCGGGCGGCGATCCGCGACCTGGTTTTCGACGCGCTGCGCTGCCGGCGCTCTGCGCTGGCGCGCGCCGGCGGCGGGGCGGAAACCGGCCGGGCGCTGATGATCGGCCAGGTCGCGGCCGCGGGCGGCGATCCGGCCGCGGTCTTCAGCGGCGAGGGTTATGCCGCCCCGCCGCTCGATGCCGGGGAAGCCGCGGCCCTTGCCGCCGCGGCGGGTGCCGCGGTGCCCGAGCTTGCCGCGCTCGACTGCCCGGACTGGATCGCGCCGGCGCTCCGCCGCGCGCTCGGGCCGGACTTCACCCAAGTGCTGGCCCGGATGCGCGAGCGGGCGCCGGTGTTCCTGCGGGTCAATGCCGGGCGGACGACGCGCGAGGAGGCGCTGGCGGCGCTGGCGGCGGAGAGCATCGCCGCGCGGCCGGTCGAATTTATAAACTTCGCCCTGGAGATCATTGAAAACCCGCAGAAATTGAAAACGTCGTCTGCCTATCTGAGCGGTCTTGTCGAGCTTCAGGACCTGAGCCCGCAGGCCGCGGTGGAGGCGCTGCCGCTGCATCCGGGGCTGCGCGTGCTCGACTACTGCGCCGGCGGCGGCGGCAAGGCGCTGGCCATCGCCGCGCGGGGCGTCGCGCAGGTGACCGCCCACGATGCCGACCCGCGGCGGATGACCGACCTGCCGGCACGCGCCGCCCGCGCCGGGGTGCGGATCAAAACCGCCGGCACCGCCGCGCTTGCGGGACGGCGGTTCGACCTCGTCCTCGCCGATGTTCCCTGTTCGGGCAGCGGCACCTGGCGGCGCACGCCCGACGCCAAGTGGCGGCTGACCCAGGCGCGGCTGGACGCGCTCTGCCGGTTGCAGGCCGAAATCCTCGACCGAGCGGCCGCGCTTGTCGAACCGGGCGGCAATCTGGCCTACATGACCTGCTCGCTCCTCGAGGCGGAAAACCGTGCTCAGGTCGACGCCTTCCTCGACCGCGCGCCGGGCTGGCGGCTCGTGGCGGATCGGGTCTACACCCCGCTTTCGGGCGGCGACGGGTTCTACAGCGCTCTCTTGACGCGTGGGTGAATGGCAGCCTAGACAATTGCAGGTTGTGATCCTGGAGCGGTTAATTGGCGCTTAAGGATTTCAGGTCGGAATGCGGGGAACCGATTCTGAACGGAGCAATGTGGTGTCCAATACGGCGCTTTCCCCGCATCCGCTGACCCGCACGGCTCTGATCCTGGCGCCGCGCAGCGCCTATCTGGTGACCGGCGCCCTGGCCTTCGTGGCGCTCGCCTGGTTTCTGGCCGAAGGGCTGGTCGGGATCGCGGCGCTTGCGGTTGCGGGAACGCTTGCGGCCCTGGCCGCGGTCATCACCTGGCTTTCGCTCAACCACGCGCGCTCCCACGGCGCGCTGCAGGACCAGATCGCGGCCTTCATCGACAACGATGCCTCGCCGAGCTTCACCACCGATGTCGAAGGCGAGATCGGCACCCAGAACCGCGCCGCGCTGCAACGCTTCGGCAGCCGCGGCGGCCAGACGCTCACCCGGGCGCTGGCCGAGGTTTTCGCCAACCCCGCCGCCGTGCTGCACCGGCTGCAGAACCGGGCCGACGCGCTCGGCGCGGCGCGCGAGGATCTGGTGACGCGGCGCGGCCATGTGCGCCTTTCGGTGCACAAGATCGGCGAGGCGGGATTTCTCTGGCGGCTCGAGGACATGGCCGAACGGGCGGTCGGCGGGCGGGGGGCCGAGACGATCAGCCTGCCGATGATGACGGTCTCCAAGTCGGGCACGATCCTGTTCATGAACGAGGCGACGCGGCGGCTGATCGGCGAACGGGTGAAGACGCTCGACCGGATCTTCACCGACCTGCCGCTCAGGCCGGGCCAGGAGCATGCGATCGCCGCGGCCGAAGGGCCCGCGCGCGCGCTCGTCGCGGTGATCGAAGGGACGGGCGGCCGGCGCGAGGTCTATCTCCTGCCCTCGCCGGCCGCGGATGCCGCCTCTGCCGGCGACCCGACCGCGTTCGAGACCCTGCCGGTGGCGCTGATGCGCCTCGGTGCCACCGGCGAGGTGCGCGAGGCCAACCGTGCCGCGCGGGCGCTCCTCGGCGAGGTCGAGCCGGGAACCCGGCTTTCCGATCTCATCGAAGGCCTTGGCCGCCCGTTGAACGACTGGCTCGCCGACGCGATCGCGGGGCGGGCCGGCCCGCGCCCCGAAGTGCTGCGCGTGCGCAATCCCGACAAGGACAGCTATCTGCAGGTCACCCTCACCCGGGTGGTGGAGGACGGGCGGCCCGCGCTCGTGGCGGTCCTCTCGGACGCCACCCAGTTGAAGACGCTCGAGGCACAGTTCGTCCAGAGCCAGAAGATGCACGCCATCGGCCAGCTCGCGGGCGGCGTCGCGCATGATTTCAACAACCTCCTGACCGCGATCTCGGGGCATTGCGACCTTCTGCTGCTGCGCCACGACAAGGGCGACCCGGACTATGCCGACCTTGTCCAGATCAACCAGAACGCCAACCGCGCGGCGAGCCTTGTCGGCCAGCTCCTCGCCTTCTCGCGCAAGCAGACGCTGAAGCCGCAGGTGATCGACCTGCGCGACACGCTCTCGGACCTCACCCATCTGCTCAACCGCCTGGTCGGGGAAAAGGTCCGGCTGGCGCTGGTGCACGATCCGGCGCTGAAGCCGATCCGCGCCGACAAGCGGCAGCTCGAACAGGTGGTGATGAACCTCGTCGTGAACGCCCGCGACGCGATGCCGGCGGGCGGCGAGGTGCGCATCGAGACCGAGGTCCAGACCATCCGCGAGACCCTGAACCGCGACCGGGCAAGCGTGGCACCGGGCGAATACGTCGTCGTGCGCGTCACCGATTCGGGCACCGGCATCCCCGCCGACAAGCTGGCGAAGATCTTCGAGCCGTTCTTCACCACGAAACGTCCCGGCGAGGGCACCGGACTCGGCCTGTCGACGGCCTACGGCATCGTCAAGCAGACCGGGGGCTACATCTTCTGCGACAGCATCCTCGGGCAGGGGACGACCTTCACGCTGTTCTTCCCCGCCCACGACCAGGTGGAACCGGCTGCGGCCGAGCCCGCGCAGCCCCCGCCGCGCCGCGTCAGCCGCAGCGGCGAGGGCGTTGTCCTCCTGGTAGAGGACGAGGCCCCGGTCAGGGCCTTCGCGAGCCGGGCGCTCAGGATGCGCGGCTACACGGTGATCGAGGCCGAGAACGCCGAGGACGCGCTGAAGACCCTCGAGGACGAGAACCTGGCCATCGACGTCTTCGTCACCGATGTGATCATGCCGGGGATGGACGGCCCCACCTGGGTGCGCGAGGCGCTGAAGGAGCGTCCGAACACCCGCGTGGTCTTCGTCTCGGGCTATTCCGAGGAAAGCCTGACCGAGACGCGTGAACGGGTGCCGAATTCGGTCTTCCTGCCCAAACCGTTCTCGCTCAGCGAACTGACCGCCACGGTGCAGGGCCAGATCCACTGACGACGGGCAGCGCTGCCGGCCGGCCCGCGCCGGGGCGCCCGCGCGAGCGGCCGCCGGCTCGGTCCCCACAGTTGCCGCCCGGCGGCCCGCCCGGGTGGCCCGCCACGGTGGCCTGCCGGTGTCGCTACCGGCGAATCGCGCGACGCGAAGCCGCTGAGGGGAGATGCGGGCGGACCGTCCGCGCGAAGCCGTCTGGGCGAAGGTGACCCGGCGGACCGTCCGGCCCGGGGGCGGCCGGATTGCCGGTCTTTCTCCGGTTCCGGCGGCCTGGCCGGGCCCTGCCTTCAGCCGAGCGAGGCGTAGAGCGCGAAGTCGCGGGCAAGCTCGCCGCGCAGGCGCCGCTCGATGGCGGGCGAAAGCTCGGTCGCGCCGGCCGGCGAGACGTTGAGCCGCGGCAGCGTGATCTCGCAGTCGAGCCTTTCCTCGAGGAAATGCACGAAGCTGCCCATGTCGTCATAGCGGAAAAGCCGGTCCGCGCCGGGTCCCCGCTCGGGGACGAGGAACCGGCTCTGCCAGCCGACATTGGCGAATTCGGGTTGCGGATCGGAGAGATAGCCCTCGACGAAGGCGTCGACGCTCATCCCCTTCGTGCTCTTTTCCGGGGTGACGCCGCCGCCGCGCTGGCGGTAGCGATACCAGCTTCCGAGCCAGTCGATCGGCTCGCGCATCACCGCCACCACCATGAAATCCTCGTCGGCGGCCTTCTCGAGGAAGGGCGCGAGATATTTCCAGTAGCGCTGGACCGAGGTGTGCTTGAGTTCCGGCGGGCGCTGGATCACGACGCTGGCGAGCGGCTCGAGCGCGGCCTCGATCGCGGTGGTACCCGTCTTCGGCGTCGCCAGATAGACGAGCCTTTGCTTCCAGAAGACGAGCATCGCTGGCCTTTTTCCCGTTTTACGCAGATTCTCCGGCGCCATTAACTAAACATTTACCGAAACGAGAAAAAGTCGATTTTCAGAAAATACGGTTGAAATGTTCTTCTTTTGATCTCATAGATTCGAGAACAAGAGGCGAACAAGAGCATGTTGCCGCGCCCTACGGCATGTGAAATAAGGAACGGGACCCATGACAGTGACGAACCTTCTCGACATGAACGACAAGCGCTCCACCGACAAGCAGAAGGCGCTCGACAGCGCGCTGGCCCAGATCGAACGGCAGTTCGGCAAGGGCTCGATCATGAAGCTCGGCGCCGGCAGCCCGGCGATGGAGATCGAGGCGACCTCGACCGGCTCGCTCGGGCTCGACATCGCGCTCGGCATCGGCGGCCTGCCGAAGGGGCGGATCGTCGAGATCTACGGGCCGGAAAGCTCGGGCAAGACGACGCTGACGCTGCATGTCGTGGCCGAGGAGCAGAAGAAGGGCGGCGTCTGCGCCTTCGTCGACGCCGAACACGCGCTCGACCCGCAATATGCGAAGAAACTGGGCGTCAACCTTGATGAACTCCTGATCTCGCAGCCCGACACCGGCGAGCAGGCGCTCGAGATCGTCGACACGCTGGTGCGCTCGGGTGCGGTCAGCCTCGTCGTGATCGACTCGGTCGCGGCGCTGACGCCGAAGTCCGAGCTCGAGGGCGAGATGGGCGATTCCAGCGTCGGCGTCCATGCCCGCCTGATGAGCCAAGCGATGCGCAAGCTCACCGCCTCGATCTCGCGCTCGAACTGCATGGTGATCTTCATCAACCAGATCCGCATGAAGATCGGCGTGATGTTCGGCTCGCCCGAAACCACGACGGGCGGCAACGCGCTGAAGTTCTATGCCAGCGTGCGGCTCGACATCCGCAGGATCGGCGCGATCAAGGACCGCGAGGAGGTCGTCGGCAACACCACACGGGTGAAGGTGGTGAAGAACAAGGTGGCGCCGCCCTTCAAGCAGGTCGAGTTCGACATCATGTATGGCGAAGGCATTTCCAAGACCGGCGAGCTGATCGACCTCGGCGTCAAGGCCGGCGTCGTCGAGAAGTCCGGCGCCTGGTATTCCTACGGCGACGAACGGATCGGCCAGGGGCGCGAGAACGCCAAGCAGTTCCTCAAGGACAATCCCGCCGTCGCCCACGAGATCGAGGACAAGATCCGCGCCAGCCACGGGCTCGATTTCGGTGCCGCGGCGGAGGAGGGCGGCGACGAGGTGATGGAGGCCTGAGAACCGGTCTCCCGGTGCAGGCTGAACGGCGGGCGCGGCCCTGGCGGCTGCGCCCGCAGCGTTCCGGCCAACGCTTCGGCCAACGCTTCGGGCGAGGAGGGCACGGTGCCTTCGTCCGTCGCGGCGCAGGAATGTGGACACGGGTCACGACACGGGCTAACACGCCACAGCCCCACCTTGCGCGCGAAGAGGCCCGCCCCGATGCCCAGCCTGAACGACATCCGTTCGACCTTCCTCGACTACTTCCGCCGCAACGGCCACCGCGTCGTCGCCTCCTCGCCGCTGGTGCCGCGCAACGATCCGACGCTGATGTTCACCAACTCGGGCATGGTGCAGTTCAAGAACTGCTTCACCGGGGTCGAGCGGCGCGACTACGTGCGCGCGACCACGGCGCAGAAATGCGTCCGCGCCGGCGGCAAGCACAACGACCTCGACAACGTCGGCTATACCGCGCGCCACCACACCTTCTTCGAGATGCTCGGCAACTTCTCTTTCGGCGATTATTTCAAGGCCGAGGCGATCCCCTTCGCCTGGGAGCTGATCACCAAGGACTTCGGGATCGACCCGCGGCGGCTGCTGACCACGGTCTACCATACCGACGACGAGGCCTTCGCGATCTGGCGCAAGGTCGGCGTGCCGGAGAACCGGATCATCCGCATCGACACCGACGACAACTTCTGGCGGATGGGCCCGACCGGCCCCTGCGGCCCCTGCACCGAGATCTTCTACGACCACGGCGACCATATCTGGGGCGGCCCGCCGGGCTCGGCGGAGGCGGACGGCGACCGGTTCATCGAGATCTGGAACCTCGTCTTCATGCAGTACGAGCAGTTCGAGGACGGCACCCTGCGCGAGCTCGAGATGCAGTCGATCGACACCGGCATGGGGCTGGAGCGGATCGGCGCGCTTCTGCAGGGCAAGCACGACAACTACGACACCGACCTGATGCGGAGCCTGATCGAGGCTTCCGCCCACGCCACCTCGACCGACCCGGACGGGCCGGGCAAGGTGCATCACCGGGTGATCGCGGACCACCTGCGCTCGACCTCCTTCCTGATCGCCGACGGGGTGATGCCCTCGAACGAGGGGCGCGGCTATGTGCTCAGGCGGATCATGCGCCGGGCGATGCGGCACGCGCATCTTCTCGGCGCCGACGAGCCGCTGATGCACCGGCTGGTGCCGGCGCTGGTGCGGCAGATGGGGGCGGCCTATCCCGAACTGGCCCGCGCCGAGCCGCTGATCGGGGAGACGCTGCGGCTCGAGGAGACGCGGTTCAAACAGACGCTCGACCGCGGTCTCAGGCTCCTCGACGACGAACTGGCGGGCCTCGGCGAGGGGCAGCCGCTGCCGGGTGCGGCCGCCTTCCGGCTCTACGACACCTACGGCTTCCCGCTCGACCTGACGCAGGACGCGCTGCGCGAGAAGGGGCGGACGGTCGATGTTCCGGGCTTCGACCACGCGATGGCCGGGCAACGCGCCAAGGCGCGCGCCGCCTGGGCCGGGTCGGGCGAGACCAAGGACGCCGCGATCTGGTTCGACCTCGCCGAGAAGCACGGCGCGACCGAGTTCCTCGGCTATGACACGGAAGCCGCCGAAGGGCAGATCCTGGCCCTGGTCGCGGGCGGCGCCGAGACCGGTTCGGCCGCGACCGGCGCGAAGGTGCAGATCGTCGTCAACCAGACGCCGTTCTATGCCGAGGCCGGCGGCCAGGTCGGCGACAGCGGCTTCATCCGCACCGACACCGGCATGGCGACCGTGACGGACACCAAGAAGTCGCAGGGCGTCTTCATCCATCTGGCCGAGGTGACCGAGGGCGAGATCGCCCGCGGCCAGCCGGCGAAGCTCGAGGTCGACCACGCGCGGCGCACGGCGATCCGGGCCAACCACACGGCGACGCATCTCTTGCACGAGGCGCTCCGGCGCGCGCTTGGCGATCATGTCGCCCAGCGCGGCTCGCTCAATGCCGACGACCGGCTGAGGTTCGACTTCAGCCATTCCAGGGCGCTGACCGGCAGCGAGCTTGCCGGCGTGGAGGCCGAGGTCAACGCCTTCATCCGCCAGAACGCGCCCGTCGAGACCCGGATCATGACGCCGGACGACGCCCGCGCGATCGGCGCCCAGGCGCTTTTCGGCGAGAAATACGGCGATGAGGTGCGGGTCGTCTCGATGGGCCACCTCGCCAATACCGGCAAGGGGACGGACGGCGCGACCTATTCGCTGGAGCTTTGCGGCGGCACCCATGTGACGCGCACCGGCGACATCGGCGCCTTCGTTTGCCTCGGCGACAGCGCCTCCTCGGCCGGTGTGCGGCGGATCGAGGCGCTGACCGGGCAGGCCGCACTCGATCACCTCGGCGCCCAGGGGGCGCGGCTGGCAGAGATCGCGGCGGCGCTCAAGGCCCAGCCGGGCGAGGCGGTGGACCGCGTCCGCGCGCTGATCGACGACCGCAAGGCGCTTCAGAACGAGGTCGCCCAGCTTCGCCGCGACCTGGCGATGGGCGGCGGCGGCCGGGGCGGACCCGAGGCGAAGGAGGTGGGCGGCGTGAAGTTCCTCGCCCAGACCGTCTCCGGCGTCTCGGGCAAGGATCTTCCGGCGCTGGTCGACGAGTTGAAGGCGCGCGTGGGCTCGGGCGTCGTGCTGGTCGTCGCCGACACCGGCGGCAAGGCCGCCGTGGCGGCGGGCGTCACCGGCGACCTGACCCAGCGTCTCTCGGCGGTGGAGATCGTCAAGGCGGCGGCCGAGGCGCTTGGCGGCAGGGGCGGCGGTGGCCGGCCCGACATGGCGCAGGCGGGCGGGGCGGATGCGTCGAAGGCGGAAGAGGCGGTGAAGGCCGCCGAGGCGGTGATCGGAGGAGCGGCGGCATGAGCGGGACGAAGGGGGCGCTGTGGATTGCCCATGTGAGGGTCATCGACGCCGAGGCCTATGGCCGCTATGCCGCGCTTGCCGGCCCGGCGATCGCCAAGCACGGCGGGGCCTTCCTCGCCCGCGGCGGGCGCTACGTGCAGCTTGAGGGCAACGACCGGCCGCGCAACGTCGTCGCCCGCTTCCCCTCGCTCGAGGCGGCGGTGGACTGCTACCACAGCCCCGAGTATCAGGCGGCCCTTGCCCATGCCAGGGGCGCGTCGGAACGCGACCTGATGGTGGTCGAGGAATCCTGAGGCCGCTCGCGCGGAGGTGATGGGGCCAATGCTCCCACCGCCCGCCTGCGGCCGGCCGCCGCCCGCCGCGCCCTGCATGATCCGTAACACCCTGACGCCGGCCGGAAGTCCCGCCCATGCGGGGGCTCGCGCGGCGGCGCGAAATCGTCTATCGTGACGCAAAATAAAGAAAGAACGGGCAGCCTGCCCGGGGGACGTTCACGGCAGGCGAGAGGGGCAGAGCATGTGCAGGTGGGCCGCCTATATCGGGGAGACGCTGTTTCTTGAGGACATCGTCAGCCGGCCGGGGCATTCGCTGATCCATCAGAGCCACGGCGCGACCGAGACCAAGTCGGCGATCAACGCCGACGGTTTCGGCATCGCCTGGTATGGCGAGCGCGAGGAGCCGGGCCTTTTCCGCGACATCCTGCCCGCCTGGTCGGATCCTAACCTCAGGTCGCTGACGGCACAGGTCCGCTCGGCCCTCTTCCTCGCCCATGTCCGTGCCTCGACCGGAACGGCGACGAGCCGGAACAACTGCCATCCCTTTGCGGTGGGCGCGTGGTCGTTCATGCACAACGGCCAGATCGGCGGCTACGAAAGCTTCCGGCGCGACGCCGAGATGCTGATCCCCGATCATCTCTACCCCCACCGCAGGGGCGCGACCGACAGCGAGGCGCTGTTTCTCGTCGCCCTTGGGGAGGGGCTGGCCGAGGATCCCAAGGGCGCGCTGGAACGCGCGACCGCGGCGCTCGAGACGCTGTCGCGCGCCAAGGGCGCGGCCCCGCATGTGCGGATGACGGTGGCCTTTTCCGACGGAAGGCGGCTCTACGCGGTGCGCTACGCCACCGACGACGCGGCGCCCTCGCTCTATCACCGCTGGTCGGAGGCGCGCGGCGGGCGCGCCGTCGTCTCCGAACCGCTCGAGACCGGCGAGTGCTGGGAGCGGGTGCCGCCGGCGAGCTTCTGCACCTTCGACGGCGCCGAGGTGCGGGTCGAGCCCTTCGCACCGCGCTGCCGGGGACGCGCTGCCGGCCGCAGGCGCCGCGCCGCCTGAACCGGTCCGCCTCAACCGGGCGCATGGCCGCCATGTCGTTTTCGCTTGCGATGTGACGCAAACTGCGGGCGTGCCTGGCGCTTTGGCGGTAAAAGACCGCCAGCAGCGGCGCAGACAGGAGGCGGGAATGTGTGAGGTGTTGGAAGGCCGGCGGGCCCGGGGCGGCGGCGCGGCGCGGCGGGCCGAACGCAGCGCGGTCAGGATCGAATGCGCGAAGTTCATCGAGCGCAACATTCCCAACCTGGAAATCCTGAACGAGGAAGCGCTCCAGATCATCGAGGCGAATGCCGAGACGATCCTCGAGGAGATCGGCGTCAATTTCGTCGAGAACCCCGAGGCGCTCCGCCGCTGGAAGGAGGCCGGCGCCGATGTCGAGGGCACCCGCGTCCGCCTGCCGAAGGGCCTCGCGCGCGCGCTCTGCAAGACCGCGCCCGCGTCCTTCGTGCAGCACGCGCGCAATCCCGAACGGAACGTGACCGTCGGCGGTCGCGGTCTCGTCCTCGCGCCGGTCTACGGTCCACCCTTCGTGCGCGATGCCGAGGGCGGGCGGCGCTATGCGACGATCGAGGATTTCCGCAAGTTCGTGAAACTCGGCTACATGTCGAAATGGCTGCACCATTCCGGCGGCACGGTGTGCGAGCCGACCGACGTGCCGGTGAACAAGCGCCACCTCGACATGCTGCACGCCCACATGACGCTTTCCGACAAGCCCTACATGGGCTCGGTGACGGCGCCGGAGCGGGCGCAGGATTCGGTCGAGATGTCGGAGATCCTGTTCGGCGGGCTGAACGGCCGGACGGTGATGACGAGCCTTGTCAACATCAACTCGCCGATGACCTTCGACGGCATCATGATGGGTGCGCTCGAGGTCTATGCGAAGGCCAACCAGGCGGCGATCGTCTCGCCCTTCATCGTCGGCGGCGCGATGTCGCCGGTCACCGTGGCCGGCACGCTGACCCAGGTGCTGGTCGAGATCCTCGCCGGCGTCGCCTACAGCCAGCTCGTCCGCAAGGGCGCGCCGGTGATCGCCGGGGCCTTCGTGACCTCGACCGACATGGCCTCGGGCGCCCCCACCTTCGGCACGCCGGAAGCGAGCCTCGTCACCTACGGCGCGGGCCAGCTCGTCCGCCGGCTCGGCATTCCCTACCGCTCCGCCGGCGCCTTCTGCGGCTCGAAGCTGCCCGATGCGCAGGCGGCCTATGAAAGCGCCAACAGCCTCAACATGGGGCTTCTCGCCGGCGTCAACTTCATGCTCCACGCCTGCGGCTGGCTCGAGGGCGGCCTCGTGTCCTCGTTCGAGAAGTTCGTGATGGACGCCGACCAGCTCGGCGTGATCCACCGCATCGCCGAGGGCATCGACATGTCCGACAACGGCCAGGCGATGGAGGCCCTGCGCTTCGTCGGCTCGGGGCAGGCCAGCCACTACCTCGGCACCGACCACACCCAGGCGAACTTCCGCACCGCGTTCTGGCGGTCGGACCTCTTCGACTACAAGCCCTTCGAGACCTGGCAGGAAGAGGGCGAGCGCGACACCGTCCGGCTGGCCGGCGAGCGGGTCGCGAAGCTTCTGGCCGACTACCAGAAGCCGGCGATCGACCCCGCCGTGGAGGAGGCGCTGAACGAATACGTCGCCAAGAAGAAGGCCGCGACGCCCGACACCTTCATGTGAGCGCACCTTCCGGCGTTCCGGCGGGCCGCCCCGAAAGGGCGGCCCGTTCGCTTTCCTGGCGCCTCAGACGGCACCGGTGCGCGGCAGCAGCCGCGCCTCGGCCATCATCGCGATCAGAAGCTCGATGTGACGCACGAAGCTGTAGGAGGCGTCGCCCGCCCGCCGCGTCGCCTCGACCCGTTCCTCCTCGGCCAGAAGCGCGGTCAGGGCGCGGTCCGGGCCGGGGGCCTCGGCGGTGCGCATCACCCGGCCGAGGTCGCGCGACCGGCTGTAGTCGGCCAGGCCCGCGCGGGCGGCGCGGACCAGAAGCCGCGGCCGGCGCAGGTCGGTGACAAGGGACATGAGATCGGGCATCGCATCCTCCTGAAGTGATTCAATCGGAAGATGAAACAGGAGACGGCGATGTTGCCTATTGTCGCGAAGCGGCGTCCGCCGATTTGGTGAAAATTTATGATTTTGAAAGAATTATGGCTGACGACCGCGGCTTTAACCAACAGGTAACCATATCAACCAACGTTTGAGCACGTTTTGGATAAGACTACGTGAAGCGTCGCCGAAAATCGGTGAGAAATGACGGTAATGAACCCCCCGCCGGCGGTCCTGCCCGCTTGGCTGCCGGAAAACTTGCGCCTCTATCTTCGCCATGTCGAAGAAGGCCTCTCGATCCGTGCGCTGGCCAGGGAACTGGACTGCCACGCCTCGACGATCCTCAGGAAGGTCCGCGCCTTCGAGAACCGCCGCGACGACCCGCTGGTCGACGAGGCGCTGACCGGGCTCGGCGCGCTTCACCTCCAGCTTGCCCGCGCCGGTCTTCCCCAGGACCGCCCGCACCTTTCCATCATCCCCCAGCCCATCACGTCCCAGGAAGGAAACCGCCCGATGTCTGCCCCCCTCCGCCACCCCGCCGCCGCAATCGCCGATGCCGCCACTGTCGACCGCGAGGCCAGGCGCATCCTGCGCCGGCTCTGCGAGATCGGCGCCATGCTGGTCGTGGCGCCGGAAATGGAAAAGGCGGTGGTGCTGAAGGGAAGCACCCGCACCGCCGTCGTCGACCGGGCGGTCGCGCAGGCCTTCGCGGTCAAGGACTGGATCGGTCTGAAGACCACGGGCCGCGTCTCGACCTACGAGATCACCGGGGCGGGGCGCTCGGCGCTGAAGCGGCTCCTGGCCGAGGACCAGTCCGCCCGCGCCGACGGCTTCGCCGAGGCGCAGACCCCGTTCGGGGAGCAGCATCGCCTGTGGGGCGAGCGTGCGGTGACCGAGCCCGGCTCGCGCACGCCCCGGCGGATGCGTTACAACCTTGCCGAAAGCCCGCTCGACGTCCTCGCCCGCAGGAGGGAGAAGGACGGCAGCCCCTTCCTCACGCCCGACCTCGTCGGCGCAGGCGAACGGCTGCGCGAGGATTTCGAACTGGCGCAGATGGGGCCGCGCGTGGCGCAGAACTGGGACAGGTTCCTCACCGCCGGCGCCGACAGGGGCGGGTTTTCGGCGGGGGGACCCGAGTCCGGGTCGTCGAAGGCGCGGGAACGGGTTGCCGCGGCGCTGCGCGACCTCGGGCCGGGGCTTGGCGACATGGTGCTGAGGTGCTGCTGCTTCCTCGAGGGGCTGGAGGCCGCGGAAAAGCGCATGGGCTGGTCGGCGCGGTCGGGCAAGATCGTCCTCAGGATCGCGCTCCAGCGGCTCAAGCGGCACTATGACGAGGCCTATGGCGGCAAGGCGCCGCTGATCGGCTGACGCCGGGGCAGGGCGGGCTGGCCGGGGTGCGCGCCGTCAGCTCCCGTCCGCCCGGGTGACGCCGGCGGCATGCAGAACCCCGGCCACCGCGCCGCCCGCGAGGGGTGCCACGATGAAGACCCAGAGATCGGCCAGCGCCTTGCCGCCCACGATCAGCGCCGGCCCGACCGAGCGGGCAGGGTTCACCGACACGCCGGTCACGTTGATCCCGACAAGGTGGATGCCGGCGAGCGTCAGGCCGATCGCAAGGCCCGCCATCGCGCCGGGCGCCCCCTCCTGGGTCGCGCCGAGGATGACGGTGACGAAGATGAAGGTGGCGATCGCCTCGAACAGAAGCGCGGCCAGCAGCGAATATTCCCCCAGATAGCCCGCGCCATAGCCGTTCTGG
This sequence comes from Albidovulum sp., assembly GCA_030837825.1. Taxonomy (GTDB): domain Bacteria; phylum Pseudomonadota; class Alphaproteobacteria; order Rhodobacterales; family Rhodobacteraceae; genus Albidovulum. Next base: position 17,581 of record JAUQYB010000001.1, read on the forward strand.
CCGAGCCCGTGGCTGGCCAGCGCATAGTCGGCCTTGCCGCTGGCGATGGCGTAGACCGCGAGCGCGCCGACCGTCGCGCCGGCAACCTGCGCGACCGCATAGCCGAGGAACTCGCCCGCGCTCATGCGCCCGGCCGCCACCATTCCGAGCGAGACCGCCGGGTTGAGATGCGCCCCCGAGATCGCCCCGAGCGCGTAGGCGGCCGCGACGATCGACAGGCCGAAGGCCAGCGCGATGCCGAGCATCCCGATCTTGTCGCCCATCAGCACGGCCGCGCCGACGCCGAAGAAGACGAGAATGAACGTGCCGAGGAACTCGGCCGTAACCTTTCTGGACATGTTCCCTCCTGGCGGGAAGGTCATGACCGCCCTGATCCGCGTTGCCTTCCCTGTTGCGAAGGCGTATCTGGAACTCCGGCCCAGGTCAGGGGGAAATATCGGTGCGCGATCTCAAGATTCCCGGTCAGAGACATCCCGAGAAGGCGCACCGCGCCGATCAGGAGCAGCCGAAGAAACCGGCCTGGATCCGGGTGAAGGCGCCGACCTCCGCAGGCTACAAGGCCACGCGCGACATCCTCAAGACCAACAGGCTCGTCACCGTCTGCGAGGAGGCCGGCTGCCCGAACGTCGGCGAATGCTGGAGCGCCGGCCACGCCACGATGATGATCATGGGCGAGATCTGCACCCGCGGATGCACCTTCTGCAACGTGGCCACGGGGCGGCCCGATGCGCTGGACGCCTTCGAGCCGGGCAGGGTGGCCCATGCGGTCGAGACGCTGGGTCTGAAGCATGTCGTCATCACCTCGGTCGACCGCGACGACCTGGAGGACGGCGGCGCCGAGCATTTCGCCCAGACGATCCGCGCCGTGCGCCACCGCGCGCCGGGCACCACGATCGAGGTGCTCACGCCGGACTTCCTTAGATGCGGGCCGGAGGCGGTGGAAAAGGTGGTGGCGGCGCGCCCCGACGTCTTCAACCACAACCTCGAGACCGTGCCGGGGCTTTATCCCTCGGTCCGCCCCGGCGCGCGCTATTTCCACTCGCTCCGCCTGCTCCAGCGGGTGAAGGAGCTTGATCCGGCGATGTTCACCAAGTCCGGCATCATGGTCGGCCTCGGCGAGGACCGGCAGGGGGTGTTGCAAGTTATGGACGACATGCGCGCGGCGGATGTCGATTTCCTGACCATCGGCCAGTATCTGCAACCGACGCCGAAGCACCACCGGGTCGAGCGGTTCGTCACGCCCGAGGAGTTCATGGGCTACGAGACATCGGCCTACGGCAAGGGCTTCCTGACGGTCTCGGCGACGCCGCTCACCCGGTCGTCCTACCACGCCGGCGAGGATTTCGCGCGCCTCAGGGCCGCGCGGCTGGAACGGCTCGGCGGCGCCTGAAAGTCACTCCACCGGCGGCACGCGTTTCAGATAGGCGGCGATGGCGGCGCGGTCGCTTTCGGGCAGATGCGCCGTGTTCTCGACCACCAGCGCCATGTGCCCCCCGGCGCTGTCGAAGTCGGGGGTGAAGCCCGAGGTCAGGTATTCGACGATGTCGGCCTCGGACCAGTCGAGCTTGCCCGGCGTGATGTTGGGGAAATTGCCCTTGCCCCCCGGCACCGGCCCGCCTGCCAGCCAGCGCGCGCGGTCCATGCCCCCCAGGGCGGTGCGCGGCGTGTGGCATTCGCCGCAGTGGCCGAGCGCCTCGGCCAGGTAGCGACCGCGTTCCTCCTTGGGGCTCAGGTCGCCCGTCACCACCCAGGACGGGTCGAGGTAAAGGGTCTTCCACGCCCCGAGGGTCAGCCGGATATTGAAGGGGAAGCCCACCTCGTGGGTCTCGCTCGGCGTCGGGTCGGCCGGCAGCGTGGCGAGAAAGGCGCGCAGGTCCACAACATCCTGAAGCGCGGCGCGGGCGTAGCTCGCATAGGGAAAGGCCGGATAGTAGTGCTGCCCCGCGGGCGACACGCCGCGCACCATCGCATTGGCCAGGTCGAGCGCGCTCCAGCCGCCGATCCCAGCCGCGGGGTCGTTCGAGATGTTGGGCGCGACGAAGGTGCCGAAGGGCGAGGGGAAGCGCTGGCCGCCGGCCAGCACCAGCTTCGCCTCGCCCTTGGCGTCGGCATCGGCGTGGCAGGAGGCGCAGCCGCCGGCCCAGAACACCTGTTCGCCATGTACCGGATCGGGGGTGAGCCCCGCGAGCGCGTCGGCGGGCAGGGGGCGGGGCCGGGTGATCGCCCAGGCTGCCGCAAGCCCGGCAAGCGCGACAAGGGCAAGGGCGGTCAGAATGCGGCGCATCTTCGGAACTTCCTGCACTGGAGAGGGGGCGCACCCGTCGCTGCGGATGCGCCCTCTTGCCGTATCACGTCATTCGGGCTTGCGGTATTGCTTGTGGCAGCCACCGCAGGCCTGGCCGACCGCCCCCATCGCGGCTTTCAGCCCGTCATGACCCGTCCCGGCGGCCGCGGCAAGCGTGTTGGCCGCGGTCTTCAGTTCCGCGAACCGCGCCTCGCGGTCGCTGGCGTTGGCGATGATCTCAGGCAGCGCGGCGCTGTCGGCCAGCGCACCCGCCTCGGTCCCCGGGGCCCAGACCATTGAGGTGTCGACCGAGGCGAGGGCGGCGAGGCTCTGCGCGGCCTTCTCGGCCGCCGCCGCGTCGTAGGGCGCCTCGCCCTTTGCCATCGCGCCAAGGGGCGCGAGCTGGTTTGCCAGCATCAGCATGTAGCCGTGGCGGGCGGTGAGGAGTTCCTCGGGATCGTTCAGATCCTCCGAAAGGACCGGCGCACCCGCGAGGAGGGCGGCGGTGAGGGCGAAGACGGCTTTGCGCATCGGCAGGCTCCTGGAACGTTTGTGTCAGACCGGCAGCGGGCAGGTCAGCCCCGCCGCCGCCGGCCGCGCATGGATGTCCGGAAATGCCGCCGCCAACATCCACCGGGCGGCCGAACCCCCTGCAACTCGGGTTTCAGACACCGCGGTTTAGGCGCCGCCGCGGCGGTGTTCCGCCGCTGCGCCGCGCCGCGCTGGCGGATCGCCGCCCGGCCCGATGCGGCGGCAAGGGCGGTGCCGCCGGCGGGCATCTCACTCCGACTTGCGGAACGCCTTGTGGCAGCCGCCGCAGGCTTCGCCGACCGGTCCCATCGCCACCTTGAGGCTGTCGAGGTCCTTCCCCGCCGCCGCCTGCATCGCCGTGGCGGCATCGACCAGCGCCTTGTGCCTGTCGCCGACGTCGGAGCCGTCCTCCCAGATCTTGGCGAGCGCACCGCTGGCCGGGTTGGCCGCGTTGTCCGAGCCGCTCGGCCAGAGCATCGATTCATCGACCGTCGACATCGCAAGCAGGTTGTCGGCCGCCTTCTGCGCGGCCTCGGCGTTGTATTCGACCTCGCCCTTGGCCATGCCGCCGAGGACGCCGAGTTGCAGCGCGCGGTATTCCATGAGGCCCTGGCGCGCCTTGATCTGCTGGGCGAAGGGCGCGTCCTGGGCGAGGACGGCACCGGCACAGGCGCAGGCGATGGCGGCGGCGGTCAAACCCAGAAACTTTCTCGTCATCATGCAACTCCCTGTTGAGGACAGGAAAAGACTACTTGTGAAGAAATTCGTTACCACTCACGATTTTCGCAGGGTATTCGTGAGAATCCGCACAGCCGCGGCGGCGGGGGCGATTTCGGCACCCGGGTGCCGCCCTGGAATCGCGGGTGCCCCGCCAGGGGGGCGCGGGGCGGCCCGCAGGGTAACGCAGAAGTGAGCGGAGGAATCACGATGACACGGGCGAACTGGGACGATCTGCGCTTCGTTCTGGCGGTGGCCGAGGAAGGATCGGTCAGTGCCGCCGCCCGGCGGCTGCGGGTGAATCACGCCACCGTGCTGCGGCGCGTCGCCGCCTACGAGGACAGCGTCGGCACCTCGCTTTTCGACAAGACGGTGCGCGGCTATGCGGTGCCCTCGGCGATGGACCGGGTGATCGAGGCCGCGCGCGAGGTCGACCGCGCGGTGCAGGCGGTCGGGCGCGCGCTCAGGGGGACCCATGCGCCGCTTGCCGGCGAGGTGCGGGTGACTTCGACGGATTCGCTCTGCCACTGCGTCCTCGCCCCCATCGTCGCGCGGCTGCGCATCGTCTCGCCCGAGCTTCAGGTCGAACTGATGTGTTCGAACCGGCACCTCGACCTCGGGCGCACCGATGCCGACATCGCCGTGCGCCCGGCCACCGACCTGCCCGACGATCTCGTCGGCGAGGTTGCCGCCGTGCTCGGCTTCGGGCTCTACCGGGCGCGCGGCGTGGACACGGGCGACTGGATCGGGCTTTCCGGCCCGCTCGCGCGGTCGCGGGTCGGCCGCTGGATCGACGCAACCGTCGGTTCGGGGCGAATCGTGGCGCGGGCCGACAGCTTCGTCGTCGCGCGGGAATTCGCGGCCGTGGGCATGGGCCTGGCCGCGATGCCGGATTTCCTCGGCGCCGAAGACACGCGGCTTGATCGGGTGGAGGGCATCCTGCCGGATCTGGCCGTCGACATCTGGGTCGCCTCCCATGCCGATCTCGCCCATGTTCCCCGGATCGCGGCGGTGCGGCGGCAGTTGACCGAGGCACTCGCGGCGCAGGCGGAGCGGCTGCGGGGTGGGATGGGGGGGGCTTGAGGCGGCGTCAGCCGGCGGGTCGCGGCGCGTTCAGGGACCGGCCCTCGGGCAGGGCGAACCAGTCGGGCAGGAGCCCCGCCCAATCGAGCAAGCCAAGACCGAGGCAGAGCGCGATCACCGCAAGGACAAGGGCGACCCGCCGCGCCGAGGGCGGGCGGCGCGCCCATTTCGTGGCCCGCAGGAGCAACCGCGGGTTCATGCGCCCGTATCTGCGCCCGTGCCCGCCTCCGCACCGGTGAAGCGCACCTTGCCGATATAGGGCAGGTTGCGGTTGCGCTGCGCGAAGTCGATCCCGTAACCCACGACGAATTCGTCGGGAATCTCGAATCCCGTCCAGGTGGCCCGGATCGGCACCTCGCGGCGCGACGGCTTGTCGAGAAGCGCGCAGACCTCCAGCCGTTTCGGACCCCGCGAGCGCAGCAGGTTGACGACGTGATGCAGCGTGAAGCCGGTATCGACGATGTCCTCGACGACCAGCACGTCGCGGCCGGCAATCTCGCCGCGCAGGTCCTTCAGGATGCGCACCTCGCGGCTCGATTCCATCGCGCTGCCGTAGGAGGAGGCCTCGAGGAAATCGACCTCGACCGGCAGGTCGATCTCGCGCACCAGATCGGCGATGAAGACGAACGAGCCCCTGAGAAGCCCGACGACGACGAGCTTGTCGGTGCCGCGGAAGGCCGCCGTGATCTCCTTCGCCAGCGCCTCGACGCGCGCCGCGATGGACTTGGCCGAAATCATCTGGTCGATGACATAGGGTCGCTCTGGCACGATGACTCCGGTGCGAAAGGGGGCGGCCCCTTGATTTCAGGCTTCCATTTAGCGACATGGGGCCGGACTGTCACGCGGGGGAAACCATGCCCAGGCATTCGGAGACGCGAATCCTGCCCTATCCGGCACGCCAGATCTATGACCTGGTGGCCGATGTCGCCCGCTACCCCGAATTCCTGCCCTGGACGGCGGCGGCACGGATCCGCTCGCGCACCCCCCGGCCGGACGGCACCGAGGTGATCGAGGCCGATCTGGTGATCTCGTTCAAGGTCTTCCGCGAACGCTTCGGCAGCCGGGTGGTCCTCGATCCCGACACGATGAAGATCGACACGACCTATATCGAGGGGCCGTTTCGCCACATGCAGTCGACATGGGCGTTCCGCGACCTGGAGGAGGGGCGCTGCGAAGTTTCCTTCTTCGTCGATTTCGAGTTCCGCAACGCGATCCTGCAGAAGGTGATCGGCGTCGTCTTCGACGAGGCGATGCGGCGGGTGGTCAGGGCCTTCGAGGCGCGGGCGGCGGCGCTTTACGGCGCGCGCGCCTGATCAGGCGCGGATGGCCGCGATGAGAAGGTCGAGCGCGTGATCGACCGTCGCCCGGCGCACCCCGGCGCGGCCGATGGCACCGAACTCCACCGTCTCGGTCCGCGTCCGCCGTCCGGTCCGGGCGAGGCCGAAGCAGACGCGGCCCTCGGGCTTCGCCCCCGACCCGCCGGGGCCGGCGATTCCGGTGACCGCCACCGCGATCGAGGCGAGCGAGCGGTCGAGCGCCCCCTCGGCCATCGCCCGCGCCACCTCCTCGCTGACCGCGCCGTGGCTCTCGATCAACCAGGGCTCGACGCCGAGCATCGCGGTCTTGGCGGCGTTCGAATAGGTGATGAAGCCGCGGTCGAAAATTTCGGACGACCCCGCCACATCGGTGATCGTGGCGCCGATCATCCCGCCGGTGCAGCTTTCGGCGGTGGCGATCCGGTCGCCGGTCTCGCGCGCCGCGGCCAGAAGCGCCCCGGCCCTGGTCATCGGCCCATGACCCCGTGCCAGAGCCCGGCCGCCGCCACCGTGGCGATGCCGGCGAAGAGGCCGGCCCAGAGGTCGTCCTCCATCGTGCCCCGCGCGGTGCCCTTGGCATCGGCCCGGCCGACCAGCCACGGCTTCCAGATGTCGAAGAGGCGGAAGAAGACGAAGGGCGCGACCCAGCCCGGCCAGGCCGCCAGCGCCCAGTCCCCCATCCCGCGCGACCAGAAGGCGGCGGCGGGGAAAAGAAGCGCGATCCACTGGCCGGCCACCTCGTCGATGACGATCTCCGACGGGTCCTTGTCGGCGCTGCCGGCCACCGCGCGGGCGGTGGCCCAGAAGCCGAGCGGTATCACCGCCAGCGTGGCGAGCACAAGCGCGGGAAACCCCAGCACATGGTCGATCGCCACCCCGAGCGCCACCGCCGCGGCCGAGCCCCAGGTGCCCGGCGCGGGCCTGAGGTGGCCGATGCCGAAGAGCGTGGCGAGGGGGCGGGCCAGCGTCACGGCCGCACCAGCGTGACGCTGGCCAGCGCGGCGATGCCTTCCTCGCGCCCGGTGAATCCGAGCCGTTCCGAGGTGGTCGCCTTGACGCTGACCCGGTCCGCGCCGATCCCGATGATCCGGGACAATTCCCGCGCCATATCAAGCGCATGCGGGCCGATCTTCGGACGTTCGCAGATCAGCGTCACATCGGCGTTCGATACCGCATAGCCCTTCTGTCGGGCGAGCCCTGCGGCATGGGCGAGGAAGATCGCGCTGGCCGCGCCCTTCCACTGCGGGTCGGAGGGCGGGAAGTGGCGGCCGATGTCGCCCTCGGCCAGCGCGCCATAGATCGCGTCGGTCAGCGCGTGCATCCCGACATCGGCATCCGAATGGCCGAGAAGCGCGCGGTCGTGCGCCACCCGCACGCCGCAAAGCGTGACATGATCGCCCGCGGTGAAGGCGTGAACGTCGAAACCGTTTCCGGTGCGGATATCCATGTCGCGGCCCAGCATCCTTTCAGCCCGGTCGAAGTCGCCGGGCCAGGTGATCTTGATGTTCTCCTCCTCCCCCTCGACGATGGCAACGTCAAGCCCGGCGGCGCGGGCGACCTCCACATCGTCGGCCGCGCCGCCCGGATGGGCGCGGTGGGCGGCGAGGATCGCGGCGAAGTGGAAGCCCTGCGGCGTCTGCGCGCGAAAGAGCCCGGCGCGATCGGCGACACCGGTGACGCGGCCGCCGCTGCCGGTCCAGAGCGCGTCGGTGACGCCAAGCGCGGGCGCCGCGGCAGGCGCGTGATCGAGCGCGGCCGTCACCCGGCCGATCAGCGCGGCCGGGACGAAGGGGCGGGCGCCGTCATGGATCAGGACCCGGTCCACGCCGGAAAACGCCAGCGACTCCAGAGCGTTGCGAACCGATGCGCTGCGCGTCGCACCGCCGGCCACAAGCGTGACGCGGCCGCCGAACTCGGCCACGCCCCGGGCCATGTCGTCGGAGTGAAGCACGACGACGATGCGGGGAAAGCCCGCGAAGGCCGCGACGCTGCGCGCCAGGACGCTTTGCCCGGCGAGGGGGTGCCATTGCTTGGGCTCCGCCCCCCCGGCCCGGGTTCCGCGCCCGGCAGCGACGATGACGACGGCGGTAACGGTTGGCTCGGCCACGGGTGTCTCCCTTTCCCTTCCTCTAGTCCGCGGCGGGCGCGCGGGCAATGCCGCCCGGACCGGCATCGCGCGCGATTTCGTGCCCAAATTTCGGGCAGTCGGCGCAGCGGCGGGCCGGCGCCTCCGTTTCCGTTGCGCTGGCACGGGCTTCCGTCTATCTGGATGGCAATTGCACAAGGATTAGGCACCGGGATTGGACATTTGCCCCTGACCGTCGGCAACATGGCGATCGACCCTCCCGTCCTGCTCGCGCCGCTCGCAGGGATCACCGACCTGCCGTTCCGCCGCCGCGTGGCCGCGTTCGGCGCCGGCCTCGTGGTGTCCGAGATGGTTGCCTCGGGCGAGCTGCTGACCGAAAAGCCCTCGGTCCGGGCCAAGGCGCGCACCGACCTGGGGCTCGCCGACGGGGCGCGCACCTCGGTCCAGCTTGCCGGGCGCGAGGCGGGGGCGATGGCCGAAGCCGCGCGCGTGGTCGCCGGCATGGGCGCCGCGATCATCGACATCAACATGGGCTGCCCGGCGAAGAAGGTCACCGGCGGGCTCTCCGGCTCGGCGCTGATGCGCGATCTCGACCATGCGCTCCGCCTTATCGATGCGGTGGCGGGCGCGGTGGCGGTGCCGGTGACGCTGAAGTGCCGCCTTGGCTGGGACGACGACTGCCTGAATGCCGCCGGGCTTGCCCGCCGGGCCGAGGCTGCGGGCGTTTGCATGGTCACGGTCCACGGCCGCACCCGGCAGCAGTTCTACCAGGGGCGCGCCGACTGGGCGGCGATCCGTGCGGTCAGCGCGGCGGTGTCGGTGCCGGTCGTGGCGAACGGCGACATCTGCGACGTGGCCTCGGCCCGGGCGGCGCTGGCGGCCTCGGGCGCGGCCGGCGTGATGGTCGGGCGCGGCGCCCGCGGCGCGCCCTGGCGGCCGGCCGAAATCGCTGCCGGGCTGTTCGGTGCGCCGGTGCCGAAGGTTCCGACGGGGCAGGCGCTTGTCGATTACATATCAGACCATTACGAGGATATGCTGAGATTTTACGGCAGCTCTCTCGGGCTCCGCGTCGCGCGCAAGCATCTGGGCTGGTATGCCGACGAGGCCGGGGTCGACCCGACGCTTCGCGCCGGGCTGATGGTGTCCGAAAGCCCGGTCGAGGTTCTCGCGCTTGTCGCGCGGGCCTTTGCCGAGGCGGGCGGAAGCGCGGCCGCGAGGCGCGCCGCATGACCCTGCCGCCGGCCACAGCGCTCTGGGCCTCGCTGCCGGTTCCCGCGATCATCATCGACGGCGCCGGCCTCACCGTCGAGGCGAACCCGGCGGCGGAGCAGTTCCTCAACATCTCGGCGCGGGTGCTGAGGGGCCAGCCGCTCTTTGACCGGCTCGCCGTCGACGCGCCGCTCGAGGAGGTTCTGGCGCGGGTGCGCGGCGACCAGTCCTCGCTCTTCATCAACGATGTCGACGTCGGCACGGGCGAGCGCACGCCGGTGCTGTGCAACCTTCAGGCCGCACCGCTGGCCGACGCGCCCGGCCATGTGCTTCTGCTCATCTCGCCGCGCGAATTTGCCGAACGGATCGGCCGCGGGCAGGGGACGCGCCACGCCGCCCGGTCGGCGATCGGCATGGCAGAGATGCTCGCCCACGAGATCAAGAACCCGCTGGCCGGGATCGCCGGCGCGGCGCAGCTTCTGGCGATGACGCTCCCGGCCGAGGACATCGAGCTGGCCGACCTCATCGTCGCCGAGACGCGGCGGATCGTGAAGCTTCTCGAACAGGTCGAGCAGTTCGGCAACCTGCGCCCGCCCGAGGCGCGGGCGGTGAACATCCATGACGTCCTCGACCGCGCGCGCCGCTCCGCGCTCGTCGGCTTTGCCGCCCACATGGCGATCGTCGAGGACTACGACCCCTCGCTGCCGCCGACGCTGGGGGATGCCGATCAACTGTTGCAGGTGGTTCTCAACCTTCTGAGGAACGCGGCCGAAGCCTCTGGCGGGAAACGCGGAACCATCCGCCTGCGCACGTTCTACGATCACGCGCTGAGGCTGCGTCGCGCGGGCGGTGGCGGCATCGCGCTGCCGTTGCAGGTCGAGATCGCCGACGACGGGCCCGGCATTCCGCCCGAGATCACCGAGTCGATCTTCGATCCCTTCGTGTCGGGGCGCGAGAACGGCACCGGCCTCGGCCTTGCGCTGGTGTCGAAGATCGTGGCGGATCACGGCGGCTGGATAACCGCCGAATCCGCTCCCGGCCGGACGGTCTTCCGCCTGTCGCTGCCGCTCGCCCCCCCGCTCGTGGCACCTCCGCCCGATGCCCCGCGCGGCGTCCCGCATTCCGAGGAGACCGCCTGATGGATGGCACCGTTCTTGTCGCCGACGACGACCGCACCATCCGCACCGTGCTCACCCAGGCGCTGACGCGGGCGGGCTGCAAGGTCCATGCCACCTCGTCGCTCGTCACCCTCTTGCGCTGGCTCGAGGAGGGCAAGGGTGATCTCGTCATCTCCGACGTCGTCATGCCCGACGGCAACGGCATCGAGATGCTGCCGAAGATCGCCGCCGAACGGCCCGGCCTGCCGGTGATCGTGATCTCGGCGCAGAACACGATCATGACGGCGATCCAGGCGGCGGAGGCACAGGCCTGGGACTACCTGCCCAAGCCCTTCGACCTGCCCGACCTGATGAAGCGCGCGGCCCGCGCGCTGAGCCAGAAGCGCCACGCCGCGACACCGGCTGCGCCGGCGGCGACCCGGCCCGCCGACGACCTGCCGCTGGTCGGCCGCACCCCGGCGATGCAGGCGCTCTACCGGCTGGTGGCGCGGGTGATGAACGCCGACCTGCCGCTGCTCGTCACCGGGGACTCGGGAACCGGCAAGTCGCTCGTCGCCCGCGCCATCCACGATTTCTCCGACCGGCGGACCCTGCCGTTCGTGACGGCGACCGCCGCCGACCTGCGGGGCATCGACGGGCCCGCGGCGCTTCTGGCACGGGCACGGGGCGGGACCATCGTCTTCGACGAGATCGGCGATTTCGACGCCGGGACGCAGGGTCGGATCGTGCGGATGCTCGACGCGCTGCCGGACGCAGCGCCGCTGATCGTCGCAACCAGCCAGCGAGACCTCGGCGGAGGTCTTGACGCGGGCGGGTTCCGGCCGGACCTCTACTACCGGCTGAGCGGCGTCACCCTGGCGGTCCCGGCGCTGCGCGAGCGGATCGAGGACATCCCGCTTCTGGCCGAGCATTTCCTCGCCCGGGCCGAACGCGACGGCGCGCCCGCGCGCAGGCTTTCGGCCGAGGCGGGGGCGCTGCTGCGAAGCTATCGCTGGCCCGGCAACGTCCGCCAGCTCGAGAACACGCTGCGGCGGCTGGTCGTGACCGCGGCCGAGCCCGAGATCGGCCGGTCCGAGGTCGAGGCGGCACTTGGCGCGACCCCGGCCGAACGCCGGCAGGTCGGCATCGAGGACGCAGGCGAGCGGCTTTCGGCCTCGATCGCGCGCCACCTCAGGCGCTATTTCGACCTGCACCAGGGCAGCCTGCCGCCGCCAGGGCTCTACGACCGCATCCTGCGGGAAATGGAAGCCCCGCTGATCGAGATCGCGCTCGACGCCACGGCGGGGAACCAGGCGAAATGCGCCGATCTGCTCGGCATCAATCGCAATACTTTGCGCAAGAAGATCACCGACCTTGATCTTCGCGTGACACGCCGGCGCAAGTTGATGTAACAAGGCAACAGGAACTGTGGCCCGCCGGTGTCAGCCGGCGCAGAAGCCACGACAATCGGCGGTGGCCGCAACGTCGGCCGATAATTCAGAGGCGCATTCGTGCAGGGCCTTGCGCGCGGCACATCCTGGGACCGGTTCACCCGGCTCCGCAGACAACGCCGCTTCCAGAACGCGGTGACACTGGGCCTTGTGGTGCTGGGCCCTCTCCTGGCGCTTGCGACCTTCGTGGCGCTGGGGCCGCTGGGGCAGGGGGCGAACTCGGCGGCGCTCAGGCTCGTGCTGCTGGCCGACCTCGTCTATTTCCTCGCGCTCGGCGGCATGGTCCTGTCGCGGCTGGCCCGGATGATCGCGGCGCGGCGGGCGAAATCCGCCGGGTCGCGGCTGCACCTGCGGCTCACCGGGGTCTTCGCCGGCATCGCGCTGGTGCCGACGATCCTCGTCGCCATCTTCGCCGGCCTGACCGTCAACATCGGCCTGGAGGGCTGGTTTTCCGACCGGGTGCGCGGCGTCGTCGGCACCTCGCTTGCCGCCGCCGAAGCCTATCAGGGCGAGCACCGGCAGGACCTGATGACCGATGCGGACGCGCTTGCGGCCTATATCAACACCGCCCGGCGCAACAGTTTCCTTCTGTCCGACGGTGACCTGCGCCAGATCCTCACCCAGGGGCAGGGCCAGATCCAGCGCGGCCTGCGCGAGGCCTATGTCATCGACGGCAGCGGCACGATCCGGGCGCGGGGCGAGCGCAGCTATCTCTTCGACTTCGAGGAGCCCGCCGCCGGCGACCTCGTCCGCGCCAAGGCGGGCGAGACGGTGCTGATCGAGGACTGGGCGAACAACGAGTTCCGCGCGCTGGTGGCGCTGCCGGCCTTCGCCGACCGCTATCTCTATGTCAGCCGCAACGTCGACGGCCAGATCCTCAGCCTTCTGGACGAGACACGGGCGACCGTCGGGCTTTACCAGCAGCTCGAATCCTCGCGCGGACGGGTGCTTTTCGAATTCGGGCTGGTCTATCTGGGCTTCGCGCTGATTCTTGTCCTTGCCGCGATCTGGATGGGGCTGTGGTTCGCCGAACGGCTGTCGCGCCCTGTCGGCCGGCTTGCCGGGGCGGCGCAGCGGGTCGGCGCGGGCGACCTCGACGTGCAGGTCGTGGAGGAGGAGGGCGACGACGAGATCGCCATGCTAGGCCGGGTCTTCAACCAGATGACGCGCCAGCTCAAGACTCAGCGGCAGGCGCTGGTCGACAGCCACCGCGCGACCGAGCGGCGGCGGCGGCTTTTCGATTCGGTGCTGTCGTCGGTCACCTCGGGGGTGATCGGCCTCGATGCAGAGGGCAGGGTGGATTTCCTCAACCCGGCGGCAACGCGGCTTGTCAGCCTCGACGCCGCCGCCGACCACGGTCGCTCGCTGGCCGAGGCGGTGCCGGAATTCTCGGGCCTTTTCGAGCGGCTGCGCGAGGGGATCGGCGAGGTCGCGCAGGAGGAGATCAAGGTGAGCCGGGCCGGGCGGCTGGAAAGCCTGCTGGTGCGGATGGCGATCCGGCGCAACGCCGACGGGCGGCTGGAAGGCTATGTCGTTGCCTTCGACGACGTGACCGAGCTTGTCTCGGCCCAGCGCATGGCGGCCTGGGGCGACGTCGCCCGCCGCATCGCCCACGAGATCAAGAACCCGCTGACGCCGATCCAGCTTTCGGCCGAACGGATCAGGCGCAAGTTCGCCCGCCTGGTCGGCGACGAGGCGGCATCGCTCGAACAGATGACCGACGTGATCGTGCGCCAGACCGGCGACCTCAGGCGGATCGTCGACGAGTTCTCCAAGTTTGCGCGGATGCCCGAGCCCGACCGGCGCGAGCATGACCTGACCAGGCTCATGCACGACGCGGTGACGCTGCAGGAGGGGGCGTTGCACGGCGCGCGGCTGGTGGCGCGCCTGCCCGAGACGCCGGTGATCGCCGAGTTCGACGCGACGATGATTTCGCAGGCGGTCACCAACCTGATCAAGAACGCAGGCGAAGCCGTTGAATCGCTTTTGGAAAAGGGTGCACCGGATGGCTACGCGCCGGAAGTGCGGGTGACGATGCTGCCGGGCGACGAGCTGATCACCATCCGGATCGAGGACAACGGCATCGGCCTGCCGGAGGACCGGTCGCGCCTGTTCGAGCCCTATGTGACCACGCGCGAGAAGGGCACCGGGCTCGGCCTGTCGATCGTCAAGAAGATCATCGAGGAGCATGGCGGCACGCTGACGCTGGACGACGCGCCGCCGTTCGACGGCGCCGGCCGGTGCGGGGCGGCTGCCGAAATTCGCCTGCCGCGGGCGCGGGCGGGACGAGGACAGAAGGAAAAGGCCGCGGCGGCGGCCGGAGGTAGGACATGAGCGACATTCTGATCGTCGATGACGAACGCGATATCCGGGAACTGATTTCGGACATCCTGAAGGACGAGGGCTTCACCACCCGGCTCGCGGCCAACTCGGACGAGTGCATGTCCGAGATCAACGCCGAACCGCCGGGGCTGATGATCCTCGACATCTGGCTGAAGGACAGCCGGATGGACGGGATCGACATCCTCAAGTCGGTCAAGCGCGACAACCCCGACGTGCCGATCATCATCATCTCGGGTCACGGCAACATCGAGATCGCGGTGGCGGCGATCAAGCAGGGCGCCTACGACTTCATCGAGAAGCCGTTCAACATCGACCAGCTCACCGTGGTGATCAGCCGGGCGATGGAAACCTCGCGGCTGAGGCGCGAGAACGCGTCGCTGCGGCGGCGCGACGTGACCTCGTCGGACATGATCGGATCCTCGCCCGCCTTCCGGGCGCTGAAGGGTCAGCTCGACAAGGTCACCAAGTCGAACGGACGGGTGATGCTGACCGGCCAGCCGGGATCGGGCAAGGAAGTGGCCGCGCGCTACATCCACGTCCATTCCAACCGGGCAAGCGGCCCCTTCGTCACGATGTCCTCGGCCTCGATCGAGCCGGATCGGATGGAGGGTGTGCTCTTCGGGCGGGAAACCACCGAGCGCGGGGTCGAAAAGGGGCTTCTGGAACAGGCGCATGGCGGCATCGTCTATTTCGACGAGGTGGCCGACATGCCGCTCGGCACCCAGTCGAAAATCCTCCGCGTGCTGACCGAACAGCAGTTCACCCGGGTCGGCGGGTCCGACAAGGTGCGGGTGGACCTGCGGGTGATCTCGTCGACGACCTGCGACCTCAGGGCCGAGATCGCCGCCGGCCGCTTCCGCCAGGAGCTTTTCGACCGGCTGAACGTGGTGCCGATCGCCGTGCCCTCGCTCGAGGAACGGCGCGAGGACATCCCCGAGCTTGCCCGCCATTTCATCGAATGGTTCAACAAGAGCCAGGGCCTGCCGCTCCGGCTGCTCAGCGAGGAGGCCGAGGCGCTGATGCAGACGATGGCCTGGCCCGGCAACATCCGCCAGCTCAGGAACGTCATCGAGCGCGTGCTGATCCTTGGCGAGGCCGGCGGGCAGATCGAGGCGCGCGAACTGCCCGGGCAGGGCGAGGGGCAGGCCGACGAGGGCCGGATCGTCCTGTCAGGCGGGCTCGCCACGCTGCCGCTGCGCGAGGCGCGGGAACTGTTCGAGCGCGAATACCTGCTGACCCAGATCAACCGCTTCGGCGGCAACATCAGCCGCACCGCCACCTTCGTCGGCATGGAGCGCTCGGCGCTGCACCGCAAGCTGAAGTCGCTCGGCGTCGTGACGACCTCCAAATCCGGGGCGCGGATCGCCCATCTGGAGGACGAGGACGAGGAAGAGGACGCCTGACCGGCGCCTCAGCGGCACCACACGGGCCCCGGTCCGGCCCCGGTCCGGCCCCGATCCGGGCGGCGTTGACCCGGCGGGGGCGCGCGCCTATCAAGGGCGCCAGCTTCATCCGGGAGCGGGACATGAAAGTCATCATCTGCGGCGCCGGCCAGGTCGGCTGGCAGATCGCCCGCCACCTCTCGGGCGAGAAGAACGATGTCACCATCGTCGACTACAACGCGGACCTTGTCCGCCGCGCCACGGAAACCCTCGACGTGCAGGGCGTGGCGGGTTTCGCCTCCTACCCGGACGTGCTGGAGCGTGCGGGCGCGCGCGATGCCGACATGATCGTGGCGGCGACGCATTCGGACGAGGTGAACATGGTCACCTGCCAGGTGGCCCATTCGATCTTCGGCATCACCCGCAAGATCGCACGCCTCAGGGCGCGGTCCTACATGGACGCGATCTATTCCGATCTCTATCGCCGCGACCATCTGCCGATCGACGTGGTGATCAGCCCCGAGCGCGAGGTGGCGGAGGCGGCGCTGCAAAGGCTCGCCGCACCCTCGACCTTCGACACCGAGAGCTTCATGAACGGCCGCGCGCAGCTTCTCGGCATCTCGCTCGACGAGGACTGCCCGGTGCTCAACACCCCGCTCCGGCAGCTCACCGACCTGTTCTCGACGCTCCGCGCCATCGTCGTCGGCATCCGGCGCGAGGGGCGGCTCTTTGCCCCCGAGCCGAACGACCAGCTTTTCGCCGGCGACCAGGTCTATGTCTTCACCCATGTCGAGGACGTCAACCGCACGCTCGACATCTTCGGCAAGGCGACGAAGAAGCAGGAGCGGATCGTCATCATCGGCGGCGGCAACGTCGGCCTTGCCGTGGCTCAGGCGCTGGAGGCGCGGACCGACCGGATTCGTGCCAAGATCATCGAGAAGAACCGCCTGCAAGCGGAACGGGCGGCCGATTCGCTGCAGCGCACCATCGTTCTGAACGGCGACGGGATGAGCGCCGAGCTTCTGGCCGAGGCGAACATCGACCGGACGGACGCGGTTCTCGTCGTCACCGACGACGACAAGACCAACATCCTCGCGGCGGTCCGCGCCAAGCAGGCCGGCTGCCGGATGGCGATCGCGCTGGTCAACGACCCGACGCTGGTGCCGCTGATGGGGGCGCTCGACATCGACGCCTACATCAACCCGCGCGCCACCACCGTCTCGTCGATCCTGCGCCATATCCGCCACGGCCGCGTTCGGGCGATCTATTCCATCGGCGATGCCGAGGCCGAGGTGATCGAGGCGCAGGTGCTCTCGACCTCGCCGATCGCCGGGCGGCTGGTGCGCGAGATCGAGTTCCCCGAGGGGGTGCTGATGGGCGCGCTGATGAAGGGCGACAAGGTGGTGAAGCCCACCGGCGACACGCGGGTGGACGAGGGCGACGTGATCGCTCTCTTCTGCATGTCTGAGGACGTGCCCGAGGTCGAGCGGCTCCTCCAGGTCTCGATCGACTTCTTCTGACCCATGCGCCGCATTTCCGATCTTCCGTTCATCGTCATCCTGATGGGGATCGGGTCGATCGCGATGTTTCTGCCCGCGGCCCACGGCTTTGCCGCCCGCGATTACGATGTGTCGCGCGCCTTCTTCTATTCGGGCACGATCTGCGGGATGCTGACGGTGCTTCTGGGCATCGCCACCGCCGCCAACCGCGGCGGGCATCCCGCCCGAAGCCAGCTTCTGACGCTGCTGGCCACGTTCACCGCGCTGCCGGTCATGCTGGCACTGCCCTTCTCCGAAGCGGTGCCGTCGACGACCTTCTTCAGCGCCTGGTGGGAAATGGTGTCCTCGCTCACCTCCACCGGCGCCTCGCTGTTCGAGCCCGACCGCCTGCCGGCCACGGTCCATCTCTGGCGGGCGCTCGTCGGCTGGATGGGGGGCTTCTTCGTCCTCGTCACCGCCGCGGCGATCCTTGCGCCGATGAACCTTGGCGGGTTCGAGGTGCTGAGCGGCGCGCCCGCGGGGCAGGGGGCGGTGTTCTCCGGCCAGGCGGCAAGGGTGGCAGGCCCGGCCGACCGCATCCGCCGCCAGACGCTGACGCTGTTGCCGGCCTACGCCGGGCTCACGCTCGCGCTCTGGATCGGGCTCATCCTCGGCGGCGACGGGGCGCTGACGGCCGCCTGCCACGCGATGTCGACACTGTCGACCTCGGGCATCTCGCCGAAGGGCGGGCTTGCCGGAAACGGTGCGGGGATCTGGGGCGAGGTCACGATCTTCGTGTTCCTGATCTTCGGCCTGTCCCGCAGGCTCTATCCTTCGGGGCGGACGGTTCGCGACGCCCGCAGCCTGAAGAGCGACCCGGAGTTGCGGATGGCGCTCCTGATCGTCACGGTGGTGCCGGCGCTCCTGTTCCTGCGCCACTGGATCGGCGCGCTCGAGGTCGACGAGGTGAAGGACACCGGCGCGGCGCTGCGCGCGCTCTGGGGCACGGTCTTCACGGTGCTGTCGTTCCTGACGACGACCGGCTTCGAATCCGCCGCCTGGGCCGAGGCGCGGGATTGGTCCGGCCTCGCCTCACCGGGCCTCATCCTCGCCGGGCTCGCGGTGATCGGCGGCGGGGTGGCGACGACCGCGGGCGGCGTCAAGCTTTTGCGCGTCTATGCGCTGTTCCGTCACGGCGAACGCGAGATCGAGCGGCTGATCCATCCGGCGTCGCTCGGCGGCGGCGGCCCCGAGGCGCGGAGGCTGCGCCGGCAGGGCGCGCAGATGGCCTGGATCTTCTTCATGCTGTTCGCGCTCTCGATCGCGGTCACGATGCTGGCGCTCGCACTCTGCGGGCTCGACTTCGTGGCATCGACATCCTTCGCGGTGGCAGCGCTGTCGACCACCGGCCACCTCACCGCGCTCGCGGCCGAAACGCCGCTATCGTGGTCCGAACTCAACGACGCGGCGCGTGCGATCACGGCGGGCGCGATGGTGCTGGGCCGGCTCGAGACGCTGGCGATCATCGCGCTGCTCAACCCCGACTTCTGGCGGGCTTAGGCATACCCCCCGCCGACGGTGGCGATCGACGCTGAAATTGGGGGTGGAAAGTCGCGGAATCTTACGCATACTTACCGCCAAGTCCCCGGTGCAGCGCCGAGGGGCGGGATACCGCGCGACAGACAAAAAAACCGGCTAGAAAAGTACAAGGCGACGATAATCATGGCTGCCGACAAACAGAATTTGCAGGATGCCTTTCTCAATCATGTGCGCAAGGCCAAGATCCCGGTCACGATCTTCCTGATCAACGGGGTCAAGCTGCAGGGCGTGATCACCTGGTTTGACAACTTCTGCGTGCTCCTGCGCCGCGACGGACAGTCGCAGCTTGTCTACAAGCACGCGATCTCGACGATCATGCCGGGACAGCCGATCTCGCTTTACGAGGGCGAAGACTGACCCGGGACCGACCTGACCAGGACGGCCCGACCCGGGCCTATGTCCTTCATCCAGACCTGCGCAGCTCCCGCAAGGCCCGGCAGCCGGCGGATGCGCTGGCCGAGGCGGTGGCGCTGGCCGCCGCCCTGCCGGACCTGGAGGTGGCGGGGGCCGAGGTGGTGCGCGTCGCCACCGTCCATGCCGGGATGCTGTTCGGCTCGGGCAAGATCGCCGAGCTGAAGGCGCGCTTCGACGAGGCCGGGGTCGGGCTGGTGCTGGTCGACGGGCCGGTCAGCCCGGTGCAGCAGCGCAACCTCGAGAAGGAATGGGGCGTCAAGCTGCTCGACCGGACCGGGCTGATCCTTGAGATTTTCGCCGACCGCGCGCGCACGCGCGAGGGCGTGTTGCAGGTGGAGCTTGCCGCGCTTTCCTACCAGCGCACCCGGCTCGTCCGCGCCTGGACCCACCTCGAACGCCAGCGCGGCGGCTTCGGCTTCGTCGGCGGCCCCGGCGAGACCCAGATCGAGGCCGACCGGCGCGCGATCGACGAAGAGGTGCTGAAGCTTCGCCGCCAGTTGGCCAAGGTGGTCAGGACCCGCGCCCTGCACCGCGCCGCCCGGCGCAAGGTGCCATTCCCGATCGTGGCCCTCGTGGGCTATACCAACGCGGGCAAATCGACGCTTTTCAACCGGATGACGGGGGCGGAGGTCCTGGCCAAGGACATGCTCTTCGCGACGCTCGATCCGACGATGCGGGGCGTGGTGCTGCCGTCTGGGCAGAAGGTGATCCTTTCGGACACGGTGGGCTTCATCTCCGACCTGCCGACACAACTGGTCGCGGCGTTCCGCGCCACGCTCGAGGAGGTGCTGGAGGCCGATCTGATCCTCCATGTCCGCGACATCGCGCACCCCGAGACCGAGGAACAGGCGGCCGATGTGCGCGCGATCCTCGAAAGCCTCGGCGTGGCCGACGAGGTTCCCGTCTTCGATGTCTGGAACAAGATCGACCTTCTGCCCGAGGAGGCGCGCGCGGCGCTTCTGGTGCAGGACGCGCGCAGCCCCGGCATCCACGCCGTCTCGGCCCTGACCGGAGAGGGGCTCGTCCCCCTTCTGGACGCGATCGAGGAAAGACTCGGCTCTGAGCGGTTCCCGGCCGCGGTGACGCTGCCCTTCAGCGATGGCCGCCGCCGGGCCTGGCTTTACGAGAACGGCGTGGTGACGGGCGAGGAGGACGCCGAGGAGGGCCACCGGCTCCGCCTGCTCTGGACCGCGCGGCAGAAGGCGGCGTTCGAGGCGCTTTAGCGGCGCCGCGCCGCAGCGATCCAGATGGCCGCCAGCGCGAACGAGAGGAGCGCGTTCCATGAGGCCATCGACAGGCCCATCAGGCTCCACGCCACCTCGTCGCAGCGGATCAGGGGCGCGGCCATGATCTGGCCCAGCAGATCCTCGGCCGAGCCGGTCAGGGTGCCGCCCGAGGTGCAGGATGTCGGCCCCAGCCACCACTTCTGCTCCACCCCGGTGTGATAGACGCCAAGCGCCCCGGTCGCGGCAGCCGCCAGCGCCCCGGCCCAGGGCAGCACCCGCCAGGGCAGGCAAAGCGCCAGAAGGCCGATCGCCACCGCCGCCCAGTGCGGGCCGCGCTGCCAGAGGCAGAGCTTGCAGGGCGCGTAACCCATCGCCTGGAAGACATGCGCCCCGGCGAGAAGGGCGGCGGAGCCGAGCGCGGCAAAGAGGATGAGCTGGCGGGCGGGGCTCATGCGTGGGCCTTCAGGAGATACCACAGGACGAGGGCGAGAACCACGATCCCGCCGGCGATCCAGGTGAGGCGCTTCTCGATGAAGGCGAGGATCGCCACGCCGTAGCGCTGCAAGAGCCAGCCCAGTCCGTAGAAGCGGGCGCACCGCGCGACGATGGCCGACAGGATGAAGAGCCACAGGTTGAAGCCGACGACGCCCGACAGGATCGTCACCACCTTCATCGGCGGCAGATGCGCCAGCCCCGAGGTCACGAGCAGCAGCAGGATGATCCAGACATCGGCGCGGACCTCGGCGCGCAGCGTCTCGAAGGCGTGGAGCTTGCCGTAGAACTCCAGCAGCGGCCGGGCGATCAGGTCGAAGGCGTAGTAGCCCAGGAACCAGCCGAAAATGCCGCCGAGGACCGAGGTTACGGTGGCGAGGAACGCGTAGGACATCGCCCGTTCCGGCCTCGCGGCGCACATCGGGATGAACAGCACATCGGCCGGAATCGGGAAGACCGAGCTTTCGACGAACGACACGGTGCCGAGTGCCGCCGGCGCGTGGCGCGAGCGCGCCCAGGACAGCGTCCAGTGGTAGAGTCTGCGGAACATGGCCTTCTTGCGCGCTTCCCGCGCCGGAAGCGGCGCCACGCCCTTAGGCCACGCGTCCGCACCCGCGTCAAGCGGTCGGACCTTCCGGTGCTGGGGTGAACCGGCTAGTGTGGAGCCTATCGTGACGATTGACGTTCATTGGCGAGAGTCTTCGGCGGAGGTGGCGAAATGAGATGGCAGGGGCGGCGCGGCAGTGACAACATCGAGGATCGCCGGCGGATGGGGCTCGGCGGCGCCGGCGGACTTGGCCTTGGCGGGGTCGTGCTGGTGCTGCTGGTCGGCTATTTCTTCGGCATCGACGTCTCCCCCCTCCTGAACGGCACCGGGCTTTCCGGCGGCGGAGAGATCCGGAGCGATGTGGAACTGACCGAAGCAGACCAGCGCGCGGCCGAATTCGTCTCGGTCACGCTCGCCGACACCGAAGAGGTCTGGGGCGGCATCTTCCGCGACGAACTGGGCGCAACCTATGCGCCGGCGACGCTGGTGCTTTTCAAGCAGGTGACCCAGTCGCCCTGCGGCAATGCCTCGGGCGCCACCGGGCCGTTCTACTGCCCGCTCGACAAGAAGGTCTATCTCGACACCGATTTCTTCGCGACGCTGTCGCAGCGGATGGGCGCGGCCGGCGACTTCGCCGCCGCCTATGTCGTCGCCCACGAGGTCGCCCATCATGTCCAGGACGAGCTCGGCATCCTCGGCAAGACCACGGCGATGCGCCAGCAGTCCTCGGAAGCGGATGCGAATGCGATCTCGGTCCGGGTCGAATTGCAGGCCGATTGCCTCTCCGGGGTCTGGGCGCGCCATGCGCAGGAGACGCTGGGCACGCTCGACCGCGGCGACATCGCCGAGGCGATGAACGCCGCCCAGCAGATCGGCGACGACACGCTGATGCGCAACGCCGGTCGGCGGCCGATGCCCGACAGCTTCACCCACGGCACCTCGGAACAGCGGCAGCGCTGGTTCGCCACCGGATTCGAAGGCGGCAGCATCCAGGCTTGCGACACGTTTTTATCCGCCGACCTCTGAGGCCGCGCCAGTGAGGGCTCTTGTGCCGGCCCGCGTGCGGAGATAGACGGGAGGCCGGGGCCCGAGTGGCGGAACGGTAGACGCAGCGGATTCAAAATCCGTCGCCGCAAGGCATGCGAGTTCGAGTCTCGCCTCGGGCACCACCCCCATCCGTCCCGATCCCGCAGCCGAATCGTCCCGACCGTTTGTGCGGCGACGGGCGACAATCGCGCGCGCGGCCGTGGCTTTGGCTTCGCCGAAGGCAAGGGTTGGCAGTGTCGCCACCGGTTTCGCGAGGCGGTCCCCGGGCTCTCGGAATTGTGTCCGTTGCGGAAAAAGGCGCGCCGGCATCGTTCGATTTTGTCCAGCCCGTCGACACTGCCGGCCGCACAAGGAAACAATCCGAGTTCCCATACGTAACTGTTTCGCTCCAATCCGGAGTTCTGCCCCGGCGCGCCGCCGTCAACTGACGCGGTGCCGCCCTTTTTCCCTTTGGCCGGGGCGGTCCCCGGGCTACCCTGAGCAGACGCTGAGGGGGCGGAACGGTGGGTAACGGTTTCGGCCGGCGGGACCTGGGGGTTTCGGCCGGCGGGTGAAGCCAGGATCCGGAACAGGCTGCGATGACGCGGGGCCGCCGGCGCCACGCGCCCCTCTTGATTGTGCGCGTCCCGGCCCGCAAGCGGCCGCCGGGGCGCAGGGTGAGTGCGGTGGTGGGGGAAGCTGTGGAATGACGCCCGGGATCGTGATTGATCCGCCCGCTGCGGGGGCAGCGGCGGGCCTGTCCGGCGCCGCCGGTGCGCCGCAGCCGGCCCTTGCGACGGTCTTGCGACAGGGCCGCGCCGGGCCGCGGCGGCTCTGCATGACGGATCACCTCTTTTCGACACCCGCAGCCTTCTTCACGGCGGGCGACCGGTCGACGGCCGCGCGTGCGTGGGACGCTCCGGGCAAGGGCGGCGCCTGCTTCGCCTCGGCTGCGTCCACGGGGGCGACCCTGGCCGCGGCGACAGGCGCCGCCCTGACGACGGCCCCCGCGGGCGAGCAGACATAGAGACCAGACGTGCCCTGTTTCACACCCGGAACCGCCATTGCCACACGCACCGGCGTATGCGCCGTCGAGGCGCTGAAGGTCGGCGACCGCGTTATCACCCGCGACAACGGCCTTCAGGAAATCCGCTGGATCGGCCAGCGGGCGCTCGACTACGGCCAGCTTGCCGCGGCCGGACACCTGCGGCCGGTCCTGATCGGGAAGGGCAGCCTCGGCCACGGCCTGCCCGAGCGCGACATGCTGGTCAGCCCGAACCACCGCATCCTTGTCCCGAGCGACCGCACCATGCTGCCGTTCGCCGAGCACGAGGTGCTCGTCGCCGCCAAGCACCTGATCGACAACCGCCTGATCCGGCCGGTCCAGGCGCTCGGCGTGACTTATGTCCATTTCATCTGCGACCGCCACGAGGTGGTGCTGGCCGACGGCATGTGGGCCGAGGCGTTCCAGCCGGGGGACCAGTCGCTGAACGGCCTCGGCAATGCGCAGCGAAGCGAAATTCTCGAACTGTTCCCGGAACTTGCCCCACCCACCGGGGGGAAGGCCAAGGGCCCGGCGCGGCGGCTGCCGAAGCCACCCGAGGTGTTCCCGCTGCGCCACTGAAGGCCTTGGGGCGGCCGGGCCCGGAGCGGCGGGCCCGACCCGGCGGCTTTCGCGACCCCTCCCGGCTCGCGGTCCCTCCGGGGGCCTTGGTTCCGCATGGGATGTGTGCCGCCGGATCGACACAACCTATGGCATGTGTCGGGGCCGCAACACCCGCAATGTGGCCTCTTTCAGCCGTGAAAAGGATCAACAAAGTCCTAATTTTCGGCGGCATTGCCGGGTATCACCGCGTCCGGGTGGTGTGGAGTTCGGAGTGCCGGCGATGTGCGGCAAGTCAACCGGGGAATTGGCGCGCAGGGGCGCCCGGGCAGGTGCATCGCGGCGCCCGCCGCATACGCCCTGCTTCGTCGCCGGAAGCCGGATCGCGACCCCGGAGGGCCCGGTGGCGATCGAGGACCTTCGCGTCGGCGACCGTGTGCTGACCCGCGACAACGGCTACCGGCCGATCCGCTGGATCGGCGGGCGCGAGTTCAGCGCCGAGGCGCTGGCCGACTTTCCCGAGCTGCTTCCGGTGCGGATGGCCCGCGGCGCCTTCGGCGCCGATGTTCCCTCGACAGACCTCATGGTCAGCCCGCAGCACCGGATGCTGCTTGCCGGTGCCCAGGCCGCCGGCCACGGCGACGAAACCGAAATCCTCGCCGCCGCGACCGACCTCGTCACGCTCGGGCTCGCCTCGGTGGAGGAGGTGCGGAGCGTGGTCTACTATCACATCATGTTCGACGCGCACGAGATCGTCTGGGCCAACGGCTGCTGGAGCGAAAGCTTCCTGCCGGAGGCCGCGGCGCTCGACGGGCTGCACGACGCGCAACTGCGCGAGATCCTGACGATCTTCCCCGAGCTTGCCACCCGCGCCGGCCAGCGCGGCTATGAACCCGCGCGCCGGTTCCTGACGCTTGATCCCAGGGCGCCGGCCCGGCCCGCCGCCCGCGCGGCCTGAGGATCGGGAGCTCAGCCGCCCCTCGCGGCGCGCCAGGCGGCCCAGTCCTCGGGCGTGTCGAGATCGGTCACGGCACGGCGGCCGGGCAGGGGCACAAGGCGGACCTCCTCGCCCTCGAGCACGATCCGCGCGCCGCGATCGCCGGTCAGGATGCCCATCTCCTGCATCAGCCGCCGCGGCAGGATCACCGGATGGCCTGCCTCGGTGCCATCCCCGGTGGTGGCACGGACCGGCAGGGCGGGGTCTTCGGCGAAGACCGCCGCCAGGTGGCGGACATCCTCCGCCTCGATCTCCGGCATGTCGGGCAGAAGCACCATCAGCCCCTCGGCAGGGCCGATCTCCCGCGCGCCGGCGCGAAGGCTCGCGGCCATCCCCTCGTGCGCATCGGCCACGGCCAGGAGATGCACCCCGAGACCGGTGAGGGTCGCGCGCCGCGCCGCCAGATAGGGTCCGGTTTCCGGCAGCGCGACCAGCACCGTTCCGCCCGCGGCACCGGCGATCCGGGCGGTGCGGCGCAGGATCGGCTCGCCGTCCACCTCCTCCAGAAGCTTGTCGGCGCCCTCCATGCGCCGCGAGGCGCCGGCCGCCGGGATCAGGATGACGAGGTCCGACACCGCTTGCCCTCCGCGACGATGATCTGGCCCGAACTGGGGCCAGTATCGCCGTAGCGGCGGTTCGCGGCAAGGCGGCCCGGCTTCAGCCGCGCATCCGTGCCCCGTCCGCATCCCAGAGCGGCCCGTCGATCCGCCGGGCCTTGCGGCTTTCGCCGAGGATCTCGATCTCCACCTCGCGCGTGCCGGCCAGATCGGCCGGCAGGAAGCCCTGCGCCACCGATGTGCCGGTCCAGTGCGAATAGCCGCCCGAGGTGCAGAAGCCGACTACCTTGTCCCCGATCCAGATCGGCTCATAGGCCACCACATCGGCATCCCCGGCCTCGACCGCGAAGGCGCAGAGCCGCCGTTTCGGCCCTTCGGCCTTTTCCTTCAGCGCCGCGGCCTTGCCGATCCAGTCGGCTTCCTTGTTCCAGCGGATGAAACGGTCGATGCCGGTTTCGCCGGGGAAGTAGTCGGGGCTGAATTCCCGCGCCCAGGAGCCGAACAGCTTGTCGAGCCTGAGCGACATCATCGCCCGCATCCCGAAGGGCCTGAGGCCAAGATCCTGCCCCGCGCCCCACAGCGCATTCCAGAGCGCGCGCTGTGCCATGAAATCGCAATAGATCTCATAACCCAGATCGCCGGTATAGCTGACGCGCTGCACCAGGCAGTCGGCCATGCCCACGGTCATGCGCCGCGCGTCCATGAACTTCAGCGCCTCGCCCGACACATCGGCCCGCGTCACCCGTGCCAGCAGCTCGCGCGCCTTCGGCCCGGCGATCTGGAAGCCGGTCAGCCGGTCCGAGACGTTCTCGACCGTCACGCCCGGTTCGGCATGGGCCTGAAACCAGCGCAGGTGCTGGTCCTGCGCGCCGTAGCTGCCGGTGATCTGGAATTCGTCATCCGCGAGGCAGGTGACGGTGAAGTCGCCGATGATCTTGCCCCTGGGCGACAGCATCGGCGTCAGGCTGATCCGCCCCGGCGCCGGGATCGCCCCGGCCATCATCACGTCAAGCCAGGCGCGGGCCTTGGCGCCCCGGATGCGGAACTTGCCGAAGTTCTGGATTTCGTTGATGCCGACGCCCTCGCGCACCGCGCGCACCTCGCGCGCCGTTGCTTCCCAGGCGTTCGAGCGCTTGAAGCTTGGCGTTTCATAGCGCGGCTCGCCGGGCAGGGCGAAGTAGTTCGGCACCTCGAGCCCGTATTGCGCGCCCCAGACTGCGCCCATGCCGTCGAAGATGTCATACATCGGCGTGGTGCGGAACGGCCGCGCCGCGGGGCGTTCCTCGTTCGGATAGCTGACCGAGAAGCGCATCTGATAGGTCTCGATCACCTTCGGCACGGTATAGCCGGGCGTCGTCCACTTGCCGAAGCGCGCCACGTCGAAGCCGCGCGGGTCGACCTCGGTTTCGCCGTGGATCATCCATTCGGCAAGGCTTTTCCCCATGCCGCCGCCCTGGCTGAAGCCGGCCATCACCGCGCAGGCCGACCAGTAGTTGCGCAGGCCCGGCACCGGCCCGATCAACGGGTTGCCGTCGGGGGCGAAGGTGAAGGGCCCGTGGATCACCCGCTTGACGCCCGACCGTTCCAGCACCGGGAAGCGGCGATAGGCGAAGGCGACCGAATCCTCGATCTTGTCCCATTGCTCGTTCAGAAGCTCGTGTCCGAAATTCCACGGCGTGCCGTCGACTGCCCAGGGCTCGCAGGGCTTTTCGTAAAAGCCGATGCACAGCCCGCGCCCTTCCTGGCGCAGGTAGCTTTCGCCGCCGGGGTCCATCACATGCGGAAATTCCTTGCCGGATTTCAGGATCTCCATGATCTCGGGGATGTCGTCGGTCACCAGATACTGGTGCGCCATCGGCAGAAGCGGCAGGTAGACCCCGGCCATCGCGCCGATCTCGCGCGCCCAGAGCCCGCCGGCGTTGACCAGATGCTCGGCGATCACCGTGCCCTTTTCGGTCACCACCTGCCAGGTGCCATCAGGGCGCGGGCTGGTTTCCAGCACCCGGTTGTGCAGCACGATTTCCGCGCCCCCCATGCGCGCGGCCTTGGCATAGGCATGGGTGGTGCCCGAGGGGTCGAGGTGGCCGTCAAGCGGATCGTAAAGCGCGCCGACGATCCCGTCGAGGTTGACCTGCCCGAAGGTGAAGTCGTGCACCTCCTGCGGGGTGAGGATTTCGGTATGCAGCCCCATGTAGCGGTGCTTGGCGCGTTCGGCCTTCAGCATCTCGAACCGGGCCATGTTGTCGGCAAGGGTGATGCCGCCGACATGGTGGAGCCCGCAGGAAAGGCCGGTGATCTTCTCCAGCTCCTTGTAAAGCTGGATCGTGTAGCCCTGAAGCGCCGCCATGTTGGTGTCGCCGTTCAGGGTGTGGAAGCCGCCCGCCGCGTGCCAGGTCGAGCCCGAGGTCAGTTCCGACCGCTCGATCAGCATCACGTCGGTCCAGCCGAGCTTGGTCAGGTGGTAAAGGACCGAACAGCCGACGACGCCGCCGCCGATGACAACGACCTGTGCCTGGGTCTTCATGGATATGTCCCTCGCATTGGCGGCCGCGGGCGGCGACCGTGCCTTCGCCGAAAATGGCAAAGGCATTTCGCTGCAGAGAGACTGTTTGCGACGGAAGGTGTCGTATTCTGCGTCAACCCCGTCGATTTCGCGCCTGTCCAACCGGGGTTTGATTGCTCCGCGGGGGAACGGGCGGCTAAACAGTCGGCGGCGCGAGAACCCGAAGGAGCCGACCTTGATTCTTCCCCGAACGGCTCTTGCAGCGATGGGGCTCGCCGTCCTTCTCGTGGCCTTCGTGGCCCTGCGCCCGCTACTGCCGGTCGACGAGACGCGCTATCTCGACGTTGCCTGGGAAATGTGGCTCAGCGGCGACCACTTCCATCTCACGCGCAACTTCGAGCTTTACGCCCACAAGCCGCCGCTTCTCTTCTGGCTGATCAACCTGGTCTGGTCGGTGACCGGGGTCGCGGAGTTTCCCGCGCGGCTGATCGGGCCCGGCTTCGCGGTGGCGCTGGCGCTTGCCACGGCGCGGCTCGGGCGCAGGCTCTGGCCCGGGGATGCCGGGATCGGGGGGCGGGCCATCGCGGTTCTCTGCGGTTTCCCGGTCTTCCTGATCTACGCCAGCGCCACCATGTTCGACACGATGCTGGCGCTTGCGGTCGTCCTTGGCATCGGGGTTCTCTGGCGGATCGGCCAGGGCGGGGGCGGGACGCGCGACTGGCTGGCCTTCGGCGCGGTGCTGGCGTTCGGCACCTATGCCAAGGGTCCGGTGGTCTTCGTCCACCTGCTGCCCGTCCTTCTGGCCATGCCGCTCTGGGCCGCGGACCGCCCCGGGGGGGCCGAGCGCCTGAGGGGCTTCGGCATCGCCTTCGGGTTCGGGCTGGCGCTCGTCGCGCTCTGGCTGGTGCCGGCGGTGGTCCGCGGCAGCGCCGCCTATCGGGAGGAGATTCTGTGGACCCAGTCCGCGGCCCGCGTCGCGGGCGGGATGGCGCATGACCGGCCCGTCTGGTTCCTGTTCGCGCTCCTGCCGGTGCTTCTCTTTCCCTGGGGCTGGTCCTGGCGGCTGTGGCGCGGGCTGGCCCGGGGGGTGCGGGGCGACCCCGCGGCACGGATGGCGATGATCTGGGCCGGGGCGGCGCTTGTCCTCTTCTCGCTGATCTCGGGAAAGCAGGCGCACTACCTGATGCCGGAATTCCCGGCCGCAGCGCTCCTTTTCGCCCGGGGCCTTGCCCGGCTGGGCGAGGGAGGGGCGGGCGATGGCAGGGGGGGCTCGCTCGCGCCGCTGGTGCCGGCGCTGATCGGGCTTGCCGCGCTTGCCCTTGCGGCGGGGCTGATCCCTGCCGGCGGCGATCTTTCCGACCTCGTGCCGCTTTCGGCGGTGGCCCTGTTCGGTGCGCTCAATCTCGCGCTCGGGCTCGCGGTCTGGCGGCTGCCGTTTCGCGCCGGTCAGGTTCTGGCCGGCGCCGGCGTCGCGGCCCTCGCGCATCTCCTGATCGCGACAACCGGGCTTGGCGCCGCCCATGACGCAAGCACGATCGCGGCGCGGCTTGTGCCGGTGGCCGATCGCGGCCTGGCGATTTCAGGCGTGACATACAATGCCGAGTTCAATTTCGCCGCACGCCTCACCCGGCCGGTGGCGACCCCCTCCACGCCGGCCGAGCTTGCGGCCTGGAGCGCGGCGCATCCCGGCGGGCTGGTCTTCGGTCCGCTGGGGCGCGTTCCCCTGACCGCCGCGCCCGAGACGACGCTGCGCTACCACGGCCTGACCTGGGGCTTCTGGCCGGCCGGGGTGGCCGCCCTCAGCGTTCGGGGATGAGCCCGCGCGGGCTGAACCTGAGGACCAGCAGCAGCACCAGCCCCATCGTCAGAAGACGCATGTGCGCGGCGCTGTCCTGAAGGTGGGTCTTGAGCGCGCCGTCGGCCATGCCCGCGGTGATCAGCCCCATCAGCGCGTTGCCCCAGGGCTCCACCTTGATCCAGAGGAACCAGATCAGGAAGCCGCCGAGGATCGCGCCCCAGTTGTTGCCCGATCCGCCGACGATGACCATGACCCAGATCAGGAAGGTGAAGCGCAAGGGGTTGTAGGTGCCGGGGGTGAGCTGGCTGTCGAGGGTGACGATCATCGCGCCGGCAAGGCCGCAGACCGCGGAGCCGAGGATGAAGACCTGCAGATGCCGGCGCGTCACGTTTTTGCCCATCGCCTCGGCCGCCGTCTCGTTGTCGCGGATCGCGCGCATCATCCGGCCCCAGGGCGACTTCAGCGCCAGTTCGGAGGCCCAGATGAGCGCGAGCAGGACCACCGTGAAGAGCGCGGCATAGAGAAGCTTCACCACCACCGTCGAGGCCGTCACCGGATCGGCGCCGAAGCCCGCCGCCCAATCGACGAAGCCGGGGCTCGCCTGCAGGTCGACCTCGTAGGGGACCGGCCGGGGAATGCCGATGACGTTCTTCACCCCCCGTGCGAGCCAGTCCTCGTTCTTCATCACCGCAAGGATGATCTCGGCAATCCCGAGCGTGGCGATGGCCAGATAGTCCGAGCGCAGGCCGAGCGCGGTCTTGCCGATGAGCCAGGCGGCGCCTGCCGCGAGAAGCGCGCCCACCGGCCAGGCGAGAAGGACCGGCAGGCCGAGCCCGCCGAGGTTGGAATGCGTCGCGGGCTGGAACGCCTCCACGACCTCGGCGGCAGGATCGAAGATCGCGCGGAAGAGGAAGAACCCGGCGATGAGCGTGACGAGGATCGCCGCCGCCCGCGTCCCGCCCGCGAGCCGCCGGTTGGCAAGGATCGCGAGCGCCACGACGCCCACGCCGACCGCAAGCGCGAAAAGAAGCCGGAAGGCGCCGTCCGCGGTCCAGACCTCGGTCACCGGCTGGGTGGCGACGAGGACGGGCGCAAGCCCGCCGAGCGCCACGAAGCCCATGATCCCGACGTTGAACAGCCCGGCATAGCCCCACTGCATGTTCACGCCGAGCGCGAGGATCGCCGAGATCAGCCCCATGTTGAGGATGCCGAGCGCGGTGTTC
>JAUQYB010000028.1 GCA_030837825.1 Albidovulum sp.
CATCCGCATCGGCGACGACGAGGTCGATTTCATGCTGTGCGAGATCGGCGGCACCGTGGGCGACATCGAGGGCCTGCCGTTCTTCGAGGCGATCCGCCAGTTCGCCCAGGAACGCCCGCGCGGCCAGTGCATCTTCATGCACCTGACGCTCTTGCCCTATCTCGCGGCCTCGGGGGAACTCAAGACCAAGCCCACCCAGCATTCGGTGAAGGAGCTGCGCTCGATCGGGCTTCAGCCGGACGTGCTGGTCTGCCGCAGCGAGCATCCGATCCCGGAAAAGGAACGCGCCAAGATCGCGCTCTTCTGCAACGTCCGGCCCGAAGCCGTGATCCCCGCCTACGACCTGAAGTCGATCTACGAGGCGCCGCTCGCCTACCACCGCGCCGGGCTCGACCAGGCGGTGCTCGACGCCTTCGGCATCTCGCCCGCGCCGCGCCCCAACCTCGACCGCTGGGAAGACGTGATGGACCGGCTGACCCATGCCGAGGGCGAGGTGCGGGTGGCGATCGTCGGCAAGTACACCCAGCTCGAGGACGCCTACAAGTCGATCGCCGAGGCGCTGACCCACGGCGGCATGGCCAACCGCACCCGCGTCAGGGCCGAATGGATCGACTCGGAGATCTTCGAGCGGGAGGACCCCGCGCCCTACCTCGAGAACTTCCACGCGATCCTCGTCCCCGGCGGCTTCGGCGAGCGCGGGACCGAAGGCAAGATCAAGGCCGCACAGTTCGCCCGCGAAAAGCAGATCCCCTATCTCGGCATCTGTCTGGGCATGCAGATGGCGGTGATCGAGGCGGCGCGCAACGTCGCCGGGATGGCGAAGGCGGGATCGGAGGAATTCGACCACGAGAAGGGCGAGAAGCGGTTCGAGCCGGTCGTCTATCACCTCAAGGAATGGGTGCAGGGCAACCACATGGTCAGCCGCTCCGCCGCCGACGACAAGGGCGGCACGATGCGGCTCGGCGCCTATACCGCGCAGCTCAAGGCCGGCTCGAAGGTGGCCGGCGTCTACGGCGCGACCGAGATCGAGGAACGCCACCGCCACCGCTACGAGGTGGACGTGAAATACCGCGACAGGCTGGAAGGCTGCGGCCTGGCCTTCTCAGGCATGTCGCCCGACGGCCGCTTGCCCGAGATCGTCGAATGGCAGGACCACCCCTGGTTCATCGGCGTCCAGTTCCACCCCGAGCTGAAGTCGAAACCCTTCGCGCCGCACCCGCTGTTCGCGGACTTCGTGCGGGCGGCGAAGGAGGTGGAGCGGCTGGTGTGAGAGAACCGCAAGACGTGCGCGCGCCATGTCTGTATTCAGAACCCGCTGAAGTTCCGATCGTTGCGCTCAGCTTGCGCTGCGCACCACATCGCTCCGCCTGACGGCGAGGAACCATCCTGCAGGCATCCCTGTGAGGACCGGCAGGGACCGCGCCAGTGGCGCGGTCCCCGGTCCGATTGGCCGGAGGCGCAAGCCGCAGGCCAAGGGGCCAGCCACCCGCGCCGGACGGTGCCAAATCGGGGCGCGGCTGCCTGGGCCGGCGCGGTCACGCGCCTGCCAGGGGCAGGCAGGCGCGGCCCGATTTCGTCATGTCGCCGAAATCGGGCAAGATCCTGGTCCACAAGCCACCCCGTCCGGTCCTCGCGGATCGTGCCTCCGGCGCTTCAATCGCTCCGCCGCAGCGATTGATCGGGCCAAGCCCGACCACGCCTCGCCCCTCCGGCTCGCGCCTCCGGTCCTCGGGCACAGCCACGGCCGATGTCGGCCCGTTCTCGCCCAGCGCAGGAATCGCCCTCGACACGTTCAACCTCCCGTGTCAGACGGGGCGGAGGACGCCCGCCCCCGCCGGACGGGCGACCCGGTTGTGTAATGTGCGAGGACGGCAGGATATGAGCAGTGACCCGAACGATGACCTTCAGCGGGCGGTCGCCGAAGCCGCCCGCGAGGGCGAGCGCGAGGCGCGCAAGCGCGACGTCGAAAAGGGCATTGCCGTCATCGACAGCATCCTGTCCTCGACCGACGCGGAATTCGCGTCGCGCCAGTTCATCCTCGGCAAGGTGCTCGAATTCGGCGTCCGCCGGAATCCCTGGAAGAACATGGCGCCCTGGACGCGCCACCAGAACGCCAGCGCCTTCGGCCTGATGCAGATTCCGTCGGAGTTCGCCGACTTCCTCTTCCACCTTTCCCGCCTCGACATCCGCACGGCAGTCGAGATCGGCGTGATGTCGGGGGCGAGTTCCTACCTGATCTGCGCCGTCCTCCAGCGCGCGAACCCCGGCATCGACTACGTGATGGTCGACATCCAGGACAACATCATCGGCTTCGACGCCTTTGCAAAGCGGCTGAACCTGCGCAAGCTCGTTCCCGCCACCTCGCACAAATGCATCGGCCAGGAATTCGATTTCGTCTTCATCGACGCGGATCACTCCTACATGGGCGCGAAGGTCGACTGGCTGAACGTCGGCCGCCATGCCCGCAAGGCGGTCGCCTTCCACGACATCCACGCGCATGAATACGACGACAGGAACGGCGGCATCGTCCGCGCCTGGAACGAGATCAAGAACGGCCTGGTCAGCGACCATGTGGTCCTGGAATTCGCCCACAGCCCGACGCGCTGGATGGGAATCGGGCTGGCCATCCGGCAGGGCTGAACCGACGGGAAAGGCGCCGGCCCGGGCGCTTCGTGCCGGCCGCCCCCGCCCCGCGCCCCCTCCGCACCCCTCAACAAATCCCTGACGCCCCGCGCGGCCTGTCGGGACGGAAAACCGACGCAAACCCGACGCGGGCGGGACGCGGACCCGACGGGCTTTGCACCCGCCGGCCGGAGCGCCTATATCTCCCCCATGATCTCGCGGCTTCTCACCTCGCTCCTCGCGCCGCAGCCGGGCCGGCTGGCGGCGCCGGACGCGCAGCTTGCCCTCGCCGCCCTCCTCGTGCGCGTCGCCCGCGCCGACGAGCACTACGAGGAGGCCGAGCGGCTGCGCATCGACCGCGTCCTCTGCGGCCGCTACGAGCTCTCCCCCTTCGAGGCCGCAAAGCTCCGCGCCGAGGCGGAGGCGATCGAGGCCGAGGCGCCGGACACCGTGCGCTTCACCCGCGCCCTGAAGGACGCCGTGCCCTACGAGGACCGGACGAGCCTGATGGAGGCGATGTGGTCGGTGGCGCTCTCGGACGAGGCGCGCGACGGTCGCGAGGACGCGCTGATCCGGGTCACCGCCGACCTGCTCGGCGTCAGTGACCGCGACCGCGCCTTGGCACGCCAGAGCGTTGAGAACGCCAAGAAATGATCGCCAGCTTCGCCATGTACGACTGGCCCGAGGTGCGCGGAGAGCATGACCGGCTGTGGTCGCTGCTCCGCGAGGCGCTGGCCGGCGAGGGCATCGCCGCACCGATGGCGCTGACCCGCGACGCCCCGCTCTGGGACATCTGGGAAAGCTCCGACCTGCTGCTCGCCCAGACCTGCGGGATGCCCTATCGAACCCGTCTGCACGGCCGCGTCACGCTGGTGGCGACGCCCGACTACGGCCTGCCGGAGGCGCCGCCGGGCCACTACTGTTCCGTCCTCGTCACCCGCGCAGACGAGCCCGGCAAGGCGGAGGATTTCATCGACCGTACGCTCGCCTTCAACGGCCAGGACAGCCAGTCGGGCTGGGCCGCGCCGCAGAACCAGATGGCGAGGATCGGGCAGCGCTTCACCCGCACCCTGCACACCGGCGCGCATGTCGACAGCGCCCGCGCCGTGGCCGAGGGCCGCGCCGACATCGCCGCCATCGACGCGGTCAGTTGGCGCCTGATGACGGCGCACCGCCCGGCCGTCGCCGGCCGGCTGCGCGTCCTGTGCCAGACCGATCCGACGCCCGGCCTGCCGCTGATCACCGCGGCCGGCCGCGATCCCGCACCCCTCGCCCGCGCCGTCGCCGCCGCGATTGCCGCGCTGGCGCCCGTGGACCGCGACGCGCTCGGGCTCAGGGGGGTGGTCAGGATTCCCGCCGAGGCCTATCTCGCGGTCCCGACGCCGCCGCCACCTTCGCAGGATGTGCCGGTGAACTGATCATTTCGCCGGCAATTTCGCCGGTGGCGACACAAAAAGCGCATTGTAAATCGGCGAATTATCCTCCCTATTCGGTTGCCGGGGGGACATTGCCACATGACAGACGCCGACACGCCGGTCATCGAAATCCGCGACCTGCACAAGGCCTACGGGCAGCTCGAGGTGCTCAAGGGCGTCTCGCTCGCCGCGCGCCGGGGCGAGGTGGTGTCGCTGATCGGCTCGTCGGGATCGGGCAAGTCGACGCTCTTGCGCTGCTGCAACCTGCTTGAGGACAGCCAGCAGGGCGAGGTGATCTTCAAGGGCGAGAAGGTGCAGTGGCGCGGCGAGGGGCTGAACCGCCATCCGGCCGACCGCGCCCAGGTGATCCGCATCCGCACCAACCTGTCGATGGTGTTCCAGCAGTTCAACCTCTGGTCGCACATGACGATCCTCCAGAACGTCATGGAGGCGCCGCTGACGGTGCTGAAACGCGACCGGGCCGAGGTCGAGGCGGCGGCGCGCAAGTATCTCGACAAGGTCGGCATCGGCGACAAGTGCGACGCCTGGCCCGCCCAGCTTTCCGGCGGCCAGCAGCAGCGCGCCGCGATCGCCCGCGCGCTCTGCATGGAGCCGACGGCGCTGCTCTTCGACGAGCCGACCTCGGCGCTCGACCCCGAGCTGGAGCAGGAGGTGGTGAAGGTGATCAAGGCGCTCGCCGAGGAGGGGCGCACGATGATCCTCGTCACCCACGACATGCGGCTTGCCGCCGACGTGTCCGATCATGTTATCTTCCTGCATCTTGGCCGGATCGAGGAGGAGGGCCCGCCGGACCGCCTTTTCGGCGCGCCGAAGACCGAACGCCTGCAACAGTTCCTCAGCGCGACCGTTGCGGCCTGACCGATCAAGCAACCCAAACCAACCGGGAGTATCCGAATGAACAAGTTCATCCTCTCCGCCGCAGCCCTCGCGCTGTCCGCGGGGCTCGCCTCGGCCCAGACCGTGCGCCTCGGCACCGAGGGCGCCTACCCTCCGTACAACTTCATCAACGACAAGGGCGAGGTCGACGGCTTCGACCGCGCCGTCGGTGACGAGGTCTGCAAGCGCGCCGCGCTGACCTGCGAATGGGTCACCAACGAGTGGGATTCGATCATCCCCAACCTCGTCTCGGGCAACTACGACGTGATCATCGCCGGCATGTCGATCACCGACGAGCGCGACCAGGTCATCGACTTCACCCAGGAATACATCCCGCCCGCGGCCTCGCTCTACGTCGGGCTTTCGGCCGAGGCCAACACCAAGGGCGTCGTCTCGGCGCAGACCGCGACGATCCAGGCCGCCTATGTCGCGGACTCCGGCGCGACGCTTCTGGAATACCCGACGCCCGACGAAACCATTGCCGCGGTGCGCAACGGCGAGGCCGACGTGGTTCTGGCCGACAAGGACTACCTGCTGCCGGCCGTCAATGAATCGAACGGCGAGCTTGTCGTCGTTGATCAGGTCCAGATCGGCGGTGGCGTCGGCATGGGGCTGCGCG
This sequence comes from Albidovulum sp., assembly GCA_030837825.1. Lineage (GTDB taxonomy): Bacteria > Pseudomonadota > Alphaproteobacteria > Rhodobacterales > Rhodobacteraceae > Albidovulum. The sequence continues at coordinate 5,554 of JAUQYB010000028.1, forward strand.
AAAGCGATACCGAGCTGAAGGGCAAGATCGACGCCGCGATCACCTCGATGAAGGAAGACGGCACGCTGAACACGCTGATCAAGAAGTGGTTCGGCGAAGAAGCGCTGGTGTTCTGAGCGGACCGGGGCGGGCTGCGCGGCTGCCCGCCCCTCTTTCCCCCATGTTCGCAATCTGCGCCGATCCCAAGTCGATCGAGGGCCTGACCTGGCTCATGTGCTACCTGACTTCGGGCAAGCACCTGCTGTTCTACGCCTCCTTCGGCACCGTGCTCCTCCTGCTTGCCGTCACGGCGCCGGTGGCGCTTGCCTTCGGCTTCGGCGGCGCGATGGCGGCGCGGTCGCCGTTCCTGCCGCTGAGCCTTCTGGGCAAGGCCTACACGGCGATGGTGCGGGGCGTGCCGGACATCATCTTCTTCCTCTTCGTGCCGATCGCGCTCGACCAGGGGTTCGAATACCTGCGGCACAAGGTGAAATGCCCGGGCTGGGACAAGCCGATCTGGCAGGGCAACGACTTCATCGTCTGCCCCGAGGCGAAGCTGCCGCTGTCGTCCAGCCCGCAGTCGGTGCACGAGGTCTATGGCTTCGCCCTCGCCGTGCTGGCCTTCGCCATCGTCTTCGGCGCCTTCGCGGCAAACGTGATCTACGGCGCGATGCGGGCGGTGCCGCGGGCGCAGATGGAGACCGCCGAGGCCTACGGCATGTCGCATCGTCAGGCGTTCTGGCGCGTGCTCGTGCCGCAGATGTGGATCTATGCCCTGCCCGGCCTTTCCAACCTCTGGATGATCCTGATCAAGGCCACGCCGCTCCTGTTCCTTCTGGGCGTCGAGGACATCGTCTACTGGGCGCGTGACCTTGGCGGGTCGAAGACGCAGGCTTTCGCCTATCCCCATCCCGACTGGCGGGTGTGGTATTTCCTCGCGCTTCTGGCCTTCTACCTCGTCATGACCCGGGTGTCCGAGGGCGTGCTCGCGCGGGTCACGGCGCGGCTCAGCCACGGGCAGGCCACGCTCGGCGGCGAGATGCAGCGGAAGGCCGCGCGATGAGCTGTCTCGAGACCATCCACGACTATGCGCTGCGTTCCGTCGGCATCGGCGAAAGGCTTCTGCCGAAGGGCGAGATGACGCTTTGCGAGCATTTCACGCTGATCGGCTCGGGGCTGATCTGGAACATCTACTACGGTGCGCTGGCGCTACTCATCGGGTTCTTCCTCGCCAATGCACTGGCGGTGGCCAAGGCAAGCGCCAATCCCTGGGCGCGCAAGCCGGCGGAATGGTTCATCTTCATCTTCCGCGGCTCGCCTCTCTTCATCCAGTTCTTCCTCGCCTACGAGGCCTTCGTGCTGATCCCGCGGATGGGCTGGGACATTCCGCTTGGTTTCACCACGATCACGGTGGAAACCTCGTGGCTGTCGAAAGCCTGGCTCGGCGCGCTGATCGTCCTTTGCCTCAACACCGCCGCCTATTCGGGCGAGATCTTCTACGGTGCGCTGCGCTCGATCCCCAGGGGCGACATCGAGGCGGCGGATGCCTACGGCATGACCGGCTGGTCGCGGTTCCGGCGGGTGATGTGGCCGACGATGATGCGGCTTGCCTGGCCGGCCTACACCAACGAGGCGATCTTCCTCTTCCATGCCACGACGCTGGTCTATTTCTCGGGCTTCCCGGCCTTCCAGCAGAAGGGC
>JAUQYB010000029.1 GCA_030837825.1 Albidovulum sp.
GCGCGGCGCGCGACCGGTCGCGCAGGCGCTGCGAATATTCCAGCGTGCGCAGTTCCTCGGCCAGCGCGATGCGGATGTTGGAATCCGAGCCGACGGCGATGCGCCCGCCGGCGTCCAGCCAGCGCACGCCGTCGAAGATGCCGTCGCCAAGGCTCGATTCGGTCATCGGGCACAGCCCGGCCACCGCGCCGGACCGGGCCAGCGCCTCGGTCTCGGCGGGCTCCATCTGGGTGCAGTGGATGAAGGTGAAGCGCCGGTCCGGCCCGACGTGGTCCAGCACCCACGCCACCGGCCGCGCCCCGAGCGCCGCGCGCACCTCCTCGACCTCGGCCACCTGTTCGGCCAGATGCATGTGCACCGGCCCGTCCGGCGCCAGCGCCACGAGATCGGCGATCGCCTCGGGCGCCACCGCCCGCAGGGAATGCGGCGCCACGCCGATCCGGCAATCGTCCGGCAGCGCCTTCAGCACCGCGGCCGAGGCGGCGTGCAGCCGGGCGAAGCCGTCGCGGTCGGTGCCGAAGCGGACCTGCCCGGGGCCGAGCGGGCGGCGGTCGCAGCCGCCGAACTGGTAATGCACCGGCAGGAGCGTGAGCCCGATCCCGGTCCGCGCCGCGGCGGCGGCGATCCGCCCGGCCATCTCGGCAGGGTCGTCGTAGGGCCGGCCGCCGGGGCGGTGGTGCAGGTAGTGGAATTCGACGTTGGTCGCATAGCCCGCCTCCAGCATCTCCATCTGCACGAGGGCGGCGATCGCCTCGACATGGTCGGGCGTCAGCCGGTCGAGAAAGCGGAACATCAGCTCGCGCCAGGTCCAGAACGTGTCGCGCGGATTCGGCCCCCGCCGTTCGGTCAGCCCCGCCATCGCCCGCTGGAAGGCGTGGCTGTGGGCGTTCGCCGGCGCGGGAAGAAGGATGTCGACGACATGGTCCGCGGCCCGCGGCATGCCCGGCTCAACCGCCGCGATCCGCCCCGAAGCGTCCAGCGTGACCCGCACATTTTCGGCCCAGCCTGCCCCGGTCAAGGCCTGCCCGGCCCAGAGTGTCGTCATCGTCGATCCCCGCTTGACGGATAATATGTATGAACATATACACATCTACCATGCACATAACAAGCCGACTCATGCTGCTCAGGAACGCCATCCTCGCCGGAACCGACGCCGGTGCCCCCTACGGGCTGGTCGACCGCGGCGCCGTCGCGATCGAGGGCGAGAGACTCGCCTGGGCCGGGCCGGAGGCGGCGCTGCCTGAAAGGTTCCGCGGGCTCGACGCGCTCGACCTCGAGGGCCGGCTGGTCACGCCGGGGCTGATCGACTGCCACACCCACATCGTCCACGGCGGCAACCGCGCCCGCGAGTTCGAGATGCGGCTCGAGGGCCGGAGCTACGAGGAGATCGCCCGCGCCGGCGGCGGCATCCTCTCCACCGTCACGGCGACGCGCGCAGCCGGAGAGGACGCGCTTCTCGCCGCCGCCCTGCCCCGGGTCGATGCGCTGATCGCCGAGGGCGTCACCACGATCGAGGTGAAGTCCGGCTACGGGCTCGACATCGCCACCGAATGCGCCATGCTCCGCGCCGCCCGCCGGATCGCCGCCGCGCGGCCGGTCAGGGTGCGCACCAGCTTCCTCGGCGCCCACGCGATCCCGCCCGACTACCGCGGCCGCGCCGACGCCTATCTCCACGAGGTCTGCCTGCCCGCGCTCGACGCCGCCCATGCCGAGGGGCTCGTCGACGCGGTCGACGGGTTCTGCGAGGGCATTGCCTTCGATCCCGGCCAGATCGCCCGCGTCTTCGCCCGCGCCCGCACGCTGGGCCTGCCGGTAAAGCTCCACGCCGAACAGCTCTCCAACCTCGGCGGCGCGCGGCTCGCCGCCGCCCACAAGGCGCTTTCCGCCGACCATCTGGAATATGCCGACGAGGGCGACGCGGCGGCGATGGCGGCTGCGGGGACCGTCGCGGTGATGCTGCCCGGCGCCTACTACACGCTCCGCGAAACCCGCCTGCCGCCGGTTGCCGCCTTCCGCGCCCACGGCGTGAAGATGGCGGTGGCGACCGACTGCAACCCCGGATCGTCGCCCCTGACCTCGCTCCTCTTGGCGATGAACATGGCCGCCACGCTTTTCCGTATGACGCCCGAGGAATGCCTCGCCGGGGTGACCGCCCACGCCGCCCGCGCGCTCGGGCTTGCCGATGCGGGGCACCTGCGCGCCGGGATGCGCGCCGATCTTGCCGTCTGGAACGTCGAAAGCCCCGCCGAGCTTTCCTACCGGATCGGCTTCAACCCCCTTTGGAAACGCATCTTCGGAGGCCGGCCGTGACCGTTCTTCTCTCCCCCGGCGCCACCACGCTCGACACGCTCGAACGGCTCTGGCGCGGGTCGGAGCCTGCCGCGCTCGACCCCGCCGCGCGTCCGGCGGTGGAGGCCGCGGCGGCGATGGTCGCCCGCGCCGCCGCCGGCGACGCGGCGGTCTACGGCATCAACACCGGCTTCGGCAAGCTCGCCTCGGTCCGGGTGCCCCCGGCCGACACCACGACGCTCCAGCGCAACCTGATCCTGTCGCACTGCTGCGGCGTGGGCGAGCCGCTCGACGCGGCGACGACCCGGCTGATGATGGCGCTGAAGCTCCTCTCGATCGGCCGCGGCGCCTCGGGCATCCGGTGGGAGACGGTGGCGCTACTCCAGGACTGCCTCGCCCGCGACGTCACGCCGGTGATCCCCTCGCAGGGCTCGGTCGGCGCCTCGGGCGACCTCGCCCCCCTCGCCCACATGGCCGCCACGCTGATCGGCGAGGGCGAGGCGAGCCATGCCGGCGAACGCCTGCCCTCGCGCGAGGCGCTGGCCCGCGCCGGGCTCGCGCCGGTGGTCCTCGGCCCGAAGGAAGGGCTCGGCCTGATCAACGGCACCCAGTTCTCCACCGCCTGCGCGCTCGCGGCGCTCTTCGACGCGATCCGCAGCGCCGAAGCCGCGGTCGCCATCTCCTGCCTTTCGACCGATGCAATCATGGGCTCGACCGCCCCCCTCGAACCCGCGCTTCATGCGCTCAGGGGCCATGCCGGCCAGATCGACGTGGCCCGCGCGATGCGCGCGGTGATGGAAGGCTCGGAAATCCGCGAAAGCCACCGCACCGGCGACACCCGCGTGCAGGATCCCTACTGCATCCGCTGCCAGCCGCAGGTGACGGGCGCCGCACTCGACCTTTTGCGCTTCGCCGGCCGCACGCTGGAGATCGAGGCCAACGCCGCCTCCGACAACCCGCTCGTGCTGGTCGACCGGGGCATGATCGTCTCGGGCGGCAACTTCCACGCCGAGCCGGTGGCCTTCGCCGCCGACCAGATCGCGCTCGCCGTGGCCGAGATCGGCGCCATCGCCCAGCGCCGCGTCGCGCTGATGGTCGATCCCACGCTCAGCTTCGACCTGCCGCCGTTCCTCACCCCGAAGCCCGGGCTCAACTCCGGCCTGATGATCGCCGAGGTGACGACGGCGGCGCTGATGAGCGAGAACAAGCACCTCGCCACCCCCTGCTCGACCGATTCCACCCCGACCTCGGCCAACCAGGAAGACCACGTCTCGATGGCCGCCCACGGCGCGCGGCGTCTGGCCCGGATGAACGCGAACCTCCATGTCATCCTCGGGGTGGAGCTTCTCTGCGCCGCGCAGGGGGTGGAGTTCCGCGCGCCGCTCGCCACCAGCCCCTGCCTGACGCGCCTCGTGGCCACGCTCCGCAAGGTGGTCCCGGCGCTGGGAGAGGACCGCTACATGGCCGGCGACCTCGCCCTTGCCGCGGGCCTCGTCCGCGAGGGCGCCGTGTCCGCCGCCTGCGGCATCCGCGCGCTCCTGTCCCCGGCCGCGGCATGACCCCGGTCGAGGTCAGCCGCGGCGACGGGCCGGTGGTGCTGGCGATGCCCCACACCGGCACCCATGTGCCCGAGGCGATCTTTGCCCGCCTCACCCCGCGGGGGCAGACACTCGCCGACACCGACTGGCACATCGACCGGCTCTACGACGGGCTCCTGCCCGGCGCCACCGTGGTGCGCGCCACCTTCCACCGCTACGTCATCGACGCCAACCGCCCGCCCTCGGGCGAAAGCCTCTATCCCGGGCAGAACACCACCGGACTCGTGCCGCTGACCGATTTCGACGGCGCACCGCTCTGGACCGATCCGCCCGGCGCGGCCGAGATCGACGCGCGGCGGCGCGACTTCCACGCCCCCTATCACGCCGCGCTGGCCGCCGAGCTTGATCGCGTCCGCGCCCGGCACGGGGTGGCGATCCTCTACGACTGCCACTCGATCCGCTCGCGCATCCCCTTCCTCTTCGACGGTCTCCTTCCCGACTTCAACATCGGCACCAACGGCGGCGCCACCTGCGCCCCGGAAATCGAGGCTGCCGTTGCCCGTCTCTGCGCCGGGGCCGGGGGCTACACCAGCGTCCTCAACGGCCGCTTCAGGGGCGGCTGGACGACGCGCCACTACGGCCGCCCGGCCGAGGGGCTGCACGCGGTCCAGATGGAACTGGCGCAGTCCACCCACCTCGCCACCGAAGCGCCGCCCTTCGCCTACGACACCGCCAAGGCCATGCGCCTGAGGCAGCACCTCGGCGCCATCCTCGCCACCCTGCAAGACCTCGCATCCTTTCCCGGAGTCACCCGATGACCGATCCGCGCCACAACACCCGCGACATCTACCCCGCCACCGGCCCCGAGATCACCGCGAAAAGCTGGCTGACCGAGGCGCCGATGCGGATGCTGATGAACAACCTGCACCCCGACGTGGCCGAGAACCCGCACGAGCTGGTGGTCTACGGCGGCATCGGCCGGGCGGCGCGGACCTGGGAGGATTTCGACCGCATCGTCGCGGCGCTGAAGACGCTCGAGGCCGACGAGACGCTGGTCGTCCAGTCCGGCCGGCCGGTCGCGGTGGTGCGCACCCATGCCGACGCGCCCCGCGTGCTGATCGCCAACTCCAACCTCGTGCCGCACTGGGCAAACTGGCAGCATTTCAACGAGTTGGATAGGAAGGGCCTGATGATGTATGGCCAGATGACCGCCGGGTCCTGGATCTACATCGGCACCCAGGGCATCGTCCAGGGCACCTACGAGACCTTCGCCGAGGCCGGGCGCCAGCACTATGGCGGCAGCCTCAAGGGCAAGTGGATCCTCACCGGCGGCCTCGGCGGCATGGGCGGCGCGCAGCCGCTGGCGGCGGTGATGGCCGGGGCCTGCTGCCTCGCCGTCGAATGCGACGAGACCCGCATCGACTTCCGCCTGCGCACCCGCTACCTCGACGAAAAGGCCCGCACGCTCGACGAGGCTCTGGCGCTCATCGACCGCTGGACCAAGGCCGGCGAGGCCAAATCCGTGGGCCTTCTCGGCAACGCCGCCGAGATCTTCCCAGAACTCGCCGCCCGGATCAAGGCCGGCGGGCCACGGCCGGACATCGTCACCGACCAGACCTCCGCCCACGACCCCCTGCACGGCTACTGCCCGGCGGGCTGGACCGTGGCCGAATGGCGCGCGAAACAGGAAACCGACCCCGACGCGGTGGAAAAGGCCGCCCGCGCCTCGATGAAAACCCATGTTGCGGCGATGGTCGATTTCTGGAACGCCGGCGTGCCGACGCTCGACTACGGCAACAACATCCGCCAGGTGGCCAAGGAGGAGGGACTGGAAAACGCCTTCGCCTTCCCCGGCTTCGTCCCCGCCTACATCCGCCCCCTCTTCTGCAAGGGCATCGGCCCGTTCCGCTGGTGCGCGCTCTCGGGCGACCCCGAGGACATCTACAAGACCGACGCGGCGATGAAGAAACTCTTCCCGGAGAACGCCCACCTCCACCGCTGGCTCGACATGGCGCGCGAGCGCATCGCCTTCCAGGGCCTGCCGGCGCGCATCTGCTGGATCGGCCTTGGCGACCGCCACCGCGCCGGGCTGATGTTCAACGAGATGGTGGCTTCGGGCGAACTCAAGGCCCCCGTCGTCATCGGCCGCGACCATCTGGACTCGGGCTCCGTCGCCAGCCCCAACCGCGAGACCGAGGCGATGAAGGACGGCTCCGACGCCGTCAGCGACTGGCCGCTTCTGAACGCGCTGGTCAACACCGCGAGCGGCGCCACCTGGGTCTCGCTCCACCACGGCGGCGGCGTCGGCATGGGGTTCAGCCAGCACGCCGGCGTCGTCATCGTCGCCGACGGCACCCCCGAGGCGGCGAAGCGGCTGGAACGCGTCCTCTGGAACGACCCGGCCTCCGGCGTCTGGCGCCATGCCGACGCGGGCTATGACATCGCCGTCCGGTGCGCCCGCGACCACGGCCTGCGCCTGCCCGCCATCCTCGGCAACTGACCGGAGGAAACAGGGGATGACCGCCCGGCCGCCTTCCCTGACCGTCGCCGCCGCCGCGGCCGTCGTCTTCGGCGCCCTGACCATCGCCGCCGGCGGCCGGGCGCTCTTCGGCGGGGCCGACATGGGCGCCGTCGTGCCCTTCGTCCTGTGGTTCAACTTCGCCGCCGGCTTCGTCTATGTCGCGGCCGGCCTCGGCCTCTGGCGCGGCGCCGGCTGGGCGCCCGGCCTCTCGCTCGCCATCGCCCTGGCGACGGCGGCGGTCTTCGCCGCCTTCCTCTGGCACGTCGCCGGGGGCGGCGCCCACGAGGCGCGCACGACCGCCGCGATGACCCTGCGGACCCTGGTCTGGGCCGCGATCACGGCGGTGGCCTTCCGCGCCGGCCGCCATCGCTGAGCGCCCCCGGCGGCGGAAATGCCCCGGCCACCTTGAACCGGAACAAAAACGGATCAAATCTGCTGGGCCGGAGGAATCGCCGATGCCCCACAACAACACCAACGCCCCCACCCCGCGCCCCGAGGTGCTGACCCGGCCCAAGCTCGAGGGCGGCCGCCGCTTCGTGCTCCACACCGATTTCGCCCCCGCCGGCGACCAGCCGACCGCGATCGTGGAGCTTGCCGAGGGGGTGAAGGCGGGCGAGCGCGACCAGGTCCTCCTCGGCGCGACCGGCACCGGCAAGACCTTCACGATGGCCAAGGTGATCGAGGAGACCCAGCGCCCGGCGATCATCCTCGCCCCGAACAAGACGCTTGCCGCCCAGCTTTACGGCGAGTTCAAGGGCTTCTTCCCGGAGAATTCGGTCGAGTATTTCGTCAGCTACTACGACTACTACCAGCCCGAGGCCTACGTTCCGCGGACCGACACCTACATAGAAAAGGAATCCCAGATCAACGAACAGATCGACCGGATGCGCCACTCGGCCACCCGTGCGCTTCTGGAACGCGACGACGTGATCATCGTCGCCTCGGTCTCCTGCATCTACGGCATCGGCTCGGTCGAGACCTAGTCGGCGATGACCCAGGACATGGAGGTCGGAAAGCTCTACGACCAGCGGAAGTTCCTCGCCGAGCTCGTCGCCCAGCAGTACCGCCGCGCCGACGCCGCCTTCCAGCGCGGCGCCTTCCGCGTCAAGGGCGACACGGTGGACCTCTGGCCCGCCCACCTCGAGGACCGCGCCTGGAAGTTCTCCTTCTTCGGCGAGGAGCTGGAGGCGATCACCGAATTCGACCCGCTGACCGGCCAGAAGACCGACAGCTTCGACAAGATCAGGATCTACGCCAACAGCCACTACGTCACCCCCCGCCCGACCCTGCAACAGGCGATCACCGGCATCCGCAAGGAGCTGGCCCAGCGCCTGAAGCAGCTCCAGGACGAAGGCAAGCTCCTCGAAGCCCAGCGCCTCGAACAGCGCACCAACTTCGATCTCGAGATGCTGGAGGCCACCGGCTCCTGCGCCGGGATCGAGAACTACTCGCGCTATCTCACCGGCCGCGCGCCGGGCGAGCCGCCCCCCACCCTCTTCGAATTCATCCCCGACCACGCCATCGTCTTCGCCGATGAATCCCACGTCTCGGTCCCGCAGATCGGCGGCATGTACAAGGGCGACTACCGTCGGAAATTCACCCTCGCCGAACACGGCTTCCGGCTCCCCTCCTGCATGGACAACCGGCCCCTGAAGTTCGAGGAATGGGATGCGATGCGGCCGCAGTCGGTGTTCGTGAGCGCCACCCCCGCCTCGTGGGAACTGGAGCAGACCGGCGGCGTCTTCACCGAACAGGTCATCCGCCCGACCGGCCTTCTCGACCCGCAGGTCGAAATCCGCCCGGTCGAGATGCAGGTGGACGACCTCCTCGACGAGGTGCGGAAAGTGGCCGCCAGGGGCTTCCGCACCCTCGTCACCACGCTCACCAAGCGCATGGCCGAGGACCTCACCGAGTACATGCACGAACAGGGCATCCGCGTGCGCTACATGCATTCCGACATCGACACGATCGAGCGGATCGAAATCCTGCGCGACCTCCGCCTTGGCGCCTTCGACGTCCTGGTCGGCATCAACCTCCTGCGCGAGGGGCTCGACATCCCCGAATGCGGGCTGGTGGCGATCCTCGACGCCGACAAGGAGGGCTTTCTCAGGTCGGAAACCTCGCTGATCCAGACCATCGGCCGCGCCGCGCGCAACGCGGAAGGCAGGGTCATCATGTATGCCGACCGGGTGACGGGTTCGATGGAACGCGCTTTGGCCGAGACCGAGCGGCGGCGCGAGAAGCAGGTGGCCTACAACGAGGCCCACGGCATCACCCCCGAGACCGTGAAGAAGAACGTCGAGGACATCCTCGCCGGCCTCTACAAGGGCGACGTCGACATGAACCGGGTGACGGCCAAGGTCGACCGCCCGATGCACGGGGCGAATCTGGAGGCGCATCTCGACGCGCTCAGGACGCAGATGCGCAAGGCGGCCGAGAACCTCGAATTCGAGGAAGCCGCGCGGATACGGGACGAGGTCAAGCGGCTGGAGGCCGTCGATCTGGTGCTGTCGGACGATCCCCTCGCCCGGCAATCGGCGGTGGAGGAGGCGGTCGGCGAGGCGGTGAAGGCGCGGGGGAGGTCAACGGCGGGACGGCCGGGGCAACGGGGCGGGAAGAGGCGGAGGGGGTGAGGTGGACACATTGGAGGCAAGTAGAAGGCGATCGTTTTAAGCCCGCTTAAAAACTGACACTTGGGAGATTGGATTGGTTACGCCGCACGGCGAGCGCCCTCAAAAATACTGCACTAAATGTCAGGCTATCACGCCGTGGAACTCGCATAATCGCTGTTTGATCTGTCAACGACAGAGGAGCAGGGCTTACGCGGAACGAAAAACGTCGTCGGGCGGCAGTTTCTCAAGAGATGTCAAGGAACGGCTAATAGCGCAGAATCCCGAGCGTTGCCCGGTATGCGGGACAAATTGGTCAGATGTAAGAAAGCATCAACAGCATCCTGAAACACCATGGCACTTTGATCACCATTTATCGCCGCAGCATGGTGGAACGAATGATTCGACCAACGCTAGAATAATGTGCTGGCCGTGTAACTTGAGAAAACTGAACAAGCAGCAAGCGTAGGGTGCGTGCTCGCACGCACCATCCCCCCAGCCCCGCGCATCGGTGCGTGAGATCAGGCACCCTACCCACTCACCCCGCGGCCGGGCCGATTGGCGCTGACGCAAGGAAGCGCCAAGGGGCTCTCCGATCTCACCGGACATCGGGGCACGGGCGGCGTCCGCCCTGGCGGGTGCGAATGCGCCCGCCGCCCGGAGGGCGGGCGCCGGCCGTGCGGCAGGCGCACGGCCGGGATGGCGGACCCCGCTCGCGGCGCCCGAGGCACCGGCCTCGGACTTGCCCGGCCGGGAGCAACCCGCAGGGCGGGCTTCCGACCCGCCACGATGCGGTCTGAAAGATTCCGACCCTACCAGCAAGCGTAGGGTGGGCAATCTGCCCACCATCCTTCCGCACGCGGACCGATCCCTGCCGCCCCGTCCCACGCACCTGCCCGCCGCTCGTTGCAACGGCCGGCGCAACGGTGGGCAAACTGCCCACCCTACGACTCCCCGCTTGGTGGTGGGCGATCTGCCCACCATTCATCTTGCCGCTGCTGTCTGACATCAATCCTCGGAGGCCGGTCCCGCACATGGTGGGCGAATCGCCCACCCTACAGTCCGAACCCGCAGTGCCCCGACGAACCTCAATCGCGCGCACGGTGGGCAACTTGCCCGCCCTACTTCCCGACATCGCCGGTCGCCGTCGCCTCCGCCCATTCCGGCGGCACCCTTCCCGCGCGGATGTCTCGATGGATCGACGAAAACGGCCAATCCGCGCCGCGCGATACAAGGCCATGCTTCACCGGATTGCGCCAGCAATATTCCACATGCGCCCGATAGTCCCGCTCATCGCGGATCGTATGTTCCCAGAACCGTCGCCGCCACACACCGCATTCGCGCTTGCGCGCCTTGCTGGGCGAAGGTGACGCCCGCAGCCCGGACCAGCGCGTGAAGCGCGCCTTCACCTTGCGCCACCGGATCGAGAAATCGGCGTCCCCCGGCGGCAGGGTCCAGACCGCGTGAAGGTGATCCGGCAAGACCACCATCGCATCGCAGTGCAGCGGATGCTCCGATGCTGTGACGCAAAAGGCCTGGCGCAGGACATCGACATGCCGGACCAGCGCGTCGTCCCCGCGCTGCGAAAGCGCAACCGTGAAAAAGTAGCTGGCACCCGGCAGGCGAAGGCGGCGATAGTACGACATGGTCCCAAGATGAACGGCCAGGGTTAAGCAAGGATGAATCGTAGGGTGGGCAATCTGCCCGCGCTCGAGCGTCCGCGTGGGCAGATTGCCCACC
>JAUQYB010000030.1 GCA_030837825.1 Albidovulum sp.
TGGCGGCAAGTCCGCCGTTCCCGCCGCGCAATCCTGAGAACCCGAGGGAAGAATGACCCGCACCGTCCTTGAATCGAAATCGAAAACCGTCGTCATCGGCTTTGACGAGCCGTTCTGCGTGATCGGCGAGCGGATCAACCCAACCGGGCGCAAGAAGCTCGCCGCCGAGCTTGAGGCGGGCAATTTCTCCACCGTCGAGAAGGACGCGCTGGAACAGGTCGCCTGCGGGGCGATGGTGCTCGATGTCAACGCGGGCGTCGTCTACAACTCCAACCCCAACCCGAACGAGACCGAACCGCCGCTGATGACCAGCATGATCCGGCTGGTGCAGGGCCTTGTCGACGTGCCGCTCTGCATCGACTCGTCGGTCCCCGCGGCGCTCGAAGCGGGGCTCGCCGCGGCCGAGGGGCGCCCGCTCCTCAACTCCGTCACCGGCGAGGAGGAGCGGCTGGAGATGGTGCTGCCGCTGGTGAAGAAATACAACGTGCCGGTGGTGGCGATCTCCAACGACGACACCGGTATCTCGATGGACCCCGACGTGCGCTTCGCGGTGGCGAAGAAGATCGTCGAACGCGCCGCCGACCACGGCATCCCGGCCCATGACATCGTCGTCGATCCCCTGGTGATGCCGATCGGAGCGCTGGCGACCGCCGGCCAGCAGGTCTTCGCCCTGGTCCGCCGCCTGCGCGACGAGCTTGGCGTCAACACCACCTGCGGCGCCTCCAACATCTCCTTCGGCCTGCCGAACCGGCACGGGATCAACGCGGCCTTCCTGCCGATGGCAATCGGCGCGGGCATGACCTCGGCGATCATGAACCCGGTCCGCCAGGTCGAGATGGAGGCGATCCGTGCCGCCAACATGCTGATGAACCACGACGCGAACGGCGGCGAGTGGATCCGCTTCTCGAAGGTGCTGGAGGCGGTCGAGGGCGGCATGAGCTTCGCCGAAGCCTCGGCCGCGCAGGCCACCGCCGCCTCGGGCCGCCGCGGCGGCCGTCGCGCCCGGGCCTGATCCGGGGGCTGATCCGTCAGCCGGCGAGCACCCGCAGCGCCCGCGCTCGCGCGGGCGGGATGCGGGCGACCTCGACGGCGGTGAAGACGTGGAGCGTGCCGAGATCGTCATCGACGACCGCATGGTCGCCGACCCATCCGCCCATCGCCAGATAGCTTTTCAGAAGCGGCGGCAGGGTCCGTGGCGGCACAGACCGGGCATCGCCTGCACCCTGCCCGCGCTCGCCGCCGAAGCGGACGATCCGCGGTGCCTTCACCTTCGGCAGCCACCGCTCCGGCGCGCGGTGGCAGGCAGCGAGCATGGCGAAGGCGTCGTGATAGGGCGTGGCATCGGTGCCGGGAAAAGAACTGCAGCCGAACAGCATCCCCGCCCCTTCGGCCGCCACCAGCCGCGCCACCACGCCCCAGGCGATCCGGATCACGTCGGGATCATGGCACGCGGGGTCGAGGCAGAACCGCCCCATCTCCACAATCGGTCCGGGCCAGGCGGCAAGCCCCGACAGGTCGTAGTGCCGGGCCGAATAGCTTCGCCCGATCTCGTGCCCGTGGGCAAGCGGCAACAACCGCGCCGCGGCGACCAGTCGGCCGGTCTGCCGCTCTTCCACCAGCATGTGCCGGCAGAGGCCGTCGAATTCGTCCGCGTCGCGCCGGCCTCTGCCGTCGGGGCGGCGCGCCGCCCGGAACGCCCGCCAGCGCAGATCCTGGGCGCGCAGCACGTCGGCCCCGGCTTCGGCGACCCGGGCGAGGTATTTTCCCCTTGCCAGCGCCAGCATCGCGCCGTTCTCCGCCTTGGCGGGCCCCGCGCCCGTGCCTACATTGAGCGCGAGGTTAACGCACGCCGCGACCGGCGGGGCAACGGAAAAGGGAGGGCCGAATGGCGGCGAAGATCGTGAAGACCGACGCGGAATGGCGGGAACAATTGTCGGACCTGGCCTACAGGGTCACCCGCGAACACGCCACCGAACGCGCCTTCACCCACGACGATTTCCCGGCCGGCCCCGCGATCTACACATGCGTGTGCTGCGGTGCGGCCCTCTTCGACGCCGGAACGAAGTTCGATGCCGGCTGCGGCTGGCCGAGCTTCTACAAGCCGGTCTCGGCGGCGGCGGTGGGCGAGAGCGAGGACCGGAGCTGGTTCATGAAGCGCACCGAGGTCCATTGCGCAGCCTGCGATGCCCATCTCGGCCATGTCTTTCCCGACGGCCCGAAACCCACCGGCCTGCGCTACTGCATCAACGGCGTCGCGCTGACCCGTCATCCGAAGGCGGAGTGAGCGGCGCCGCTCAGTCGTTCTGGAATATCTGGCCGGCGCTGACGTTGCCGATGTTGCCCAGAAGCTGGCGCAGGAACCCCAGCCCCTTGATGTTGCTGTCGGTGACGCGGCGCGACAGCACGACGACCTGCCCCTTTTCCAGACCGAAGCGTTCGACGTTCTCGACGGTCCCGCCCTCGTCGAAGCTGATCGCCACGACCTGGCGGTCGATCTCCTTCGGCTCACGCGGGCCGTAGTGGCGGAATCGCGAGCCGACGTAATACCAGGCCCCCCCGGTCAGAAGCCCGGTCGAAGACGGCCGGCCCACGGCCTTGCCGACATCCTCGCGCGTCGATGTGCCGACGACCACCTGCTCCAGATCGGCATCGCGGGGGATATAGCCGTGATTCTGGTAAAGCGCCGTGCAGGCGGCAAGCAGCACAATCGCGAACACGACCGCGCCGCGCCGAACTCCGGAACCGAGCCTGCCCATACCGCCCTCTTGCCCTGCCGCCTCAAGCCTTCTATCCCGCTTACCACCAGCCAGCACCGTCCTTCAAGGACGAACCCGCCGGGCGCCGCCCGATCCGGCCCGCAGGAGCCGCCGATGACCGCCGACCACAGCCCCTTCAGCCATCCCTTCCGCATCGCCGCGCTGCCCGCCCGCAAGGCCACGCGCTTCGACCTTCGCCCCGGCGAGACGGCGCTGGCGGCCATCGCCGGCACGCTCGGGCTTCTCGGGCTCGAGGCGCTGAGCTTCCGGGGCGAGCTTCGCCCCGCCGGGCGGCGGGACTGGATGCTCGAGGCCGATCTCGAGGCCACGGTCACCCAGGCCTGCGTCGTGACGCTTGTGCCGGTCACGTCGCGGATCGCCGAGCGGGTCGTCCGGCGCTACGTCGCCGACCTTCCCGAACCCGAGGCGGAAGAGGCCGAGATGGCGGACGAGACGGTGGAGCCCCTGCCCGCCGTGATCGACGCGGGCGCGGTCATGGTCGAGGCGCTGGCGCTGGCCCTGCCGCCCTATCCGCGTGCCGAAGGGGCCGAATTCGCCGCCGCCAGGGCCCATCCCGATGACGCGTCTCCCCTCGATGACGAGGAAACGACACGTCCATTCGCCGGGCTCGCCGATCTCATCAGAAAGCGCGGCGAGACGGATTGAGACGCCGCCGGGAGGCAGCGGCGGCGGACGCCAGAAAAGACTTGCGCCCGCCTGGAATCGCAGTATGTTCCGGCCCTCGCTGGAACGTTGGGTTCGCACCGGTCGCTTTGCGGTCGCCTTGTGACGAAACCCCAGGAAACCGGGGCCCAGGCCCCACGATAACCCGAGGTTGAGACATGGCTGTCCCTCAGAACCGGACCACGCGGTCCCGCCGCAACATGCGCCGCGCCCACGATGCGCTGGTCGCCGCCAATCCGAACGAATGCCCGAACTGCGGCGAGCTGAAGCGCCCGCATCACGTCTGCGGCGCCTGCGGTCACTACAATGACCGCGAGGTGGTCGCCCAGACCGCCGAGGTCGACCTGGACGAAGACGCGGCGTAAGCCCGCGTCGGTAGCCCGCCTCCATGCCGTCAGCGAATGACAGCGCGCCCGAAGCCCCCGGACACGGGACTTCGGGCCGCATCGTCATTTCGGTCGATGCGATGGGCGGCGACCGGGGCCCGGCCGCGGTCGTCGCCGGAATGGACGAATCCGCCGCCGCCAACCCCGGCATCGAATTCATCGTCCACGGCCCCGAGGACACGCTGGCCCAACTCGTCGCCAAGCGCCCGGCCCTTGCCGGCCGCTGCACGATCCGCCCGGCGGCGGGTGTCGTGACGATGGATGACAAGCCCTCCCACGTCGTCCGCCACGGCGAGGGCACCTCGATGTGGTCGGCCATCGAAAGCGTCCGCAACGGCGAGGCGACGGTCGCCGTCAGTTGCGGCAACACCGGCGCGCTGATGGCGCTGTCTATGATCCGGCTGCGGAAGCTTCCGGGCGTCAGCCGGCCGGCCATCGCCTGCCTCTGGCCCTCGCGCAACCCGCAGGGCTTCAACGTCATGCTCGACGTCGGCGCCGACATCCGCGCCGACGCGCCGGACCTTCTTCAGTTCGCGCTGATGGGGGCGAGCTATGCCCGCAACGGCCTGGGTGTCGCCCGCCCGCGCGTCGGGCTTCTCAACGTCGGCACCGAGGAACACAAGGGCCGGGCGGAGCTGAAGGCGGCCCAGGACCTGCTCGCGGCGGCGGCCGGAACCGGCGGCTTCGACTATGTCGGCTTCGTCGAGGGCGGCGACCTGCCGTCGGCGCGGGTCGACGTGATCGTCACCGACGGCTTCACCGGCAACATCGCGCTGAAAACCGGCGAGGGCACCGCGAAGCTGATGGGAGAGTTCCTGCGCGAGGCGCTCGATGCAGGTCTCCTGTCGCGCTTCGCCGCACTCCTCGCGCTCGGATCGCTGAAGCGGCTGCAACGGCGGATCGACCCCCGCCGGGTCAACGGCGGGGTGTTCCTCGGCCTCAACGGCACGATCGTGAAGTCGCATGGATCGGCCGATGCGACCGGGGTCGCGGCCGCGATCGGGCTCGCCTTCCGGCTTGCCGGTTCGGGCTTCCAGGAACGGCTCGCAGCACGGGTTGCCTCCGCCGTGGCCTCGGGGCAGAGTGGCCCCGAGGGTGGCGCAGCGAACGGGAATCCTACATGACGATCCGTGCCGTGGTCCGGGGCGTCGGGCATTACCTGCCCGCGCGTGTGGTCCCGAATTCAGAGTTCGAGGCATCCGTCGATACCAGCGACGAATGGATCCGCACCCGCACCGGCATCGAGCGGCGCCATTTCGCGGCCGAGGGCGAGACCACCTCCGACCTCGGCGCAAAGGCGGCCGAGGCGGCGCTGGCGGATGCCGGGATGACGGCCGCCGATCTCGACGCTCTGGTGCTGGCGACCTCGACGGCGGACCTGACCTTTCCTTCCGCCGCGACGATGGTCCAGGACAAGATCGGCATGACCTCGGGCTTCGCCTTCGACGTCCAGGCGGTCTGCGCGGGCTTCGTCTTCGCACTCGCCAACGCCAATGCACTGATCCAGTCGGGCCAGGCGAAGCGCGTCCTTGTCATCGGGGCGGAGACGTTCAGCCGCATCCTCGACTTCACCGACCGCACCACCTGCGTCCTGTTCGGCGACGGCGCGGGCGCGGTCGTGCTGGAAGCGGCCGACGGCAACGGCACATCGGCCGACCGCGGCATCCTTGCCACAGACCTGCACAGCGACGGCCGCTACCGCGACATCCTCTATGTCGACGGCGGCGTATCGACGACCGGGACCGCCGGCCATGTCCGGATGCTCGGCAATCAGGTCTTCCGCCACGCGGTCGAGAAACTGGCCGAGACCGCCCATGCCGCGCTCGACAAGGCGGGGATGACCGGCGCCGACGTCGACTGGATCGTGCCGCATCAGGCGAACCTCAGGATCATCGCGGCCACCGCGCAGCGCATGCAGGTGCCGATGGACCGCGTCGTGGTCACGGTGCAGGACCACGGCAACACCTCGGCAGCCTCGATTCCGCTGGCACTTTCGGTCGGCAAGGACCGCGGGCAGATCAGGAAGGGCGATCTGATCGTCACCGAGGCGATCGGCGGCGGTCTCAGCTGGGGCGCAGTCGTCCTCAGGTGGTGAAATTCCGCTTGAATGCCCCTCCCCAAGCCGTTGATATTGACTCGGAAATTTTATCCGCCCATCCTGCCGCAAACAGCCCGGGGGACGGAGATGAGCGACAAGACCTTGACGCGCATGGATCTGAGCGAGGCCGTGTTCCGCGAAGTGGGGCTTTCGCGCAACGAATCGGCGCAACTCGTCGAAAGCGTGCTGACCCACATGTCCGATGCGCTGGTCGCCGGCGAGACGGTGAAGATCTCGTCCTTCGGAACCTTCTCGGTCCGTGACAAGTCGGCCCGCGTCGGGCGCAACCCCAAGACCGGGGACGAAGTGCCGATCAGCCCCCGCCGCGTGCTGACGTTCCGGCCGTCGCACCTGATGAAGGACCGTGTTGCCGCCGGCAACCGGAGCTGAGGCGCCGGGGATGGAGAAGCCGGGCATGGAAAGGTCGGGCATGGAGAAGTCGCCGGAAGCGTTCCGTACCATCAGCGAAGTTGCCGACCTTCTCGACACGCCGGCCCATGTGCTGCGGTTCTGGGAAAGCCGCTTCTCTCAGGTGAGGCCGGTGAAGCGGGCCGGCGGGCGGCGCTATTCCCGCCCCGCCGACCTGGCCCTTCTCGGCGGCATCCGGAAGCTTCTCCACGATGACGGCATGACGATTCGCGGGGTGCAGAAGATCCTGCGCGAGAAAGGCGTGCGCCATGTCGCGGCGCTCGGGGCGGCGGAGGCGCCGGGAAGGCCGGCGGCACCAGCGGCTGCCGCGCCCGAACCTGCGCCCGATCCTGCACCCGTGCCGGCGCCCGGAATGCGGTCATCGCCCTTCGGCGGCCCGGTGGCGGCGCCCGCCCGCGGCGTCGCCGGGCACTGGCCGGAAACGCCGGCGCCAATCGCTGCCGATGCCGAGGACCGGCTCCTGCCCGACCCCGATGATGCCGCCACGCCGGCCGGGGAAGCCCCGATGGAGGTCGACGCGCCGACGCTGCCGCTCGGCCAGCCCGGAAACGTGCGCCCCCTCGCCGGGGCCGCTCCGATTGCCGCGGAAACGCCCCCCGCCCCGCATCCCGCCGCCCCGGCCGAGGCGCAGCGCCCCCCCGCGGCCGCGATGTTGCGGGCGATGGACGCGTTCAAGGCACGCGAACACAGGGGCGAATTGCGCGTGATCTACACCCGGCTGTCGGCGCTGCGCGACCTCTTGGCCGAACGCAACGAGCCGACGCGGGACTGAGCCCCGGGGATGGCTGCATCCTCCGTCGCCCGGATGCGTTTTGGCGCTTGCCCCCGCCCCGCCAATCATCCTATATCCCCGGGCGTCGGGCCGTGGCGCAGCCTGGTTAGCGCGTCCGTCTGGGGGGCGGAAGGTCGCGAGTTCAAATCTCGCCGGCCCGACCAACACCGAAACGCCCACCCCTCGCCGGGGTGGGCGTTCGCATGAGGGGGAGCCTGACATGACCGCGACCGGAGTGCTGCCCGACCGGGCGATCCGCGCGCTGATCGACGCCGGCGCCGTCGCCGCCGCCCCCGCCGTCGCCGATGCGCAGATCCAGCCGGCCAGCCTCGATTTGCGGCTCGGTGACGTTGCCTACCGGGTGCGCGCCTCGTTCCTCGCCGGGCAGGGCAGCAGCGTCGCCGACCGCATCGCCGAGTTCGAGATGCACCGGATCGACCTGAGCCGGGGCGCGGTGCTGGAGAAGGGCTGCGTCTATGTCGTGCCGCTGATGGAGCGGCTCGCCCTGCCCGAAGGCGTCAGCGCCGTGGCCAACGCGAAAAGCTCGACCGGCCGGCTCGACCTCCTGACCCGCACGATCACCGATGGCGGCGTGGAGTTCGACCGCATCGGCGAGGGCTACACGGGCCCGCTCTACGCCGAGATCTGCCCTCGGTCGTTCTCGGTGCTGGTGCGGCCGGGAATGCGGCTCAACCAGCTCCGGTTCCGGCGCGGCCACGCGGCGCTGGACGACGACGGGTTGCGCGCGCTTCACGCCCGGGTGCCGCTGGTCACTGGCGCGGCGCTGATCGACGACGGCCTCGGCTTCTCGGTCGACCTGAGGCCGGCGGCGGGCGATCTTGTCGGCTACCGCGCCAAGCCCCACACCGGGCTCATCGACCTCGACCGGATCGGCCACTACCCGCCCGCCGACTTCTGGGAGGAGGTCCGCACCAGCGACGGACGGATCATCCTCGACCCAGGCGCCTTCTACATCCTCGTCAGCCGCGAGGCGGTGACGATCCCACCCGACCACGCCGCCGAAATGGCGCCCTATCTGGCGATGGTGGGCGAGTTCCGGGTGCACTATGCCGGCTTCTTCGACCCCGGCTTCGGCTGGTCCGGCGCCGCCGGGGCGGGCTCGCGCGGCGTGCTGGAGGTGCGCTGCCACGAGGCGCCCTTCGTGCTGGAACACGGGCAGGTGGTCGGAAGGCTGGTCTACGAACGCATGGCTGCGGCGCCGGAACGGCTCTACGGCGCCGGGCTTGCCTCCAACTACCAGGGCCAGGGGCTGAAGCTTTCCAAGCACTTCCGCGCCTGAGGCGGTCAGCGGCCGAAGCGGCGGGCGATCCGCGCCATCAGCCGCGCCCGCTTCGCCAGCGCGCGGGCATCGCATGCCGGGGGCTTCGCGCCCGGTGGCGTCGTCGCCCCACTGCCGCCCCTGCGGCCGAGCCAGCCGAGCCCCCGATCGATGCCGAGATTGACCAGTCGGCGGACGAGGACATTCGCCGCAATGTTGAGAAACCGGTTCAGGTTCATCCCGGAACCTCCTATCAGTCCTCGAAAAGCTCGCTTTGCCCTTCCACGACCTCGGCCTCCTCGTCGCCCGGCAGCCCGGCCCCCGGCAGCGGCCGGTTGTCGAGCAGCCCGGCGGCGCGCAACTCCTTCAGCCCCGGCAGGTCGCGGGCCGATTCCAGCCCGAAGTGGTCGAGGAATCCTTGCGTGACCACATAGGTCACCGGCCGCCCCGGCGTCATCCGGCGGCGGCCGAAGCGGATCCATTCCAGTTCCAGAAGCTGATCGACCGTGCCCCGGCTGACCGCGACGCCCCGGATCTCCTCGATCTCGGCGCGGGTGCAGGGCTGGTGGTAGGCGATGATCGCCAGCGTCTCGATCGCCGCGCGGGAAAGCTTGCGCGTCTCCACCGTCTCCTTCTGCATCAGGAAGCCGAGGTCGGGCGCGGTGCGGATCGCCCAGGCGTCGCCCACCTTCACCACGCGGACGCCGCGCCCCTCGTAGCGGCGGCGGAGCAGCACCAGCGCCTCGGCCGGGTCGGCACCGTGCGGCATCCGCGCCTCGAGCTCGGCCACCGTCACCGGATCGGCCGAGGCGAAGAGGATCGCCTCGACCATCCGCTCCTGCTCGGCGATGGGCGGCGCTTCGAAAAGGCTCTTCTCGCGGGCGGGGCTCTCGGTCACGGATTCTTCCGCCGTATGGCGATCGGGGCAAAGGTCTCGGCCTGTCTCAACTCGATCTGGCCCTGCTTGGCAAGCTCAAGCGACGCGGCGAAGGTGGCGGCGGTGGCCGACCGGCGCCGCGCTGGGTCGGCGGTCCAGCCCTCGGGCAGGTAGGCGGCGAGGTCGGTCCAGTCGCCGGCATAGCCGATCAGCCCGCGCATCCGGTCGAGCGCCTGTTCCATCGTGAAGACATGATCGCGGTCCATCGCATAGGGGCGGAACTCGTCGCGGGTGCGGATGCGGGCATAGGCCTGCATGAGGTCGAGAAGCGTGGCGGTATAGCTGACGCTGCGGACCCGCATCACGTCCTCGGGGATGCCACGGGCGAAGAAGTCGCGGCCCCTCTGGTCGCGCGCCATCAACCGGGCGGCGGCCTCGCGCATCGCCTGGAGCCGTTCGAGCTGGAAGGCGAGATGGGCCGCCAGCTCCTCGCCAGAGGGGCCGTCCTCGGTCGGGTCCGGCGGCAGGAGGAGGCGCGACTTGAGATAGGCGAGCCAGGCCGCCATCACCAGGTAGTCCGCCGCAAGTTCGATCCGCAGGGTCTTGGCCTTGTTGACGAATTGCAGATACTGCTCGGCCAGTTGCAGGACCGAGATGCGGCGCAGGTCGACCTTCTGCGTCCGCGACAGCATGAGAAGCAGGTCGAGCGGCCCCTCGAACCCGTCGACATCGACGATCAGCGCCTCGGCCGCCAGCCGCTCGGTCACGCTGCCGGAATCTTCCTGAAAGCCGCCCGCCTCAGACATCCGCGCCCACCCTCTCAAGCGCGATAAATTCGGCCTCGAGGCGAGCGGTGTCAATGGCGCCGGCCGGCCCGCGGCAGGCGAGCGCCGCCTCGGCGCGGGCGGCGGCCCGGGGCGCGAGACGCCCGGCGGCGGCCGCGACCGCCTCCATCTCGGCGCGCCTGCCGTTGCAGTGCAGCGCCACGTCGCAGCCCGCGGCAATGGCGGCGGCGGCGCGCGTCGCCAGCGTGCCCGACAGCGCCTCCATCGACAGGTCGTCGGTGAGAAGGAGGCCCGTGAAGCCGATCCGCTCGCGGATGACGCGGATCACCGCGGGCGAGAGCGTCGCCGGCAGGTCGGGGTCGATGGCGTCGAAGACCACATGCCCGGTCATCGCCACCGGCAGGTCGGCAAGTGCGCGGAAGGCGGCAAAGTCGGTCGCCTCCAGCGTCACGGCATCGGCCGCGACGCGCGGCGGGTGAAGGTGGCTGTCCACCACCGCGCGCCCGTGTCCGGGCAGGTGCTTCATCACCGGCAGGACGCCGCCCGCCAGAAGCCCCTCGGCCGCGGCGCGCGCGGCCTCGACCACGGTGGCGGGATCGGAGCCGAAACAGCGATTGCGCAGGAAGGGATGCGTCTCGGGTCCGGCGATGTCGGCCGTGGGCGCGCAACAGGTGTCGATGCCCACGGCGCGCAGTTCCGCCGCGATCAGCCGGTAGCGAAGCCAGAGCCCCCGCGCCCGCGCCGCGGGCGCAAGGCCCGCGACCTCGTCCAGCGGCGGCAGCCATTCATGCCAGTGGGGCGCGCGCAGGCGCTGAACACGCCCGCCCTCCTGATCGACCAGAACCGGCGCGTCACGGCCCACGGCCGCCCGCAACTCGCCGGTCAGGCGGCGAAGCTGGTCGGGCGTCTCGACGTTGCGCGCGAAGAGGATGAACCCCAAGGGATCGGCCTCGCGGAAGAACGCGGCCTCTGCCCCCGTCAGCCGCGGCCCCTCGCAGCCGAGGATCGTGGCCGCGGCCGAAAGCCTCATCAGCGGACCGCCGTGGGCACGCATTCCGCGCCCTCGGCCTTGAACACCTCGCAGAAGCGGCGGGCATCGTCGATGTCGGCAAAACCTTCGACCCGGAGCCGGTAGAAGGTCGCGCCGCCGCTTACCGCAGGCTCGATCACCCGGCGCTTGCCGTCCATCAGCGCACCGAAGCGGGTCGCGGTCCTGTCCCATTCGAGCCGCGCCTGCGCCTCGTCGGGATAGGCGCCGATCTGCACCAGCCGGGTTCCCTCGGCGAGCGTGGCGGAGGCCACATCGAGAGCGGCGGCCGGCGCGCCCAACGCCTCGGCCACCGCGGCGGCGGCGGCTTCGGCGCTCGCGTCATAGCCGGCATCGCCGGCATCGTCGGAAACCACGGCCGCGGGCCGCGATGAGGGGCGTGAGGCGGGGCGCAGCGACTGCGCAACCCCCGGCACGTCGGCCGAAATTGCATCGACCGAGGCGGCCGGCGTTTCGATTGCGGGCAATTCACCGCCGAGCAGGTCTTCGGACGGCCCGTCGGGAAGGGGCTCCCCGGACAACACCTCGCCGGCATCGAGCGAGGCCAGCACCGGCACCGCCCCGGCTGCGTCGGGCGCGGGAGCGGGCATCGCCGCCGCCGGCACGGGCGCCAAGGGGTCGGACAGATCGGCTTCGGCCGAGGCCGAAAGCGCCCCCATCGGCTGGTCATCGTCCGCAAGACCCTCGGGCCGGGGGGCGAGCGTCAACTGGTCGGCCGCCTCGCCGGCGGTGCCGTCGGCGGCGATCTTGTTCACCGCCATCCCCTGGTAGGAGGCCAGTTCGCCGCCTGGATTGTCCGGCGCCACCCGCGCCGGCCCCTCAAGTGCGCGGATCACCGGAATGCCGCGCACGTCGCGCACCGCGAGGTCGTAGCCCCAGACGCCAAGCCCCAGGATCAGCGCGACCGAGGTGACGGCCCCTGCCCCGTTGACCCATTTCTGCGCCCGGACGCCGCGGGACGCGGGCCCGCGGCTGCCCCGCATGTCCTCGGGAAAGCCGCCATAGCCGCCGAACTCGTCGTAGTCTGCATCCGCCATGTACTGCCGCGCTCGCCGGCCGGCCGGGGTCCGGCCTGACCGTCTCTTGCCTGTCGGCCCCGGGCGGCGCGCCTTGGCTAGCGCATCTCTTCCGCGGGGGTGACGCCAAGGATACCAAGACCGGCGGAAATAACAACGCCCGCGGCCCGTGCCAGGGCGATTTTCGCCTGACTGATGCCCTTGTCCTCCTGCACGAAGCGCAAGGAGCCGTCCTCGTTGCCGCGATTCCAGAGCGCGTGCAGGTCCGAGGCAAGCTCGTAGAGATAGAAGGCGATCCGGTGCGGCTCCTGCCCGCGGGCGGCGATCTCCACCAGACGGGGCCATTCGGCGATCTTGCGGGCCAGCGCCAGTTCCGCCTCGTGGCCGAGGTGATCGAGGTCCGCGCCCGCGAGCGTCGCGTCATCGGCGGCGATCCCCGCCTCGGTCGCCTTGCGGATCACCGACGAGACCCTTGCGTGAGCGTATTGCACGTAGAAGACCGGGTTGTCCTTCGACTGTTCCAGCACCTTGTCGAAGTCGAAGTCCAGCGCCGCGTCGTTCTTGCGGGTCAGCATGACGAAGCGGGTGACATCCGGCCCCGCCTGTTCGACCACGTCGCGCAGCGTCACGAAGGTGCCCGCCCGCTTCGACATCTTGAAGGGCTCGCCGTTCTTCCAGAGCTTGACGAGCTGGATCAGCTTCACCTCGAGCGGCACGCGCCCGCTCGACAGCGCCGAGACCACCGCCTTCAGCCGCTTGACATAGCCGCCGTGGTCGGCGCCGAGCACGTCGATCAACTGGTCGAAGCCGCGGCTGACCTTGTCCCAGTGGTAGGCGATGTCGGGGGCGAAATAGGTCCAGCTTCCGTCCGACTTCTTCACCGGCCGGTCGACATCGTCGCCGTGCAGGGTGGAGCGGAAGAGCGTCTGTTCGCGTTCCTCCCAGTCCTCGGGCAGCTTGCCCTTGGGCGGCTCGAGCGTGCCTTCGTAGATCAGCCCCATGCCGCGCAGGGTTTCGATCGCCTCCTCGATCTTGCCCGAGGCGGTGATCGCCTTTTCCGAGGTGAAGACATCCATCCTGACGCCGAGAAGGGCGAGGTCGTCGCGGATCATCTGCATCATCTCGGCGGTGGCGAAATCGCGCACCTCGGCCAGCCAGTCGGCTTCCGGCCTGTCGAGGAGCGAGTCGCCGTAGCGCGCCTTCAGCGCCTCGCCGACCGGGATCAGGTAGTCGCCCGGGTAAAGCCCCTCGGCGATCTCGGGCGACAGGCCGTTGGCCTCGCGGTAGCGCTCGTAGGCCGAGCGCGCCAGCACATCGACCTGGGCGCCGCCGTCGTTGATGTAGTATTCGCGTGTCACCGCGTGGCCGGCAAAATCCAGAAGCGCCGCCAGCGCGTCGCCGAAGACCGCGCCGCGGGTATGGCCCACGTGCATCGGCCCGGTGGGGTTGGCCGAGACGAACTCGACGTTGACCCGGACGCCGCGGCCGATGTCGGAACGGCCGAAGTCCCGCCCCTCGGCCAGCGCCGCCCTCACCACGCCGCGCCAGCTTTCGGGCGCAAGCCGGAGGTTGAGGAACCCCGGCCCCGCGACCTCGGCGGTGAGGATGCGCGGATCGGCGGCCAGGCGCGCGGCCAGACCCTCGGCGATCGCGCGGGGCGGCTGGCCGGCGGGCCTGGCCAGCACCATCGCGGCGTTCGTCGCCATGTCGCCATGCGCGCCGTCGCGCGGCGGCTCCACCGCCACCGCGGCCATGTCGAGACCGCCCGGCAAGGCGCCCGAGGCCACCATCTCTTCGAGGCGCGCGATGACAAGCGCCCGGATCTCGGCAAAAAGGTTCATTTCCGTCCCCTGAAACTCCGCCGGGGATGCCAGAGGGCGGGCGTGGCGTCAATGCTTGCGGGAAGAACGGGGGGCGCCGCCCCCCGCACCCCCGGGGGCATTTGGGCAACGAAGAAGGCCGGGCGCGAGGCGAGGTGTCGAGGGCGGGGGGGGGGGCGGCCTCGGGTCAGCCCCGGCAAAGCCGCTCGTATTCCTGGATCGCGAAGCGGTCGGTCATGCCGGCGACATAGTCGAGGACGACGCGCGCAAGCCCTGTCCGGTCCCGCACCCGGGCCACATCCTCCTGCCATTCCGCGGGCAGGAGCGCGGGATCGTTCAGGAACAGCGGGAAGAGCGCGTCGATCATCGCCGTCACCCGCTGGCGTTCGGCCACCACCGAGGGGGCACGATACATGCGGGCTAAGAGGAAGGACTTGATCGCCTTGAGGTTCTGGTAGAGCGGCTTGGAGAACCGGATGATCGGCCCGTCCATCGCCCGGATTTCCGCGGCCGACTGAGGGTCCGCGGCCTGAAGCCGGGTGCGGGCCACCGCGATCACATCCTCCACCATCGCGCCGAAGACGCGGCGGAGCGCCTCGTGACGGCGGCGCGAGGGGGCGAGGCCGGGATGGAGCCGGTCGACCTCGGCGAAGGCCGGGCCGGTGACCGGAAGCTCCATCAGGTCACCTTCGGTGAAGAGCCCGGCGCGCAGCCCGTCGTGCAGGTCGTGGTGGTTGTAGGCGACATCGTCGGCGATCGCCGCGACCTGCGCCTCGGCCGAGGCGAAGGTGTGAAGCTCCAGGTCGAAGGCGGCGTTGAATTCGGCAAGCGCATAGGGAAGCCGCGCCGGATCGCCGACCGCGTGGGAGCCCGTGGCACGCGGCCCGATCACCGGCCCGTTGTGCTTGGCGATCCCCTCGAGCGTCTCCCAGGTCAGGTTCAGCCCGTCGAACCCGGCGTAGTGGCGTTCCAGCCGGGTGACGATGCGGATCGCCTGCGCGTTGTGATCGAAGCCGCCGTAGGGCCGCATCAGTTCGGCCAGCGCATCCTCGCCGGTATGGCCGAAGGGCGGGTGGCCGAGGTCGTGGGCCAGCGCCACCGCCTCGGCGAGGTCGGTGTTGAGCCCGAGGTGGCCGGCGATGGTGCGCGCGACCTGCGCCACCTCGATCGTATGGGTGAGGCGGGTGCGGTAATAGTCGCCCTCGTGCTCGACGAAGACCTGCGTCTTGTGCTTGAGCCGGCGGAAGGCCGAGGAATGGATGATCCGGTCGCGGTCGCGCTGGAACGGCGTGCGGAAGGTCGACATCGCCTCGGGGAACTGCCGGCCGCGGCTTTCCTCGGGTTGGCAGGCATAGGGGGCAAGCGTCATCGGGTCCGGTTCTTGTCGGGTCTCTCGCGCGTCATATATGATGGGAAGCGAGGAAATGACACAAGCTGCCGCGATGGACCTGACGCTCCCCCCGAAAGTCACCGACCGCGCCTTCGCGCGGCTGGCCGAGATCAACGCCGCCACCGGCGAGGCGAAGGCCCTGCGCGTGGCGGTCGAGGGCGGCGGCTGTTCCGGCTTCCAGTACGACATCCGGCTCGACGAGCCGGCGGCGGATGACCTGGTGATCGAGCGGGGGGGCCAGAAGGTGCTGGTCGATTCCGTCTCGTTGCCCTTCCTCGCCAATGCGGTGATTGACTTTTCCGACGAGCTGATCGGCGCCCGCTTCATCGTCGACAATCCCAACGCCACCGCCTCCTGCGGCTGCGGCACCAGCTTCTCGATCTGAGCCCCGGGCAGGCGGTTGCCGATACGCGCGGTTCGGCCGATGATGGCCGGGCCAGGAGGTGCGCATGAAGATCGCCACGTTCAACATCAACGGCATCCGGGCGCGGATCGACGCGCTGCCCGAATGGCTCGACGCCGCCGCCCCCGACGTGGTGCTTTTGCAGGAGATCAAGTCGCAGGACGCGGATTTCCCGCACGCGCTCTTCCGCGACCGCGGCTATTTCGTCGAGACCCACGGCCAGAAGGGGTTCAACGGCGTGGCGATCCTGTCGCGGCTGCCGCTTGACGATGTGACGCGCGGCCTGCCGGGCGACGAGACCGACGAGCAGGCCCGCTGGATCGAGGCGACGGTGACGGGCAAGTGCACGGTGCGGCTCTGCGCGCTCTACCTGCCGAACGGCAATCCCGCGCCGGGCCCGAAGTTCGACTACAAGCTCGCCTGGATGGCGCGGATGAAGGCGCGGGCCAGGGCGCTTCTGGCCGAGGAATGCCCGGTGGTCATGGGCGGCGACTACAACGTCATCCCCCAGGCCGAGGATGCGGCGCGGCCCGAGGCCTGGGTCCGCGATGCCCTCTTCCTCCCCGAATCCCGCGCCGCCTTCCGGCGGATCGTCCACCTCGGCTACACCGACGCCTTCCGCGCCCGTGACCCGCGACCGGGGCAGTATACCTTCTGGGACTACCAGGCGGGTTCGTGGCCGCGCAACAATGGCATCCGCATCGACCATCTGCTGCTCAGCCCGCAGGCGGCCGATCGTCTGGTGGATGCCGGGATCGACCGGGCGGTCAGGGGCGGCGACAAGCCGTCGGACCATGTGCCGGTCTGGATCGACCTCGACGCCTGAGTGTCACCCGGTCACGTCGTGGCTGTAGACCCAGTCGAACCGGTCGAGCATCCGGCCCGGCGCGAGACGGTTCACCAGCCTCAGCCCGGCATGGGCAATGTCGCGCTTCAGCCCCGACAGGTGGTAGTTGCGCGCATTGGCGTTTGCCGCCTCGACGATCCGCCGCACCCGCGCCTCGCGCCGCGCCTGATAGGCGGGCAGCGCCGCCTCGGGCGCCGCGCCCGACAGGCAGTCGGCCAGCACCCAGGCGTCCTCGAGCGCCATGTTGGCGCCCTGGGCGAGGAAGGGCAGCGTCGGATGCGCCGCATCGCCGAGGATCGCCGCGCCCTGGCCCTGCCAGCGCGCCGCGACCGGATGGCGGAAGAGGCCCCAGAGGTTCGGCCGCTCGATCCGGTCGAGCCAGCCGCGCACCTCGGGCACGAATCGAGCGAAGGCGACGCGCAGCATCAGGGGATCGTCGGTCAGCGACCAGCTTTCCTCGGCCCAGCGGCCGCGTTCCTCGACCGCGACGATGTTGCGGAGCTGTCCGCCGCGCAGCGGATAGGTCACGAGGTGGCGCCCCGCGCCCATGTAGACGCGGGCGACCGGGGGCAGGTCCCCCGCCCCGGGGAGCGTGGCGCGCCAGGCGACCTGACCGGTGAAGACCGGCGTGGCCACGCCGTTCAGCGCCGCCCGCACCTTCGAATGCAGCCCGTCGGCGCCGATCAGGACGTCGCATTCCAGCTCTTCGTTCGCTGCCGTCCGCAACCGCGGCGGATGATCGCCGAGCGTCACGGTCTCGACCCTCTGCGAGAGCCGGATCGCAACGCCCGCCGCGCGCGCGCCATCGGCCAGCAGGTCGACGAGATCGGCGCGGTGGACGAAGCGGAACGCCGCCCCCGACCGGCCGCGGGCAAGATCGAGCCGGAGGACACGCCCGCCCGCCTCGCCGTCGAGAAGCTCGACCGCCTCGGCCGGCTGCGGGCCGGAGGCGAAGGCCGCGCCCAGACCGAGCGCTTCCAGCACGCGCGTGCCGTTGGGCGAGATCTGCAGGCCGGCGCCGACCTCGCGAATCTCCGGCGCCTGCTCCAGCACCGTCACCTCGGCGCCGCTGAGCGCGAGCGCCCGCGCCGCGGCAAGGCCCCCGACCCCGGCGCCGAGCACCGTCACCTTCCGTCCGTCAGGCATTGCCCCCTCCATCACAGACGCCGGAGCCTTTCGACCCCGGCGCCCCGATGCATTCCGGTCCGCCCCGCGGGATCAGTCGTCGCGGTGGACGCGCTCGCGCCGTTCGTGCTTTTCCTGCGCCTCGAGCGTCATCGTCGCGATCGGGCGTGCGTCCAGCCGCTTGAGCGAGATCGGCTCGCCGGTCACCTCGCAATAGCCGTAGTCGCCGCTCTCGATCCTCCGGAGGGCTGCGTCGATCTTGGCGACGAGCTTGCGCTGGCGGTCGCGGGTGCGCAGTTCCAGCGCGCGGTCGGTCTCCTCGCTGGCGCGGTCGGCGATGTCGGGAACGTTGCGGGCGCTGTCCTGCAACCCTTCGAGCGTCTCGGCCGACTGTTCCAGAAGCTCTTCCTTCCAGGCGTTGAGCTTGCGGCGGAAATATTCGAGCTGGCGCTCGTTCATGAACGGTTCATCCTCCGCCGGACGGTAGTCGTCGGGAAGAAAGATTTCGGGTTTCATCTCCGCTCCCTTCCTGGGTCCGGCGCCGGAAGTGTCAGTCGTTGCGGTCATCCGGGGCTCCTCGCGGCTCCTGTAAACGAAGCCACGGGGGATGTCACTAGCCCAACCCTCGCTTGCGGCATTTTGATGGCGTGGCTATGACTATGCCCAACATCTGGCCCGCAGTGACGGAAATACGATGAAATTCGCCGGAACCGACCGCTATGTCGCCACCGAGGACCTGACCGTCGCCGTCAATGCCTCGGTGACGCTGGAACGCCCGCTTCTGGTCAAGGGAGAGCCCGGCACCGGCAAGACGGAACTTGCCCGGCAGGTGGCGCTGGCGCTCGGCCTGCCGATCGTGGAATGGCACATCAAGTCCACGACGAAGGCGCAGCAGGGTCTTTACGAATACGACGCCGTCAGCCGCCTGCGCGACAGCCAGCTCGGAGACGAGCGCGTGCACGAGGTGAGGAACTACATCCGCAAGGGCAAGCTCTGGCAGGCGTTCGAGGCGGACACCAAGGTCGTCCTGCTGATCGACGAGATCGACAAGGCCGATATCGAGTTCCCGAACGACCTTTTGCAGGAGCTCGACCGGATGGAGTTCTTCGTCTACGAGACCGGCGAGACGATCCGGGCGCGCCACCGCCCCGTCGTCGTGATCACCTCGAACAACGAGAAAGAGCTGCCCGACGCCTTCCTGCGCCGCTGCTTCTTCCACTACATCCGCTTTCCCGAGGCCGAGACGCTGGCCCGCATCGTCGAGGTGCATTTCCCCGGCATCAAGGATCATCTCCTGACTACGGCGCTGACCCAGTTCTACGAAATCCGCCAGACCCCGGGGCTGAAGAAGAAGCCCTCCACCTCCGAGGTGCTCGACTGGCTGAAGCTGATCCTCGCCGAGGATCTTTCGTCCGAGGATCTGCGGCACGACCCTGCGAGCCTCTTGCCGAAGCTGCACGGGGCGCTTCTGAAGAACGAGCAGGACGTGCAGTTGTTCGAGCGGCTGGCCTTCCTTTCCCGCAGCCGCCGGTGAGCCGGCCGGCCTCACCATCCGCGGCGACCGCCCGCGGCCGGGCGCCGACCCTGCGGACGATCCTCCGCGGGATGATGGCGCTGCCGCTTCTCGCGGCCTTCGCGGGCTGCACCGGCCCCGGCGCACCCGCCGCCGGGCCGGCCGCAGAGCTTGCTTTGCCGCCGATGCAGGAGTTCCCGCCGACCCCGGCCACGCCGCCCCGGCGGCCGAATGCCGAGATGGTGCAGGACTTCATGGACCTCTCCTTCAGCCTCGAGACCGGCCGCGCGGTGCCCGTGTTCACCCGTTTCGAAGGCACGATCCGGGTCCGCATGACCGGCGAGGCACCGGCCACGGCCCGGCGCGACCTCGGCCGCCTCATCGCCCGGCTCCGCTCCGAGGCGCAGGTGCCGGTCGCGGCTGCCGGGGCGGGCGAACCTGCCGAGATCACCGTGGAGTTCCTGCCCCGGCGGGTGATGCAGCGGCTGGTGCCGCGCGCGGCCTGTTTCGTCGCCCCCCGCGTCTCGTCCTGGGACGCCTATCGCCGCGCCAGCCGCGCCGAGCTCGACTGGACCACGCTGAACCAGCGCGACCAGGCGGCGATCTTTGTGCCGAACGACACCGCCCCGCAGGAAATCCGCGACTGCCTGCACGAGGAGATGGCGCAGGCGCTGGGGCCGCTGAACGACCTCTACCGCCTGCCCGACTCGGTCTTCAACGACGACAACATCCACACCGTGCTGACCGGCTTCGACATGCTGATGCTGCGCGCGACCTATGCGCCCGAGCTGCATTCCGGCATGACGGCGGGCGCGGTCGGACAGCGCCTGCCGGCGATACTCGCCCGGCTGAACCCGCGCGGTGAACGCGGGGCCGCGCCGCACCCCGACCCGACGCCACGCGCCTATGTCCAGGCGATCGAGACCGCGCTCGGCCCCGGCACCTCCGCCTCCGGCCGGCGCGCGGCGGCGCAAGACGCGGTGCAGATCGCCGAAAGCCGCGGCTGGAACGATGCGCGCGCGGGCTTCGCCTGGCTCGCACTCGGCCGGCTTTCGCTCGGCCACGACCGCGAGACAGCCCGACTCGCCTTCGCCCGCGCCGCCCAGATCTACGAAGCCCGGCCCGAGCTTGCGCTGCAATCCGCCCATGCCGACATGCAGCTCGCCGCCTTCGCGCTCGCCGCCGGCGAGGCGGATGCGGCGCTGGCGCTCACCTCGCGCGCGCTGCCGCTGGCGGCCGGAGCCGAGAACGCGGCGCTCCTGGCGAGTCTGCTGATGGTGCGCGCCGAGGCGCTCGACCTCACCGGGCGGCCGTCCGAGGCACGGGCGGTGCGCCTCGACAGTCTCGGTTGGGCGCGCTCTGGCTTCGGGTCCGATGCCGAGGTGCGGGCGCGGCTTCTCAACATCGCCGCGCTGTCGCCCGTGAACAGAGCGAGGCCGCAGTGATCTTCTTTCCCGCCATCCTTCTCGGCGCCGCCGTCGGCTGGTGGCGCGCCGCCCGACGCGGCGGCAACCGCGCCGACAAGGTCCAGTATGCGCTTGTTCACGCGATTTCCTTCGCGATTCTGGCGCTTTTTGCGACGATCTTCTACCATCGCATGAGCTAGGGCCGCGATGTTCCTGCCCTTCTTCGAAACCCTGCGAAGAACCGGCGTCCCGGTCACGGTGCGGGAATACCTGGGCTTTCTCGAAGGCATGGCGGCAGGGCTCGTCACCTACGACGTGGACGGATTCTACTATTTCGCCCGCACCGCGATGGTGAAGGACGAACGCCACCTCGACCGCTTCGACCGCGCCTTCGCCGAAGCGTTCGGCGGGCTGGAGGCGATCACTTCCGATCAGGTTCTGGCGGCGATTGACCTGCCGCGCGACTGGCTGGAAAGGCTGCTCGAACGCACGCTGACCGAGGAGGAGAAGGCCGAGGTCGAGGCGCTCGGCGGCTTCGACACGCTGATGGCGACGCTGAAGAAACGGCTTGAGGAGCAGAAGGGCCGCCACCAGGGCGGGTCGAAATGGATCGGCACCGCCGGCACCTCGCCTTTCGGCGCATACGGCTACAACCCCGAGGGCGTGCGGATCGGCCAGAACGAAAGCCGCCACCGCCGCGCGGTCAAGGTCTGGGACCGGCGCGAGTTCCAGAACCTCGACGACCGGGTGGAACTCGGCACCCGCAACATCAAGGTGGCGCTCCGCCGCCTGCGCCGCTGGGCCCGCGAGGGCGCGGCGGAGGAGCTGGACCTGCCCGGCACGATCCGCGCCACCGCCGAGCACGGCTGGCTCGACGTGCAGACGAGGCCGGAGCGGCACAATGCGGTCAAGGTGCTGCTGTTTCTCGATGTCGGCGGCTCGATGGACCCGCATGTGAAGGTGGTGGAGGAGCTGTTTTCCGCTGCGCGGGCGGAGCTCAAGCATCTGGAATACTACTATTTCCACAACTGCCTCTACGAGGGTCTCTGGCGCGACAACCGCCGCCGCTGGGACCGGCAGGTCCCGACCTGGGAGGTGCTGCGCACCTATGGCGGCGACTACCGGGCGATCTTCGTCGGCGACGCGGCGATGTCGCCTTACGAGATCACCCACCCCGGCGGCGCCAACGAGCACTGGAACCCCGAATCCGGCCAGGTCTGGCTGGAACGCGCCTGCCTGCAATGGCCCCGGCACCTCTGGATCAACCCGCTGCCGGAGGCGCACTGGCCGCACGCGCAGTCGACCCGGCTCATCCGTGACATTTTCGAGGGCGCGATGGTGCCGATGACGCTCGAGGGCATCGCAAGGGGCGTGAAGGGGCTGAGGTGACGCGCCGGGCGGCCAGCCCGGGCGCCGCAATTCCGGGCATCCGGGGCATGGACTTCGCCACGTCCCGGGCATAGCGTGCCGCCAACCCGGAAGAGACGCGCCATGACCACGATCGACCCGCCGCAGGCGCCCCCCGCGCAACAGACCGCCTTCGCCGTCCTGCTGGCGATCGGCCTTTGCCACATGCTCAACGACATCATGCAATCGCTGCTGTCGGCGATCTATCCGATGCTGAAGGACGACTTCGCGCTGGATTACGGCCAGATCGGGCTGCTGACGCTGTGCTTCCAGGTGACGGCCTCGCTCCTGCAGCCGGTCGTCGGAATCTTCACCGACCGCAGACCCTTGCCGAAATCGCTACCCATCGGCATGGGGTCGACCTTCTGCGGGCTCATCCTTCTTGCCTTCGCGCCCAGCTACCCGCTGCTTCTTGCCGGGGCGGCGCTGATCGGGGTGGGATCGGCCGTATTCCACCCCGAGGCGAGCCGGGTCGCGCGCATGGCCTCGGGCGGGCGGTTCGGCCTGGCGCAGTCGCTCTTCCAGGTCGGCGGCAACTTCGGCTCGGCGATCGGGCCCCTGCTCGCCGCCTTCGTCGTCGTGCCGTTCGGCCGGCCCTCGGTTGCGGCCTTCTGCCTGATCGCGGCACTCGGCATCCTGATCCTCAACCAGATTAGCCGCTGGTATACCGGGGCGCTCACCGTGGCGCGCGGGCGCAAGGCGGCGGACCGGACGCTGCCACTGCCACGCGGGCGGATCGTCACCGCGCTCGTGGTGCTGGCGTTCCTGACGTTCTCGAAGAACATCTACACCGCCTCGATCTCCAGCTACTACACCTTCTACCTGATCGAGACCTTCGACCTGACCACCCAGCAGTCGCAGATGATGCTGTTCCTGTTCCTCGCCGCGATGGCGGCCGGCACCATCCTCGGCGGGCCGGTCGGCGACCGCATCGGGCCGCTGGCGGTGATCTGGTTCTCGATCCTCGGCGTCCTGCCCTTCACCCTGGCGCTGCCCTATGCCGACCTGCTCTGGACCGGCGTGCTTTCGGTCATCATCGGCCTGATCCTCGCCTCGGCCTTTCCGGCGATCGTGGTCTTCGCGCAGGAGCTGCTGCCGGGACGGGTGGGGATGGTCGCCGGCATCTTCTTCGGCTTCGCCTTCGGCATGGGCGGGATTTCCGCCGCGGTGCTCGGGGTGATGGCCGACCACTACGGCATCGACCTCGTCTACCGGCTCTGCGCCTGGCTGCCGGCGATGGGGCTCCTGACCATCTTCCTGCCCTCGCGCAAACGCCTGAGGGGCTTCGGCTGAGCCCGGCTTTTCCGCACCCCAGGCCGATCCCATATTGGCGCCATGCTGAAATTCGCCCCGATCCTCCTCGCGCTTCTCTACGCCGTCGTCCTCTGGCGCTTCTCGGCCTGGCGGACGGCGAGGGAGCTTGACGCCAACTCGACCGAGCTTGCCGATCCCCGGCTGGCGGAGGTGACCGGGCGGCTCGCCCGCGCGCTCGGCGTCACGCGCATCCCGGTCAGGATCTACGAGGTGGCGCCGGTCAACGGGCTTGCCGCACCGGACGGGCGCATCTTCCTGACCCGCGGCTTCCACGACCGGTTCCGCGAGGGGCAGGTGACGGCCGAGGAGCTGGCGAGCGTGATCGCCCACGAGCTTGGCCATGTCGCGCTCGGCCATTCGCGGCGGCGGATGATCGACTTCACCGGGCAGAACGCGATCCGGGTGATGCTCGCCACGATCCTCGGCCGGCTCCTGCCGGGGATCGGCGTCTGGATCGCCAACCTCCTGACCTCGCTCGTCGCCGCGCGCCTCAGCCGGCGCGACGAATACGAGGCCGACGAATGGGCCTCCGCCCTCCTCGTCAAGGCCGGGATCGGCACCGGGCCGCAGAAGTCGCTCTTCGCCAAGCTCGGCCGGTTGACCGGCCAGGGCGGCCGCGGCGCGCCGGCCTGGCTGATGAGCCACCCGGCCACCGCCGAGCGCATCGCCGCGATCGAGGCCAACGAGGCGAAATGGGGCCTTGGCCGCTGACCGCCCTCAGGGCGAAAGCGCCTTGCCGAGCCGCGGCAGCTTCGCCCGCCTCAGGAGCGGCCTGAGCGGCTGGAATTCCCCCGACAGCCGCTCCGCCTCCGCCCGCACCGCCTCCACCACAGCGGCGACGGTGGCGGGCGCATCTTGCCAAAGGCCGAGGAGGAAGCGGTCGGGGTCCTCGCGGGCGATCCCCTCCCCGGCCAGCACCCCGCGCGGGAAATCGGCGGCGTTGAAGGTGACGATCACGTCGGCGCCGCCGGCGATGGCGGCGGCGAGGACATGGACATCGTCGGGGTCGGGCAGCCAGAGCCGCGAGGCGAGCCCCTCGCGCGGCGCCACGACCGCGGCGGGGAAGGCGGCCTTCAGCGCCGCGATCTCGGCCTGCGCCACAAGCTCGGCCCCGGGGCCGAGCTTGACCACCGCGCGCGCCCATTCGCCGAGGATGCGGTCGGACCAGAGCGGCGTGTAGAGCCCCGCCCGCGCCGCGCCGATGAGGATTTCCCTCAGCACCGTCGGATAGAGGACGCAGGCATCGAGCAGCGCCTTCATCCCTCGAGCCGGAAGAACAGCGCCTTGAGATAGGCCGATTCCGCCAGTTGCGGCAGTTGCGGATGGTCCGGCCCGGCAAAGCCGGTGTGCAGAAGCTGCGCCCGCCGCCCGCCGCGGCCGATCCCGCGGGCCGAGGCGTTGCGGAACTGCGCAAGGTCTGCGGCGTGGGAACAGGAGCAGAGGCAGAGGAACCCCCCCGGCGCCACCAGCGGCGCGGCCAGCCGCGCGACGCGCTCGTAGGCCCTCAGCCCCGCCTCCAGCGACGGTTTCGACGGCGCGAAGGCGGGCGGGTCGCAGACCACGAGGTCGAACCGCGCGCCCTCCTCCGCCAGCGCCTCCATCGTGGCGAAGGCATCGCCCTTGCGCGTGGCGAAGCGGTCGGCGACGCCGGTGGCCCGCGCCCCCTGCCCCGCAAGCTCCAGCGCCGCGGCCGAGCCGTCGATGGCAAGCGCGCTTTCCGCCCCGCCGGCGAGCGCGGCCAGCGCGAAGCCGCCGACATGGCTGAACACGTCCAGAACCCGCGCCCCCTTCGCCAGCCGGGCCGCGAAGGCATGGTTCGGCCGCTGGTCGAAGAAGAGCCCGGTCTTCTGCCCGCCGAGAAGGTCGGCCATGTAGGTGGCGCCGTTCATCGGCACCGGCACCGGCCCGTCAAGGGCGCCGGTCAGCAGCACGGTTTCCTCCGCGAGCCCCTCGAGCCCGCGCGCCCGCCCGGTGCCGTTCTTGATGATGGTGGCGACCCCCTCCACCCCGGCCAGCGCCGCGGCCAGGTCGCCGATCATCGTCTCGGCCCAGGCGGCATTGGGCTGGATCACCGCGGCATCCCCGAAGCGGTCGATGACGACACCCGGCAAGCCGTCTGCCTCGGCATGGACCAGCCGGTAGAACGGCGCATCGTGAAGCCGCTCGCGGAGCGCGAGCGCCCGGGCGATCCGCCCGGCGATCCAGCCGCGGTCGATCACCGCCCCGGGGTCGCGGTCCATCATCCGGGCGATGATCTTCGAGGCGGGGTTGACCGTGACCAGGCCGAGCGGGCGCCGCTCCGCATCCTCCAGCACCGCGAAGGTGCCGGCGGCGAGTCCTTGCGTCCGCCGGTCGGTCACCAGCTCGTCGGCATAGACCCAGGGAAAGCCGTGGCGGATCGCCCGCGCCTCGGCCTTCGGGCGCAGGCGGACGATGGGAAGCGCTGGGGTCATGGCGGGTATCCGGGATGTTTTCTCTCCTCTAGTCCGGCACGCCGGCGCGGGAAAGCCCCGCCGCGCGGTCCCGGCCCGGCCGTTCACGCATTCTTGGGCCTGTCACCCGTGCCTGCTTCCGCTATCATCGGCCCCGGCGCCCCAACCAGGCCCCAACCGCGCCCCGCCGGCGGGCGGGCCGCCCGCGGTCCGGCGGGGCCTTGACCTTTGTTAGCGCTAACCGTAACACATCCCGAAAAGGCGCCCTGAGCCGAGGAGGAACGCCATGCCCACGAACCCCCGCCTCATGGAGATCACCGACCGCATCCGCGCCCGTTCGGCGCGGCTGCGCGCCCCCTACCTCGACCGGATCGCCCGGGCCCGCGACGAAGGCCCGGCGCGCGCGCATCTGAGCTGCGGCAACCAGGCCCATGCCCTTGCGGCCACCGGCATGGACAAGCCGCGCCTCGCAGCGGCCCGCGCCCCGAACCTCGGCATCGTCACCGCCTACAACGACATGCTCTCGGCGCATCAGCCCTACGAGGACTATCCCAAGGCGATCCGCGCCGCCGCCCGCAAGGCCGGTGCCACAGCGCAGGTCGCGGGCGGGGTGCCGGCGATGTGCGACGGCGTCACGCAAGGCAGGTCGGGCATGGAACTGTCGCTTTTCTCCCGCGATGTCATAGCGCTCGCCGCAGGCGTCGCGATGAGCCACAACTGCTACGATGCCGCCCTCTACCTCGGCATCTGCGACAAGATCGTGCCCGGCCTGATCATCGCCGCCGCCACCTTCGGCCATGTGCCGGCGGTCTTCGTCCCCGGCGGTCCGATGACGAGCGGGCTGCCCAACGACGAGAAGGCCAGGGTCCGCCAGCAGTTCGCCGCCGGAGAGGTCGGCCGCGAGGCGCTGATGGAGGCCGAGATGGCCTCGTATCACGGCCCCGGCACCTGCACTTTCTACGGCACCGCCAACACCAACCAGATGCTGATGGAGGTGATGGGCCTGCACCTGCCTGGGGCCTCCTTCGTCAACCCCGGCACGCCGCTTCGCGAAGCGCTGACCGAGGCCGCGGTGACCCGCGCCGCCCGGATCACCGCGCTTGGCAACGACTACCGCCCGGTGGGAGAGATCCTCGACGAACGCGCCTTCGTCAACGGCATGGTCGGGCTGATGGCCACCGGTGGGTCCACCAACCATCTTCTCCATCTGCCGGCGATGGCTCGCGCCGCCGGCATCCTCATCGAACCGCAGGATTTCGACGCGGTATCGGGCCTCGTTCCGCTGATGGCCAAGGTCTATCCGAACGGCCTTGCCGACGTGAACCATTTCCACGCCGCGGGCGGGATCGCCTTCATGATCGGCGAACTCCTGGACGCCGGCCTCCTGCACGAGGACGTGCGCACCGTCGTCGGCGACGGGCTTGCCCGCTACACCGAGGAGCCGGTGCTGACGGAGGGGCAGCTTTCGTGGCGCGAGGGGCCGAAGCACTCGCTCAACGACCGCATCCTGCGTCCTGCCTCCGACCCGTTCCAGTCGACCGGGGGGCTCAGGGAACTCAAGGGCAACCTCGGCCGCGCGGTCATCAAGATTTCCGCCGTGGCCGAGGAGCATCGCGCCATCGAGGCGCCGGCGCGCATCTTCCATGACCAGGACGCGGTCAAGGCGGCCTTCCAGCGCGGCGAGTTCACCCGCGACACCGTGGTCGTCGTCCGTTTCCAGGGGCCGCAGGCCAACGGGATGCCGGAACTGCATTCGCTGACCCCGGTGCTCTCGGTGCTGCTCAACCGCGGGATCCGGGTCGCGCTCGTCACCGACGGGCGGATGTCGGGCGCCTCGGGCAAGGTTCCGGCGGCGATCCATGTCAGCCCCGAAGCCGCCAACGACGGCGCGCTGGCGCGGCTCAGGGACGGCGACGTGATCCGGCTCGACGCGGTCGCGGGTACGCTCGACGCGCTCGGCCTGGACCTTTCCAGCCGCGCGCCGGTCGAGCCGGACCTGACGCAGAACCGCTTCGGCACCGGGCGCGAGCTGTTCGAGACCTTCCGCCGCGCCGTCGGCCCTGCCACCGACGGCGCCTCGGCGCTCTACTGAGCGCTTTCACAATGCCGGATGCTTCCGCCAGAGCCTGCCGAATCCGGCTCCGGCGCGCCGCCTCAAGGAGGATGCCATGACCCCCGCCGACCAGGCCCGTGAGGCCGCCCGCATCTGCGCGCTGGCCCCCGTGGTCCCCGTCCTCGTGATCGAGCGGGCGGCAGACGCGGCTCCCCTCGCCCGCGCGCTCGTCGCCGGCGGGCTGCCGGCGCTCGAGGTCACGCTGAGGACGCCCGCAGCACTCGACGCGATCCGCGCGATGGCAGAAGTGCCGGGCGGTGTGGTCGGCGCGGGCACACTCCTCACCCCGGCCGACGTCAAGGCCGCGAAAGCCGCCGGCGCCCGCTTCGGCGTCTCGCCCGGCGCCACCGGCCGGCTGCTCGCGGCCTGCGAGGACGAAGGCTTGCCGCTCCTGCCGGGGGCGGCCACCGCCACCGAGGTGATGGCGCTTCTGGAACGCGGCTACACGGTGCAGAAGTTCTTCCCGGCCGAGGCCGCGGGCGGCGCACCGGCACTTTCGGCGATCGGCGCGCCGATCCCGCAGGTCCGCTTCTGCCCGACCGGCGGCATCGGCCCGCGGAACGTGGGCGACTACCTTTCGCTTGGCAACGTCCTTTGTGTCGGCGGTAGCTGGGTCGCGCCGAAGGACAGGGTGGCGGCCGCCGACTGGACCGGGATCGAGGCGCTCGCCCGGGCAGCGGCGGCGCTGTCGCGACGGTCGCGCGGCTGAGCGGTCAGGTCCGCTCCACCTCGTCCAGCAGCGCGCGCCGGATCGCCTCCTGCGAACAGGCGGCTTCGCCGATGATCAGCCAGGCGGCGACGAAAAGAACCGCCACCGACAGAACCAGATGCCCCGCCGTCAGCCCCGCCGCCAGACCGTCGCCGGAAAGGCGAAGCGCTGCCGCCCCGCCCGCTGACCCGGCCAGCGCGAAACCCGCCGCATGGCGCCAGCGGTGGCGCCGGATCGAGAGGACCGCGAGCACGGGGCCATCGCCGCTGGACCGCCCGCGCCGCGCGCCGGGCGTCGCGGCGACGCTCACCGCGACGCTGACGGAAACGGCGAAGGCGAGGAAACCCGTCGAGACGAGCACCAGCGGCGCAAGTGCGGGGGCGCTCGGCCCGGCCAGGCGCCCGAGTGCGACGGCAACCCCCAGACCGGGGAGGTAGCCGCAGAGGAACTTGCCGAAGGGTCGCAGGCGGCGCATGGCGGTTCGATCGTGGCGGGGTCAGGGTTGAGCGGGGCTGGCCGCGATCCTCACCGCCGAAAACGGCGCCGGCATGGCGGTGCCGCGGCGATGCGGGTACGAAATCGGGACTGCAAAGACCGGAGCCGCTGACGGGCGCAGATGATCCGCGCAGAGGGCGCGGATGAGGGGCGCCGGCTCAGCTTCGCGCGCCGGGTCGCGATGCGCGCCCCATGCGGCCGCCGCGGCGCGCCGGCGTCGGGGGCGCCAGAAGCCCTGCCTCCAGCACCGGGTTCATCGGATGGCCGGGCGCATCGGCCGCATATTCGGCGATGAGCGTCCGCAACGCCTCGGACGTATCGGTGCCGCGGGCGAGGCTCAGCGCCCAGTCGAGGAAGATCGACCGGCACTCGCCCCCGGTGATCCCCTCGATCCGGTAGCTTTCGCGCACCAGCCCCTTCGGGTCGGCCGTCTTCAGGTCCATCGCCATGCGCCCCATCCCGTCATGCTCCGCCGTCCGTGTCCCGCGCCTCGGCCACCGCTGTCCCGAGCGCCCGGTCGATGATGCCCGCGGCCCGCCCGGTCTGGAGGCAAAGCTGCGACGTCAGCGCGGCGATATCCGACATGCCGGTCTCGCGCAGCAGGAAGGCGCGCCCGCCCTCTCCGATCGCCGCCATGTCGAGCGCCCGCGGGGTCAGGAGCCGCCCCCCCGCCTGAAGCCGCCAGAGGAAGCGATAGGCCTCCTGAAGCGCCGCCTCGTCCGCGGCAGCAAGCAGGCCCGCCCGCAGACCGGCGCGAAGCTGCGGCTCTACCCGCCGGACGGGCGAGGCGGTGCGCAGCGCGCAGGACTGGGCCAGAAGCTCGATGTCCTGCAACCGGCCGGGGCCGGTCTTGGCCTCCCAGTCGCCGTCCGGGGCCTTGGCGGCAAAGATGCGGGCGCGCATCTCCGCCACATCCGGCAGGACGCGGCCGGAGCCGCCCTTGGCCTTCAGCACCTCGAGCCGGATCGCCTCCACTTCGGCGCCGAGCGCGGCCTCGCCGGCGACGGGGCGGGCGCGGGTCAGCGCCAGGTGTTCCCAGGTCCAGGCCTCGTCCATCTGGTAGGCGCGGAAGCTCTCGACCGAGGTGGCGACCGGTCCCTGCCGGCCCGAGGGGCGCAGCCGCATGTCGACCTCGTAGAGCCTGCCGTCCGACATCGGCGCGGTCAGCGCCGTCACCAGCGACTGGGTAAGGCGCGCGTAATAGGCGCGGGAGGCGAGCGGCCGCGGGCCTTCGGACGCTTCCTGTCCGGCGGCATCGTAGATCACGAGGAGGTCGAGGTCGGAGGCGGCGTTCAGCCGCTCGGCTCCGAGCGAGCCCATGCCGAGCACCACCGCCCCCCGTCCCGGCGGCGCCCCGTGCTTGCGGGCGAACTCGGCCACCACCACGGGCCAGAGCGCGGCGAGAACGGCGCCGGCGAGGCCGGCATATTCGCGCCCCGCCACCGAGGCGTCGATCAGGCCGCGCAGGTGATGGACGCCGATGCGGAAATGCCATTCGCGGGCCCAGACGCGGGCCGCATTCAGCCGCGCCTCGTAGTCGCCGAGGGCGGCGAGCCGGGCGGAAAGCTCTGCCGCGAGCACCCCGCTTCCCGGCCATTCGGCGAAGAAATCGCCGCCGATCACCGCGTCGAGCACGGCGGCATTGTGCGAAAGATACTGCGCCAGCCCCGGCGCCGTGGCGCAGATGTCGACAATCAGGTCGATCAACTGGGGATTGGCGTCGAAAAGGGAAAAGAGCTGCACCCCCGCGGGCAGGCCGGCGAGGAACCCGTCGAACTGGCGGAGCGCCTCGGCCGGGTTGGCGGCGCGGG
Organism: Albidovulum sp.; assembly: GCA_030837825.1. Taxonomy (GTDB): domain Bacteria; phylum Pseudomonadota; class Alphaproteobacteria; order Rhodobacterales; family Rhodobacteraceae; genus Albidovulum. The sequence goes on from JAUQYB010000030.1 coordinate 30,916, forward strand.
ACAGCCGACCAAGGATTTCCGGCTCAACCCGCTTGAAGATCGCCACGGCGCGCTGCGACCGCAGCGCCGGGTAGGATCGCCAGCCGTCGACGACGGCGCGCGTCTCCTCGTCCATCTCCGGCCCGGTCCGCGCCTCGCCGGGGGCGAAGAAGCCTTCGGTGAGGTCGGCAACACGGGCGAGCCGTGCCCGAAGACCGGCACGGAACCGCTCCGTGTCGCCCTCGCCGCACATCCGGGCGATCCGGTCAAAACCCTCGGGGCGCGTGGGCAGCGCATGGGTCTGCGCGTCGCCCACCATCTGCACCCGGTGCTCCACCTCGCGGTGGGCGCGGTAGAGCGCGGTCAGCTCCTCCGCGTCCGCCGCCGGCACCCAGCCCTTCGCCGCAAGGGCGGCGAGTGCCTCCACCGTCCCGCGCTGGCGCAGGCCGGGATCGCGCCCGCCGGCGATGAGCTGGCGGGTCTGGGTGAAGAACTCGATCTCGCGGATGCCGCCGACGCCCAGCTTCATGTCGTGGCCGTCGAGTGCGATCGGCCCGTGCAGCCGCTTGTGGTCACGGATCCTGAGCCGCATGTCATGCGCATCCTGGATCGCCGCGAAATCGAGGTGACGGCGCCAGACGAAGGGCGTCAGAGCCGCGAGGAAGCGTTCGCCCGCTGCGGTGTCGCCCGCCGCCGCGCGCGCCTTGATATAGGCCGCACGCTCCCAGGTGCGGCCCTGCGCCTCGTAATACTGCTCGGCCGCGGCCATCGAGATGCAGACCGGCGTGACCGAGGCATCGGGCCGGAGGCGCAGGTCGGTGCGGAAGACATAGCCTTCGGCGGTCATGTCCGAGAGGAGCGCGGTCATCTTCCGCACCACGCGGATGAAGGCAGCGCGCGCCTCCGCCACGTCCGCCCCCTCGTAGCGCGCATCGTCGAAGAGGCAGATCAGGTCGATGTCCGAGGAATAGTTCAGCTCCGCCGCGCCCATCTTGCCCATCGCGATCGCCACGATCCCCGCGGCGGTTCCGGCATCCGCGTCACTCGCGCCCGGCACCTTGCCACGGCGGATTTCGGCGGCCACGAGGGTGCAGAGTGCGAGGTCCACCGCCCGGTCGGCCAGCCGCGTCAGCGCCCCGGTCACCGCCTCGAGCGGCCAGACGCCGCCAAGGTCGGCGAGGCCGGCGAGGAGCGCCACCCGCCGCTTGGCGCGCCTGAGTTCGGAGCCGAGCGCCTCAGCTCCCCCGACCGCCCCGAGCCGGTCAAGCTCGGTCTCGAGCGCGGCCTCGGGGGCGCCGGCGAGCGCCTCTTCCAGCCAGTCCGCCTCCCGCTGCATCAGGCCGGAGAGGAACGGACTGCACCCGGCCGCGCCTTCGAGCAGCGCGCGAAGCTCCGGCGCAAGGCCGGTGAAGCGCGCCGGGACGTCGGCGGCCCGCGCGGGCTCGTAGGGGATCGGGCAGCGGGTGAGGCGGGAGGCAAAGCGCATGGGCCGAGACTAGCGGCGGCCCGGCCCGCGTCAATCGCCCCCGCCTGTCGTCCCGCGCGCATCCCGGCTTGCGCATCCGGCCGCGGCATGGCTTCACTGGCCCGACCGGAGGGGAGACAGCAATGAGCAAGAGCCTGAAGCGGGTGGCCGGGGCGCTGTCGGCGGCGGGGGCCGCCGCCGACATTCTCGAGATGCCGGGCGAGACGCGCACCGCCCAGCAGGCGGCCGAGGCGGCGGGCTGCGCACTCGACCAGATCGTCAAGTCGATCATCTTCCGCGGCGAGGACAGCGGCCACATCGTGCTGTTCCTCACCGCCGGCGGCAACCGCGTCAGCCCCGAGAAGGCCAGCCGGGTGGCGGGCCAGCGGCTCGGCAAGGCGGACGCGGACCTGGTGCGCGCCGAGACCGGCTTTGCCATCGGCGGCGTGGCGCCGGTGGGCCACCTGATGCCGGTCCCCACCTATTTCGACCCGCGGCTTCTGGACTTCCCTTCTGTCTGGGGCGCGGCCGGAACGCCGCGCCACATCTTCCCGATCGCGCCGGAAGTGCTGCTCAGGATCACCGGCGCCACGGTGGCCGACTTCACCGAGGCGCCGGCACCGGCGCCTGGCGCCTGATGTGAAAATCTTTCACATCAACCCTTGACGGCGGCTGGCCGCGTTCCGATCTTGCCTGATGTGAAACCATTTCACATCAACCACGGAGGAACCCGCATGACCACCATCGCCGCCTGGCCCGGCCGCGCCGAAGCCTGGCTCGACGAGCGCGGCAAGGGCGCCTGGATCGTCGCCACGGTGCTCGGCTTCATCGTCTTCTGGCCACTCGGCCTCTTTCTTCTCGGCTACATGATCTGGAGCAGACGCATGTTCTCGCACCGCTGCGGCTTCGGCCGGCACAACGCCCATCACGACATGGCCCGCACCTGGCGCCACCGCCACGGGTTCCGGTCCTCTGGCAACACCGCCTTCGACGCCTACAAGGCCGACACGCTCGACCGGCTGGAACGCGAGCAGGAGGCGTTCGAGGCCTTCCTGAGCCGGCTGCGCGAAAGCAAGGACAAGGCCGAGTTCGACCAGTATATGGAGGAACGTGCGCGCGCCGCGCGGGAAGACAGCACCCACGGCGGCGACCAGACCCCCGGCCAGAACTGAGCGGGGCCCCTGCCCGCCTCGGGCCCGCCTCGGGCCCGCCCGGGGCCCGCATCGGGGCCCGGCCCAACCCCGCCCGGCCCGGCCCGGCGCGCCCTGGGCCGGGCCTTCCGGCGGCGATTTGGGCGGAATTGTCGGCAACAGAAGGCTTGGCGGCGTCCGACGCTCTTGCTAACGTCTGCGCAGACCACCACCTTCACCAGCGATCTTCCGCCCCCACCGGCCGGCCCATGCGCCACACCCTGCCCATCGCGCCCCAGTTCTATGTGACGGCTCCACAGCCCTGCCCCTATCTCGAGGGGCGGTCGGAACGGAAGCTGTTCACCGCGCTTCAGGGCGAGAACGCCGAACGGCTGAACGATGCGCTGTCCAAGCAGGGCTTCCGGCGGTCGCAGAACGTGCTTTACCGTCCCTCCTGCGCCGAATGCGCCGCCTGCCTTTCGGCCCGCATCCGGGTGGCCGACTTCGTCCCCAGCCGCAGCCAGCGGCGGACGCTGAAGAAGAACGCCTATCTGCGCCGCGACGCCACCAGTCCCTGGGCCACCGAGGACCAGTATGCGCTGTTCCGCCGCTACCTCGACAGCCGGCATTCCGACGGCGGCATGGCCGACATGGACATTTTCGAGTTCGCCGCGATGATCGAGGAGACTCCGGTGAAAAGCCGGGTGATCGAATATTCCGCGCCGCCGGAGGAGCCGGGCGGACGGCGGCGGCTGACGGCGGTCTGCCTGACCGACGTTCTCGACGACGGGCTGAGCATGGTCTACAGCTTCTACGAGCCCGACAAGGCCGGCGACAGCCTTGGCACCTACATCATCCTCGATCACATCGACCTCGCCCGGCGCACCGGGCTGCCCTACGTCTATCTCGGTTACTGGGTGCCGGGCAGCCGCAAGATGGGCTACAAGGCCGGGTTCGGGTCGCTGGAACTCTACAAGAACGGCCGCTGGCAGGACATCGGCAACCCCGCCGACCATTCCGGAGACACCCATCCGCTGTCGGTCGATCCGATCGCCGAACAGGTGGCGCGGATCGCGCTTCCGGAGGCGCGGCCGACGAAGCCCTGACCGCCCCGGGCCGATACCGGCGCCCATGCGGTCCGGGCTTCGGGCCCGGTTTGACCCCGGCGCGGTCGGCCCGCGGTCAGAACAGCTTCGGCGGCAACTGCTCGAACGGCTGTTTCTCGATCAGGGCGAAGCGCGGGTTGCTTTCGTGCACGTAGAACGTGTCGTAGAGCGAGTTCTTGACGAAGTGATAGCCGTTGCGGAAGAGGATATCGTTCAGTTCCGGCGTCGGCCGTTCGATCGTCATCGACAGGAAGCGGTAGCGGTCAAACGGGAAGTCGCGCAGGATCCGCGTCTCCGACCCTTCGACGTCGAGGCTGAAATAGTCGATCGCCTCGGGCGCGTCATAGCGGTCGAAGATCGCGTCGAGCGGCATCGTCTCCACCGTCACCACCTTGCCCTGCGCCCGGAACCGCGCCAGTTTCTCGCGCCGGCGGTCGGTCATGTTGTCGGCCTCCTCGACCAGAAGGCTCGACCGCTGGCCGTCCACCATGAATTCGAGCTTGCCCGGCACCGGGTCCACGGCAAGCTGCACGGCGGTCGCGTCACGCTTGTTGACGCCCTTGATCTTG
>JAUQYB010000031.1 GCA_030837825.1 Albidovulum sp.
CAGCACCTCGGAAAAGGTGGTGCCGGACTGGGCGAGGATTTCCAGGAGCTTGATCTGGTCGCCGGTGGTCAGCGCGTCGTTCTCGACGAAGATGCGTTCGACGCGGGCGTTGAAGGCGTTGGCGTCGGGCAGCGAGAGGAACAGGAGCACCGCAGCCAGCGCGAGGATGGCGACGATCGCCGCGATGCCCCAGAGGACGACGCGGTTGCCGGCGCGCAGCGCCTCGGCGGCTTGGCTGGTGGGTTCGGCCACGTCCCTGGTCCCGGCGATCTCAGCCCGCAGGAACAATGGAGACAATGGCAAGCAGCGTCCAGCCCTTGTCTGCCAGCCGCGGGGCGAGTGCCGCGGCCGCCGCCGCCTCAGAGGCGCAGGCCTCGTCGGGCAGGCTGGCGGTGCCGAAATCGAGCTTCAGCGGATTGTCGCGCTTGGCCTTGTACTGCACCTGGCAGGCGGCATCGGCCGCACCGGCGGCGAGGCAGGCGGTAAGGGCAAGCAGGGGAAGGATGCGGCGCGTGATCATGGCGCCACCCTGCGCCGGCGCGGCCAGGCTAGGCAATAACAATCTGGCGCCGGGCGGGCCGTTATCGGCTAGCGCGCGGGCGTTATTGCCTGTCCCGCCGGGGGGCGCGCAGGCTTCATCCATGAGACTTCCCCACGACACCTGCGGGCTGCACCCCGGCCCGCGTCACTCGGAAAGGAGAGCCGAGATGTTCCGCCGCCTTGCCGCCAGCCTCGCCGCCGCCGCGCTGATGTTGGCCACCGTGCTTCCCACCCCCGCCGCCGCGATGAGCGACAAGGACCGTCAGTTGCTGACCGTCCTTCTCGGCGCGGCCGTGGTGGGGGCGATCATCCATGATGCGAACAAGGACAAGAGGAAACCCGCGCCGGTCACCCGCCGCCATGACCAGTTCCGCTATGACAACTGGAACGACAGGGACTGGCGCGGACAGGGCTGGCAGGGCGACCGCTGGGGCCAGCGGGCGATTCCGGCCGAATGCGTCATCTCCATCCGCGGTGCGGGTGGCCGGCGCGAGGTCGTCTCGGCCCGCTGCCTGAAGGAGGCCGGGCTGCGGCGCGACCTGCCGGCCGAATGCGCCTTCGACATCGACGCGGGCTGGGGCAGCCGTAAGGTCTACGGCACCCGCTGCCTGCGCCAGAACGGCTTCCGCATCGCCGGAAATCGCTGAACCGATCGGGCAGACGGCGCGGGGCCTCGGCATGTCCGCGCCGCACCTCGGGGCGGATGGTTGCCATCCGCCCCGCTTTCACATCCATCCCGCGCTTGCCAATCCGGCGGTTTCGCGCAAGGTGGCGCCATGTCCGGCGGCCCCGACCTTTCCTTCGAGAAAGCCGCCCTTGCCCGTGGCCTTGCGCGCGTGGTGGGGGTGGACGAGGCGGGCTGCGGGCCGCTCTGCGGCCCGGTGGTGGCCGCCGCGGTGCGGCTCGATCCGGCGGCGGTGCCCGCGGGGCTGAACGATTCCAAGAAGCTCGATCCGGCGCGGAGACAGGCGCTGTTCACGGCGATCATTGCCGTGGCCGAAGTGGGCATCGGCGAGGCGAGCGCGGCCGAGATCGACGTGCTCAACATCCTCAGGGCCACCCATCTTGCGATGTGTCGCGCCATCGCCGGGCTTGGCGCCGCGCCCGACCATGTGCTGATCGACGGCAACCGAATGCCGCGCGGCCTCGCGATCAGCGCCGAGACCATCGTGAAGGGCGACGCGCTCTGCGCCTCGATTGCCGCCGCCTCGATCGTCGCCAAGGTGTGGCGCGACCGCATCATGGTGGATTTGGCGCAACAGCACCCCGGCTACGGCTGGGAGCACAATGTCGGATACCCGACGAAAGATCATCTCGTTGCGCTCAGAAATCTCGGGCCGACCCCACACCATAGGCGTTCGTTTCGGCCGGTGCACAACATCTTGTGCCAAGAGGAATCTGTAAGTTCTTGATTCAAAAAAGAATTTGACGGCGAATCGACGCTGACTCATCTTGGATGCCAACCACACGGCAGCAATCGCCGGGGATGAGGCAGCGATGACCAGGACCACGACGAAGGAGGCGGCAGCGCTTCCCATCAACCAGATCATTGCCGGCGACTGCATCGAGGTGATGCGGTCGCTGCCCGCGGAAAGCGTCGATCTGATCTTTGCCGACCCGCCCTACAACCTCCAGCTTCGCGGCGACCTGCACCGTCCCGACAACTCCCGCGTCGATGCGGTGGATGACCACTGGGACCAGTTCGCCTCCTTCGCGGCCTATGACAGCTTCACCCGCGACTGGCTGGCGGCGGCGCGGCGGCTGCTGAAGCCGAACGGCGCGATCTGGGTGATCGGCTCCTACCACAACGTCTTCCGCATGGGGACGGAGTTGCAGAACCAGGGGTTCTGGATCCTGAACGACGTGGTCTGGCGCAAGTCGAACCCGATGCCGAACTTCCGCGGCAAGCGGCTGACCAACGCGCATGAGACGCTGATCTGGGCCTCGAAATCCGAAGGCGGGAAATACACCTTCAACTACGAGGCGCTCAAGGCGCTGAACGAGGGTGTGCAGATGCGCTCGGACTGGGTCATTCCGCTTTGCACCGGAGGCGAGCGGCTGAAGGACGAGGCGGGCGACAAGGCCCATCCGACCCAGAAGCCCGAGGCGCTCCTGCACCGCATCCTCGTCGGGACGACGAACCCCGGCGACGTGGTGCTCGACCCCTTCTTCGGCACCGGCACGACCGGCGCGGTGGCCAAGATGCTGGGGCGGGAGTTCATCGGGATCGAGCGCGAGGAGGCCTATCGCGCGGCGGCCGAGCGGCGCATCGCACGGGTGCGCAGGTTCGACCGCGCGGCACTGGAAACCTCCACATCGAAGCGCGCCGAGCCGCGCGTGCCCTTCGGCCAGGTCGTCGAGCGGGGAATGCTGCGGCCCGGGGAAGAGCTGGTCTCGCCGCGCGGAGGCATCGCCAAGGTCCGCGCCGACGGCACGCTGATCGGTGCCGACGTGAAGGGCTCAATCCATCAGGTCGGCGCGCATCTCGAAGGCGCCCCCTCGTGCAACGGCTGGACCTACTGGCACTTCCGGCGCGACGGCAAGCTGGTGCCGATCGACGTGCTGCGACAGCAGATCCGTGCCGAGATGGAGGACGGCCGTCCTCACTGAATTCAAGGGTTACCGCCGGTGCCTGTGGCCTGAACCACGGCACGAACTGTCCCCGCCGGATTGCACCCCCGGCGGGGATTTTTTATCGGCGTTCAGCTTGCGCCCTTCGGCATCGGCAGGGTGCCGTGGTTGTAGCCGGACCAGTCGGTGATGTCGGGGTAGTGCTGCCGGCGCCATTCGCGCACCCTCGGGTTCATTCGCCGGCGCCAGAGCGGCGGGATCATCGCCAGCGCGGTCATGGCCGGATAGCCGAAGGGCAGTTGCGGCGCCTCGACGGCGTCGTAGGTCTGCAAGAGCGGAAACCGGCGGTCGGGCTTGAAATGGTGGTCGGAATGGCGCTGGAGGTTGATCAGCAGCCAGTTCGTCACCCGGTGGTCGGCGTTCCAGGAATGCCGCGGCAGGACGTGTTCGTAGTGGCCGTCGCCAAGATGGCGGCGGGTCAGGCCGTAGTGTTCGACGTAGTTGACAAGTTCCAGCTGCCAGATCGCCACGAAGGCCTGCCAGAGGAAGAGGCCGAGCCCCGCCCAGCCGCCGAGGAGGAAGGCGAGACCGAGCGCGAGAAGCTGCAGCGCGCCGTAGCGCCAGAACGGGTTCGAGGGGTGGAACCGGCCGCGCCCCGCCCGCGCCAGCATCTGCCCTTCGGCCCGCCAGGCCGAACCCGGGCCGTGGGCCAGCACCCTCAGGAACATCCGGTGGAAGCCCTCGTTGTAGCGCGCCGTCACCGCATCGCGCGGCGTGCCGACATGGCGGTGGTGGACCAGCAGGTGTTCGGTGCGGAAATGGCTGTAGAGCACGCTGGCGAGAAGAAGGTCGCCGAGCCAGCGTTCCAGGCGGGTCTTCTGGTGCATGAGCTCGTGCGCATAGGTGATGCCGACCGAGCCGGTGATGACGCCCAGGCCGAAGAAGAGGATGATCCTTTCCCAGGTGTCGAGGTGGCCTGCGCGCGTCACGTACCAGATCAGGCCGTAGAGCAGCCCTGCCTGGATCGGGAACCAGACGAGCGTGATGAGGCGATACCAGAACAGCCTGTCCTCGGGCGTGCCGGGATCGGCGTTTTCGCGATCGAGCCCGGCGATGGCGTCGAGGATCGAGGTGACGATCCAGCCGTAGACGGGCAGGATGAAGACCGTCCAGCCCCCTCGTGTCGCGCCGATGAGCGCAAGGGGAACCATGATCAGCGACAGCCAGAACGGCAGGGCCGCCGCCAGCCGGGAGATGTCTTTCGTCGCGGGGGTGGCGGACATGGCTGATCCTTCCCGGTGTCGCGCCGCAAGACTAGCGCCGCGGGGGCAGCGGGCTCAATCCTCCGCGAAAGCTGCCGACGCGAGGTCATGGATCTTGCGCATCACCGTAGGCATGCTTGCCGGGCGGAAGGCCGCGCGGGGCAGGAAATCGCCCCGGCGAGGCCTGGTGTCGAGGGGAAGGCGGGCGGTCATGACCGAGAGCCTGAGATGGAAATGGGTGAAGGTATGGCGGACCTCACCGGGGATCTCCTGCCACGCGCCGGCGGCGGGCGGCGCGGAAACAGGCTCTGTTTCAGCCCAATCGCTACCCGGCCAGCCGAGCATTCCACCCAGCAGGCCCCGGTCCGGTCGCCGTTCGAGAAGGACCGCGCCGTCCTTGCGCAGACCCACGAAGGCGATCCCTCGCCTTGTGGGCTTTTCCGGCTTCGGCGCCTTCAGCGGCAGGTCGGCGGCGATGCCGTCGGCCCGGGCGGCGCAGGCGGGCCGCAGCGGACAGAGGCCGCAGGCCGGGTTCCGGGGCGTGCAGATGGTCGCACCCAGATCCATCATGGCCTGCGCGAAATCGCCGGGCCTCACCGCCGGCGTGATCCGCGCGGCAAGGTCGAAAAGCTCGGGCCTGGCCGCGGGCAAGGGCGCCCTGACCGCGAAGAGCCGGGCCAGGACGCGTTCCACGTTGCCGTCCACCACCGTTGCGGGTTCGTCGAAGGCGATGGCGGCGACCGCGGCGGCGGTATAGCGGCCGATGCCGGGCAGAGGAAGGAGCGCCTCGCGCGTTTCGGGAAAGCGCCCGCCGCTTGCAGCAACCGCGCGGGCGCATTTCAGGAGGTTCCTTGCCCGGGCGTAGTAGCCAAGCCCGGCCCATTCCGCCATCACCTCGCCGTCCTCTGCCGCCGCGAGCGCCGTAACGTCGGGCCAGCGCTCGGTGAAGCGGCGGAAGGGGTCGCGCACCGCCGCCACCGTCGTCTGCTGGAGCATCACCTCCGACAGCCAGACGCGGTAGGGATCGGGCCGCTCGCCCGCCTTGCGCCTTTCGGGGCCGACCCGCCAGGGCATGACGCGCGCATGGCGGTCGTACCAGGCGAGCAGCGCCCCGGCGATTGTCGCGTCACACAATCTTTATGCCTCCGTCAGCCGCAATCCGGTGGGCAAGTCCCTGACCTTCGCCTAATGTAGCGGATGCGACCGAAAAGGACAGCGATGCGGAAAGACGGCGCCGAGCCGAAACGGAGGGGACGGGGGTTCGAGCCCGCAGCGGGTCTTCTGAGGGACCGCATCCGCGCGGCTGGCGAATCCCGTGGCTTTGCGGTCTCGCGCCTCCTGACCCACTGGGCCGAGGTGGTGGGTGCCGAGATCGCCGCGATCGCGCTGCCGGTGAAGATCGGCTACGGCCGCGAGGGCCTTGGCGCGACGCTGACGCTGCTGACAACGGGCTCCGCCGCGCCGGTGGTGCAGATGCAACTGCCGAAGATTCGCGAGCGCGTGAACGCCTGCTACGGCTACGCCGCGATTTCCCGGGTGGCGGTGACGCAGACCGCATCCACCGGGTTTGCCGAGGGGCAGGTGGCCTTCGCGCCGGCCCCGAAGCCTGCGCCGCGCGCCGCCGATCCCGCCATCCGGCGCGAGGCTTCCGCGCTGTCGGGAGAGGTGCATGACCCTGCCCTTCGCGCGGCGCTTGAAGCTTTGGGCGAAAAAGTGTTGTCTCGCCCCGGACAGAAGAGAGGCTGATCCCATGTCGAAGACCCCGATCCTTGCCGGCGCGCTGGCAGTTGCTGTCGCCGGCGGCGCGCTCTGGATGACGCGCACCACCGCGTCGCTGCCGCCGTCGCTCACCACTGCCGCCGAGGCGCAGGAGGCAACCGTTTCGTCCGAGGTGGCGACCGTGCCCGACATGATCCTCGGCAAGCTCGACGCGCCGGTCGAGGTGATCGAATACGCCTCGTTCACCTGTCCGCACTGCGCGAATTTCCATGACGCGGTTTTCGACCAGTTGAAGAAGAACTACATCGACACCGGCAAGGTGAAGTTCGTCTATCGCGAGGTCTATTTCGACAAGTTCGGCCTTTGGGCCGCGATGGTGGCGCGCTGTGCCGGGCCGGAGAAATACTTCCCGGTCTCGGACATGATCTATGACACGCAGGAGGCGTGGATCGGCGACGGCCAGGCCGCGACGATCGCCGAGAATCTGCGCAAGATCGGGCTGAAGGCCGGGATGTCGAAAGAGGCGCTCGACGCCTGCCTGAACGACAACGAGAAGGCCAAGGCGATGGTTGCGGCCTATCAGGCCAACGCCACCAAGGACGACATTTCAGGCACGCCGAGCTTCATCATCAACGGCGAGAAGTTCTCGGGCGAGATGGGCTACGAGGAATTCGCCAAGATTCTCGAAGCAAAGCTGGCGAACTGACACCATGACGCCGCTGTCCGGGCTGAAGGTCGTCGAGCTTGCCCGCATCCTTGCCGGTCCCTGGGCCGGGCAGACGCTGGCCGATCTGGGCGCCGAGGTGATCAAGGTGGAGGCGCCGGAGGGCGACGACACGCGCCGCTGGGGACCGCCCTTCATCGAGCGCGATGGCGACCGGTCGGCCGCCTATTTCCACGCCTGCAACCGGGGCAAGAAATCGGTGACGGCCGATTTCCGCAGCCCCGAGGGGCAGGACTTCGTTCGCGGCCTGGTGAAGGACGCCGATGTCCTGATCGAGAATTTCAAGGTGGGCGGGCTGGCGAAATACCGGCTGGACTACGACAGCCTTCACCAGATCAACCCGCGGCTCGTCTACTGTTCGATCACCGGCTTCGGCCAGGACGGGCCCTATGCCCACCGGGCAGGCTACGACTACATCATCCAGGGCATGTCGGGGCTGATGAGCGTGACCGGGGAGCCCGACGGCCAGCCGCAGAAGGTGGGCGTGGCGGTGACCGACGTGTTCACGGGCATCTATGCGACGACCGCGATCCTCGCCGCGATCTATCAGCGGGCGCGGACGGGCGAGGGGCAGCACATCGACATGGCGCTCTTCGACGTGGCGACCTCGATCATGGCCAACCAGGCGATGAACTACCTTGCCTCCGGCACGGCGCCGATGCGGATGGGCAATGCGCATCCCAACATCGTGCCCTATTCGGTCTTCGACTGCGCCGACGGCTGGATCATCATCGCCACCGGCAACGACGGGCAATACCGGCGGCTCTGCGGCATCCTCGGGCTCGAGGCGCTGGCAGAGGCGCCGGATTACCTCACCAATGCCGACCGCATCGCCAACCGGGCGGTGCTGACCGCGCGGATCACCGAGCGCACCCGGACCTTCACCAAGGCCGACCTGCTGGCGGCCTGCGAGCGCGACGGGGTGCCGGCCGGGCCGATCAACGACATGGGTGAGGTCTTCGCCGATCCGCAGATCGTCGCGCGGGGCCTGCGCATCGCGCCGGAAGGGGTGCCGGGCGTGCGGTCGCCCTTCGGCTTCTCGGGTGCCGATCTCGCGCTCGACCGGCCGTCGCCGAAACTCGGCGAGCATAACGGCGGCTGAGGGGGCTGATCGGGATCAGAGCCCCAGCCGGGAAAGCGCAGCATCGAGCGGCGCCCAGTCGTCAAGCTCAAGCCGCACCGGCACGGTCAGCACCTTGGGGCGGAACTCCTGCCCGAGGCGGACGGCGTCCTTCTCGGTGGTGACAAGCTGGGCGCCGAGGGCCGCCGCGTCGGTCTCGAGCCGGTGGAGAAGCGCGGGTGTGAAGGGCTGGTGATCGTCAAGCGCGACGGTGCGGCGCAGCTCGGCGCCAAGCGCGCGGAGCGTGGCGAAGAACTTTTCGGGATGACCGATCCCGGCGAAGGCGAGGACCGGCAGGTTCTGCCAGTCCATGCCGGTGGGCAGCGGGCGGAGAGCGCCCGTCAGATGCGGGACGGACAGCGCGCCGGCCCAGGTCCGTGCGAAATCCGCCTGGGCTTCGGCCGGGCCGATCGACAGCACGAAGTCGGCCCGCTGCAGCCCGGCGGCGACAGGTTCCCTCAGCGGGCCGGCCGGAAGGCAGAGACCATTGCCGAAGCCGCGGGCGGCATCGACCGCGATCAGCGAGAGGTCCTTGAAAAGCGCGGGATTCTGGAAGCCGTCGTCCATCAGGATCACCCGCGCCCCGGTGGCGACGGCCGCCATCGCCCCGGCGGCGCGGTCGCGGGCGACCCAGACCGGGGTGAAGCCCGCCAATAGGAGCGGCTCGTCGCCGACATCCGCAGCCGTATGGCGCCGTTCGTCCACCCTGACCGGGCCGGCGAGCCGCCCGCCATGCCCGCGGCTGACGACATGCGCCTCGACGCCCCGCGCGGCAAGGCGCTGGGCCAGCGCGATCACCGTGGGGGTCTTGCCGGTGCCGCCGGCGTTGAGATTGCCGATGCAGATCACCGGCACGCCGGGCCTGAGGCCCGGTCCCGACGCGACGCGGCGGGCGGTCGCGCGGGCATAGGCCTGCCCGAGCGGCGCCAGGAGCCGTGCGGGCCAGGCCGGGCGGTCGGGCGGGCTGAACCAGAAGGCGGGCGGCTCCATCGCCATCACGCCGCCGCCTCGCCGCGCCGGGCGTCCAGCGCCGCGAGAACCGCCCCGGCGACGCGATCGGTCACCTCCGCCCCGCCCGAGGATGCCGCCCAGGCGTTGTGCGCCAGAAGCGCCGCCCGGTCGGGCGCGATCAGTTCGGTGACCGCTTCGGCCAGCGCGTCCGGGCCGGCGACGAGTCGCGCCGCGCGTGCCTCGGCCAGAAGCGCATAGGCTTCGGGATAGGGGCCGGGATGGGGACCGTGCAAGATCGCCGAACCCAGCGCCGCCGGCTCGAACGGATTTCTTCCGCTGCCGCCCGGCACCAGCGTGCCGCCCATGAAGGTGACGGGTGCGAGCCGATACCAGAGGCCAAGCTCGGACTCCGCGTCGGCAAGGAACACCTGGACCTCTGGGTCCGGCTCCTCCTCGTGCGAGCGACGGGCGACGATCCCGCCTTCCGTGCCGATCCGCTCGGCCAGCGCGTCCGCCCGCGCGGTATCGGCCGGCACCAGGATCAGCAGCATACGGTGGGCCAGTCCCATCGCACGGGCATGGGCGGCGATCACGGCCTCTTCCTCGGCCTCGGGGCAGGCAACGGCGAGCCAGACCGGCCGCGTCGCCAGAAGCGCGGCCAGCGCCGCGCGCTCGGCCTCGTTCCCGGGGAGGGGATCGCTCGTTTCCTCAATGCGGCCGGCGATCTCGACGGGCAGTTGCCGACCGCCGAGGTCCCGCAGCCGGCCGGCGGTTTCGGGATCCTGGGCGAGAACGCGGGCGAACCTGCCGAGAAGCGACCGGGCGAGCGCGCGCCGCCATCTCAGGGCCCGTTCATCGGCCGCGGTCATGCGGATGTCGGCCAGGACCAGCGGGATGGTGCGATCGTGCGCCCCGGCCAGAAGCGCGGGCGGCAGCGACGCCCCCGCAAAAAGGGCGAGGTCGGGGCGCCAGTGGTCAAGGAAGGCAGCAATGGCGGCGGTGCGTTCGGGCGGCTGGCGGTCGGCGACGGTGGCCGCCGGAAATCCCCCCGCATCGGGCGGCGCCGGCCCTTCGGCGGTGACGAGAAACGACAGGCCCGGACGCAGTTCGACAAGCCGCCGCGCCAACTGCGCAAGCCGCTTGCGCCCCGATCCGGCACCGATGTGCATCCAGACGAGCGTGCCTGCGGGCCGATCGCCGCGCACCGGCTCAGGCTCGGTTCCGCGGCGTCCCGCGGCGAGCAGATAGAGCGCGAGGGCGAGCGAACGGGCCATCGTCCTGAAACGCTCAGCCGCCGAGTTCCTCGGTCGGCGCGGCTTCGCTGCCCTCGTCGCGAAGCCGGTGGATATGGGCGATGAAATAGCGCGTGTGCGCGTCGTCCACGGTGCGCTGCGCCTCCGCCTTCCAGGCGGAATAGGCCGAGGCATAGTCGGGGAAGATGCCGACGACATGGATCGCCGATGGATCGCGGAAGACGGTCTTGGTCGGGCTGACAAGTTCGCCGCCGAAGACGAGGTGAAGGCGCTGGGTCACGTGGGGCTCCCGTATTTCGCGTCCGATGCGGCGACAACCTATGCGATGGCCGCCGGCGCCTCAAGGCGCCGCACCGCAACGAGTGGTTGACTTGGTGCCCCGGCTCGGGCTGGTGCTGTCCCAAAAGGATGCAACCGGGCCGGAACGGCGGCCCCACGGTCGGGAAGGCTAAGATGGCGAAGGCAGATGCCCTGCCCGCAAGGCTCTGGACGGGAATCGCCGTCGCCGCCGTGCTGCTGGCGCTGGTGCTCCGGCTCTACGGGCTCGATCTCCGGTCCATCAGTCATCCCGAGGTCTATGTGCCCGGCATCCCGCTGCCGCTGGAGCACTCGGTGCCGCCGCCGCGGCTGACCTGGGCCGATACGCTCTGGATGCACTACCATGACGAACCGCATCCGATGGGCTGGTATCTGGCGATGTTCGCCTGGACCAAGGTCACCGGAATTTCCGAGTGGGCGCTGCGCCTTCCCGGCGCGGTGATCGGCGCGGCGTCGGTCTGGCTGGTCTTCCTGCTCGGCCGGCGCGTCTTCGGCAGCGCCGCCGGGGCACTTGCCGCGGTGCTTCTGGCGCTGCACGGATTTCACGTGTTCTGGAGCCAGGCGGCGCGAATGTATGTCCCCGGCGCCTTCCTCGGACTGCTTTCGACACTGCTGCTGCTGGCCTTCGTCTATGACGGGCGCCGCCGCATGCTGACCGGCGCGGGCTATGTGCTGAGTGTCGCCGCCACCGCGACCTGCGTCGAATTCGTCTGGCCGCTTCTCGGCATCCAGATCCTCTGGGCCACGCTGGTGCTTCCAGCACGGGGTGATTTCCGCTGGTCAGACGTGCTCCGCGCGCGAATGGCAGGGATGCATCCGGCGATCCTGCTGCAGATGCTGGCGGTGATGATCTCGGCGCCGGAACTGCTGCATTCGGTGTACCGGGCGCGGGCCGGCGCGGTGGAGCAGACCGGCCTTGCCTTCCTGCGCGAATACCTTTCGTTCGGCTTCCTTTTCGTCACCGACCCCGATGCGATTCCCCCGATGGCCCTGTCGGCACCGGTCGCCGCGGCGCTTCTCGTCGCGGTGCTCGGGCTCGTCGCGGGTGGTATCAGGGCGCCGGCGCTGGCGCCCCGCCCGGCACCGGCGGGGGCGGCGCTTCCCGGCTGGCTGCCCGTTGCCGTGGCGGCTGCTGCGGCTGCCGTCATGGTCTGGCTGGCGCTGATCGCCCTGCACCGGAACGCGGCCCTTCTGGTCGTGGCCGCGGGCCCGGTCCTGGCGCTTTGGCTGCCCGCGCTCAGCCGTGCGGCGGACCATGTGCTTTCCCGTTCGGTCGCGTTGACACGCTGGCGCGAGGCCACCGCCGGGCCGCGTCTTCTGGCGGTGCTGGTGGGCGTCGCCGCGCCGCTGATCCTTTTCGTCCTGTCGGCGAAGGTCGAAATTCTCGCAAACCGGGCATTCCTTCTCTTCGTGCCGGCACTTCTGGTTCTCGTTGCCGGGGCGGTCACGGCGATCCCGCTTTCATGGCCGCGCCATGTTGTTGCGGCGGCGCTGATCGGCCTTTTCGCGGCGAGCCTGCCCTGGTCCTTCGCCAGGCCCGGAAGCCCGCGCGACCACAAGGCGCTCGTGGCCGGAATGCAGGCCAGCTACCGGCCGGATGACCTGGTCTTCGTGCTCGACAAGCGGTGGGAAGAGGCGCCGTTATTCTACTATCTTCCCGCCGCGCGGTTTGTCTTCGGCGACTATGCGGAGGCGTTGCGGCGGGACCCGCAGGCGCGGGTCTGGCTTGTCACCTGGCCGTGGGAGGACATGCCCGTCATCACCGACGAACGCCGCGAGGCGCTGGCGGGCTATGCCCGGGTGGACCATGTGGAGGCCCTGCGTGCCTCGGCGGAGCTGTTCGTTCCGCCGGGAAATCCCTAGGCCAGCGCCCCGCGGATTGCCCTCCAGAGCGGTTCGGGCGCGGCGATGATACCTTGCGCCAGGGGTTCGGCCGCGTTGTAGGCGATGGCGTCGCCCATGCGGTCGGTCACCCGGGCCCCGGCCCGGCGGGCGATCAGGTCGCCCGCGGCGATGTCCCATTCCCAGGTCGGGCGGAGCGACAGCATGGCGTCGAAGCGACCCTCGGCCACGAGGCAGAGCCGCCAGGCGAGCGAGGCGCGGAACTCGCGCCGGAAGGGCGGCGGGGTGCCGTCTTTCCAGTGTTCGGGCGCAAGGTTCGGCCGGGAGGCGAGAAGCGTGGCGCGCTCCGCCTCGGTCCGGGCGGAGGCGCGGATCGGCTGGCCGTTCAGCGTGGCCTCGCCGGTCTCGGTCGCGGCATAGAGCGCGTCCTTCGCCGGCAGGTAGACGACGGCCGCAATGATCCGCCCCGCCTCGGCGACGGCGAGCGAGTGGGCGAAGCTTTCGTCGCCGTCGATGAAGGCGCGGGTGCCGTCGATCGGATCGACGATGAAGCTGCGCCCGCGGCCGAGACGGGCGGCATCGTCGGGGGTTTCCTCCGACAGCCAACCGTAGTCGGGCCGGGCCGCGCCCAGATCGGCATGAAGCATGCCGTTGACGGCAAGATCGGCCTCGGTCACCGGCCCGGCGCCACCGGGCTTGTCCCAGCTTTCGGGGCGCTTGCGCCAGTAGCGCAGGGCGATCTCGCCGGCCGCCCGTGCCGCCCCGGTCAGAAGCTCGAGGTCATTCGCCGGCAAGGGTCAGGCCCTCGACCAGAAGCGAGGGCACGACATGCGACAGATGCGCCCGCGCGTCGTTCGCCGGCGTGATCCGCATCAGCATGTCGCGCAGGTTGCCCGCCAGCGTGCATTCGTTGACCGGATGGGTGATCCGGCCGTTCTCGGCCCAAAAGCCGGAGGCACCGCGGGAATAGTCCCCCGTCGTCGGGTTGATCGAGGAGCCGATCATCGCGGTGACCAGAAGCCCGGTTCCCATCTCTTCCAGAAGCTGCTCGCGGCTCCGGTCGCCCTGGGTCAGCGCGATGTTGGAGATCGAGGGGGCGGGCGGCGAAGAGGGGCCGCGCGTCGCCGAGGCCGTGGATTTCAGTCCGAGCTTGCGAGCCGTGCCGAGATCGAGCGTCCAGCTTTTCAGCACGCCGTCGCGGACGATGTCGCGCGGCGCGGTCGCCAGCCCCTCGGCATCGAAGGGGCGGGAGGAGGAGATGCGCGGGCGGTGCGGGTTCTCGAAG
>JAUQYB010000032.1 GCA_030837825.1 Albidovulum sp.
ATGCGGATTCTCGTCGGCGATCTTCTGGATGAGTTCGGACCGGATCATTCGGAGCCCCCCTGTGCGTGCCGTCCCCGGATGACGACCGCTTTCTTGTGTGCGCCGACTATAGGCGCAATCGGCCCGGCGAGAAACAGGAAAGCCATTGGAAAGGCAACGAATTCCGGGTGACAGCACGGATTCCGGAACCACCTTTGCACGCTTCGGGCGACACTGCGGCGCAGCATCCGGCACCGTCGTGGCCTTGGAGCCCCCGCACCGCGATCCCGTCGGGGCCGATTCGGCAAACGCAAACGGCCCCGCCTGGGCGGGGCCGTGCGATGCCGTGTCGGGTGGCCTCAGCGGTTGGTGCCCTTGAGCGCGGCGCCGAGGATGTCGCCGAGCGAGGCGCCCGAGTCGGACGAGCCGTACTGCTCCACGGCTTCCTTCTCTTCGGCGATCTCGCGCGCCTTGATCGACAGGCCCAGCTTGCGGGTCTTCGAATCGACGTTGGTCACGCGCACGTCCACATGGTCACCCACCTGGAACCGCTCGGGCCGCTGGTCGGCCCGGTCGCGGGCGAGGTCGGAGCGGCGGATGAAGCTCTTCATGCCGTTGTAGTCGACCTCGATGCCGCCGTCCTCGATCGCCGTCACGGTCACGGTGATGACCGAGCCGCGCTTCACGCCGTCGACCGCATCCGAGAAGGTGTCGGCGTCGAGCCCCTTGATCGAGAGCGAGATACGCTCCTTCTCGACATCGACCTCGGTGACGACGGCCTTGACCACGTCGCCCTTGCGGTAGGACTGGATCGCTTCTTCGCCGCGCTTGTCCCAGCTCAGGTCCGAGAGGTGCACCATGCCGTCGATGTCGTTGTCGAGGCCGACGAACAGACCGAACTCGGTGATGTTCTTGACCTCGCCCTCGATGACGGTGCCGACCGGGTGGGTCTCGGCGAAGACCTCCCACGGGTTGCGCATCGTCTGCTTGAGGCCCAGCGACACGCGGCGCTTGGACTGGTCGATCTCCAGCACCATGACGTCGACTTCCTGGCTGGTCGAGACGATCTTGCCGGGATGGACGTTCTTCTTGGTCCAGGACATTTCCGAAACGTGGACCAGACCCTCGACCCCCGGCTCCAGCTCCACGAAGGCGCCGTAGTCGGTGATGTTGGTGACGCGGCCCTTGTGGACCGAGCCGAGCGGGAACTTCGCCTCGACCGAATCCCACGGGTCGGACTGAAGCTGCTTCATGCCGAGCGAGATGCGGTGGGTTTCCTTGTTGATCTTGATCACCTGGACCTTCACGGTCTCGCCGATGTTCAGGATTTCCGAAGGATGGTTCACGCGGCGCCACGCCATGTCGGTGACGTGCAGCAGGCCGTCGACACCGCCAAGGTCAACGAAGGCACCGTATTCGGTGATGTTCTTGACCACGCCGTCGACCACCTGGCCCTCGTAGAGGTTGCCGATGACCTCGGCGCGCTGTTCGGCGCGGGATTCCTCGAGGATGGCGCGGCGCGACACCACGATGTTGCCGCGGCGGCGATCCATCTTGAGGATCTGGAACGGCTGCTTGAGGCCCATGAGCGGGCCGGCGTCGCGCACCGGACGCACATCGACCTGGCTGCCCGGCAGGAAGGCCACGGCGCCGCCGAGATCGACGGTGAAGCCGCCCTTGACGCGGCCGAAGATGGCGCCGTCGACGCGCTCTTCGCTGGCATAGGCCTTTTCGAGGCGATCCCAGGCCTCTTCGCGCCGCGCCTTCTCGCGCGACAGCACGGCCTCGCCACGAACGTTCTCGACCCGGTCGAGATAGACCTCGACCTCGTCACCGACCGAGATGTCGGGCGTCTCGCCGGGATTTGCGAATTCCTTAAGGTCGACGCGGCCTTCCATCTTGTAGCCGACGTCGATGATGGCCTGGCCCGCCTCGATGGCGATGACCTTGCCCTTGACGACAGACCCTTCGTCGGGCGTGTCGATTTCGAAGCTTTCCTTGAGGAGGGCTTCGAATTCCTCCATCGTGGCTTTAGCGCACATGCGTTTTCAGTTTCCTTTTCACGGTGTTTCACAGGCCATGCGGTTGGCTCCGCCGGTCTTTCGTTGCACGCCCATCCGGCCATTGCCCCGGACAACGACAAAGGGCCGGTGCTTCACGCCCGACCCTGCCCGATCCGTTGTTCTATGGCTGCGATCGCCTTATGGACGGCCGCCTCTATAGTCAGTTCCGTCGTGTCAAGCAAGAGCGCATCGGCCGCCGGCCTGAGCGGCGCGGTCGCCCGCTCCGCATCCCGTCGGTCGCGTTCAATGACCTCGGCCAGAACCTGCGCCTCGTCGCCGCCCACTTCCAGCCAGCGGCGATAGGCGCGGACCTCGGGGCTGGCGGTGACGTAGAGCTTCACCTCCGCCTCTGGGCAGATCACGGTGCCGATGTCGCGGCCGTCCAGAACCGCGCCCCCCTCGCGCCGGGCGAAGCGGCGCTGGAAGTCGAGAAGTGCGGCGCGCACCTCGGGGATGACCGCGACGCGGCTCGCGGCCTGCCCGGCCGCGAGTGTCCTGAGGTCGCCGCGCCCCAGATCGGCCTCGGTCAGGCCCCGCGCCGCCGCCACCGGATCGCCGGCCTTGGCGCCCACCGCGCGATAGAGAAGCCCGGTGTCGAGATGGGCAAACCCAAACCGCTCTGCCACGGCGCGCGAGATCGTCCCCTTCCCCGCCGCCGCCGGCCCGTCGATCGCCACCGTGAAGATCACGGCGCCGTCCGCGCGATGTCGGCGCCGAGCCCCGCCATAAGCCGCTCGAAGACCGGGAACGAGGTGGCAATCGGGCTGCCGTCGTCGACCGTGACGGGCCGCTGCGATGCCAGGCCGAGCACGAGGAAGCTCATGGCGATCCGGTGGTCGAGGTGGGTGCGGCAGGTCGCGCCCCCGGGAACGCCGCCCGGCCCCATCCCGTGAACGATCAGCACGTCCTCCTCCTCCTCGACGCGCACACCGCAGGCCTCCAGCCCGCGCGCCATCGCGTCGATCCGGTCGCTCTCCTTGACCCGCAGTTCCCGGACGCCACGCATCACGGTCGTTCCCTCGGCAAAGGCGGCGACGACGGACAGGACCGGATATTCGTCGATCATGCTGGCGGCCCGTTCCTCCGGCACCTCGATCCCCTTCAGGCTAGATGCCCGGACCCTGAGATCGGCCACCGGCTCGCCCCCCTCTTCGCGCGGGTTCTGGAACGCGATGTCGGCGCCCATCTCGACGAGCGTGAGGTAAAGCCCGTTGCGCGTCGGGTTCTGGCTGACGCCCGGCACGAGGATGTCCGAGCCTTCGACGATCAGCGCGGCTGAGACCGGGAAGGCGGCGGAGGACGGGTCGCGCGGCACCGCCACGGTCTGCGGGCGCAACTCCGGCTGGCCGGTCAGGATGATGACACGCCCCTCCGGCCCGTCCTCCACCGCCAGCTCCGCCCCGAACCCGCGCAGCATCCGTTCGGAATGGTCGCGCGTCGGCTCCCTCTCGATCACCACGGTCTGGCCGGGGGCGTTCAGCCCCGCCAGCAGCACCGCCGACTTCACCTGCGCCGAGGGCACCGGCACGGTGTAGCGCACGGGCACCGGATCGGCCGCCCCGACGAGGGTCATCGGCAGCCGCCCGCCGCTGCGCCCCCAGGCCCGCGCGCCGAAAAGCGCGAGCGGATCGGTCACCCGCCCCATCGGCCGCTTCCGCAACGACGCGTCGCCCGTGAATGTCGCGGTGATCGGGCTCGTCGCCATGCAGCCCATGATGAGCCTGACGCCGGTCCCTGAATTGCCGCAGTCGATCACATCGGCCGGCTCGGAAAAGCCCCCGACACCCACGCCATGCACAGACCAGCTCCCCGGCCCATGCTGGATCACCTCGGCCCCGAAGGCGCGCATCGCGCTGGCGGTATCGAGCACGTCCTGCCCCTCGAGAAGGCCGGTGACCTTCGTCTCGCCCACCGCGAGCGCGCCGAGGATCAGCGCCCGGTGGCTGATCGACTTGTCGCCCGGCACCTCGGCGCGGCCCGTCAGCGGCCCGGACCGGGTGGCAGTCATCGCAATGGGCTCCCCGTGGCCGGACATGATCGCTCCCTCTCGCAAAACCGCCCCGCTGATAGCGCAGCCCCCGGGTCCGGTCCATGCCCCCGCCGCTTCTTCGTTGCGAAAATACCCCCGCCGGAGGCTTCTGCGGTCAGAGCCTGCGGAACGTCAGGTAATGGGGCACCCGACCCTCGCGCAGCGCCTTCTGCTCGTAGCGGGTGGAAAGCCAGTCGTCCCAGGGCACGCCGCCTTCGCTCACCAGCGCGAAGCCGGCCGCCGGCACCTCCTCCAGCGTCTGGCGCACGTAGTCGGGAATGTCGGTCGCAACCCGCAGTTCCGCCCCCGGCCGCAGCGCGCGCGCCAGCGGCAGCAGGTGTTCGGGCGTCACGAAGCGCCGGCGGTGGTGGCGGCGCTTCGGCCAGGGGTCGGGAT
This sequence comes from Albidovulum sp., assembly GCA_030837825.1. GTDB lineage: Bacteria > Pseudomonadota > Alphaproteobacteria > Rhodobacterales > Rhodobacteraceae > Albidovulum. The sequence continues at coordinate 4,468 of JAUQYB010000032.1, forward strand.
AGTTGAGAAACGCCTTCGCGACCGATCCCGCCGGCAGCACCTCCATCAGGTCGCGCACGTCGCCGGGATGCACCGCAAGGTTCGTCACCCCCGCGGCACGGATCTTGCCCAGAAGCATGGCAACCCCGTTGATGAAGGGCTCGGCGCCGATGATGCCCACCTCCGGATAGCGCGCCGCCATGTGAACCAGATGCTCGCCCCCGCCAAAGCCGATCTCCAGCCAGAGCGGCCGGGCGTCGCCGAAGATCGTGGCCGGGTCGATCGGGCGGCGCCCGGGATTGTCGGCCGGGGTGATGCCAGCGGGCCGCAGCGCGCCGAGATCTTCGGCCAGATAGCTCTTCTGGCTCTTGCGCAGCGTCTTGCCGTGGATGCGGCCGTAGAAATTGCGCCATTCGGGCCGGGGGCTCGTCTCGTCGGTCATCGGATTCCTGGCTCGCCTGATCCCCGGGCGTCTAGCCGGGCGGTTTCGCCCGCGTCAAGCCCGGCGCCCGCAGGTCGCGGTCACGGCCGCAGGACACCCGCCTTCTCGAGTTCCGCCCGGCCGGGATACCACATCGCGTCGCGCGGGGCGTGCATCTCGATCGCGAAGGCGGGATCGACCCCGCGCGAGACCACGAAGGAGATCGCCTCGTAGACTTCCGCCTGGGTGTCCTCGTAGATCCAGGCACCGAACTCGAAAGGCGTATCCCAGTGCTCTTCGACCTTGTTGCGTTCATAGTAGTTCTGGACGTCTTCGGCCGCCCACCAGCGGGAATGGAGACCGAGCCGCGACCCGCGGGTCATCGACCGCGCCTTGCCCCCCAGGAAGATCGTGACGCAGGAGGACGAGCATTCGCCGTCGACCTCGGTGTCGAGGTCGAAGTCGGTCACGATCCGCGACATGTCCTCGGCGGCCCAGATGCTGCCGCCGGCGCTGTTCAGCCTCAGCGTCGCCACACCGGGGTTCTTGCGCAAGGCCGCCTGCAATCCGTCGATATCGTCGGGTGTGATCTCGCCATCCTCGCCGACATGCTCGGTGTCGTAGACAAGCACCGCGCCCTCGGCGCGGAACTTCGACGCGAGGGATGCGTCCGCCTCGGCCGCGGCATCACCCGCGCCGAGAAGGGCGAAAAGCATCGACAGGATCAGCATCCGCATCGGCACACCGCTTGCTGCCGCCCGGCAGGAAATCCCGCGCCCCGGCGGGCGTCGGATGGATCAGACCGCCTTCCTCAGCGCCTCGACCAGATCGGTCTTTTCCCAGCTGAAACCGCCATCCGCATCGGGCTTGCGGCCGAAATGGCCATAGGCGGCGGTGCGCTGGTAGATCGGGCGGTTGAGACCGAGATGGGTGCGGATGCCGCGCGGCGTCAGGTCCATGACCCGGCCCACCGCGGCCTCGATCGCCTCTTCGGCGACGGTGCCGGTTCCGTGGGTGTCGACGTAGATCGACAGCGGCCGGGCCACGCCGATCGCGTAGGAAAGCTGCAGCGTGCAGCGCCGGGCAAGGCCCGCGGCCACCACGTTCTTGGCCAGATAGCGCGCGGCATAGGCGGCCGAACGGTCGACCTTGGTCGGGTCCTTGCCGGAAAACGCGCCGCCGCCGTGCGGCGCGGCGCCGCCGTAGGTGTCGACGATGATCTTGCGCCCGGTCAGGCCGGCATCCCCGTCCGGCCCGCCGATGACGAACTTGCCGGTGGGGTTGACGTGCCACTCGGTCCTCGGGGTAAGCCAGCCCTCGGGCAGGACCTCGCGGATATAGGGCTCGGTGATGGCGCGCACGTCGGCCGAGGACAGTTCGGGGACAAGGTGCTGCGTCGAGAGCACCAGCGAGGTGACCTCGACCGGCTTGCCGCCCTCGTAGCGGATCGAGAGCTGCGACTTCGCGTCGGGGCCGAGCGCCGGCTCGCTATGGTTCTTGCGCACCTCGGCGAGGCGGCGGAGGATCGCGTGGGCGTAGAGGATCGGCGCCGGCATCAGCTCAGGCGTCTCGTCCACGGCATAGCCGAACATGATCCCCTGGTCGCCCGCTCCCTCGTCCTTCTCGCCGCTGGCGTCGACGCCCTGGGCGATGTCGGCCGACTGCGCGTGCAGGTAGCTGTTGACCTTCAGGTTGGCCCAGTGGAAGCCCTCCTGCTCGTAGCCGATGTCCTTGACGCAGGCGCGGACGATCTCCTCGACGCGCTGGATGACGGCGCCGGGGCCGCGCACCTCGCCGCCGACGACGACGCGGTCGGTCGTGGCGAAGGTCTCGCAGGCGACGCGCGAATGGGGATCCTCGGTCAGGAAGGCATCGAGAACGGCATCGGAAATGCGGTCGCACACCTTGTCGGGGTGCCCTTCCGAAACGCTTTCGGAAGTGAATGTATAGTTCAGACGGGCCATGAAAAGCGCTCCATTGGGTTATCCCCGCCACGCCAGGAAGCCGTTGTGGCGGTTCGTCGACTGCCTAGCCGCGTGAGGCTGCGCGGTCAATGCGATTGTCGCCTGCGCGTGAGGCCAAGCGCCAATATCGCCACCGCGAGGGCGATTGTTGCCGGAAGGTCGCCCGTGCGGGCGTAGAGCGTGGGGGGAAGCGCCGGCGGCACGTCGCTATCGAACCAGCCTTCCGCCCCGAGGGGAAGCGATTGCCGCACGCGTCCCTTCGCGTCGATCACCGCCGTCACACCGGTGTTGGCCGCGCGCAGGAGCGGCAAACCCTGTTCGACGGCCCGCAGCTTCGCCTGGGCGAGGTGCTGGTAGGGGCCGGCGGCCCGGCCGAACCAGCCATCGTTGGTGATCTGGAGAATCCAGTCGGCACGCTCCGGCGCCGCGTTCAGGTCCTGCGGAAACACCGCCTCGTAGCAGATCAGCGGCAGGACCTTCCCCGCGCGGCCGAGGTCGAGAACCCGCGCGCCGGGGCCGGCGGTGTAGCCGTAGCCTTCCTGCGCGGCGAAGGCGGCAAACCCGAACCGGGCGGCAAGCTCGGCCACCGGAACGTATTCCCCGAAGGGGACGAGGTGCCACTTGTCGTAGACCGGGCCGACCTTGCCGCTGCCGTCGACCACGGCGAGGCTGTTGAAATAGCGCGCACCTTCCGACCGCTGGATGCCGGTGGCGACGGGAACGCCCCGCGCCGCAACCGCCAGTTCGCCCTCGAAGAAGGGGCCGGACCGTTCGAGCAGGAACGGCACGGCGGTTTCCGGCCAGACGATGAGATCGAGCGGCTTTTCCGCGGGCTCGGCGCTGGCCAGCAGAAGGCGGTCGAGAAACACCTGCCACATGTCGCCCTGCCACTTCAGCCGCTGATCGGCGTCAGGCTGGACAAGCCGCACGCGGATCGCCGGATCGCGCGCAGGCTCGGGCGCGGCAAGCCGGGCTGCGCCCGCGATCCAGACCATTCCGAGCGCCAGCACCGCCGCAGCGGCAAGGCCCGCGCGCATTGCAAGGCTGCGGCCGAGGAACGGCAGCGCCGCGGCCAGCGTGGTCAGCGCAGTCAGGCCGACGGGGCCGATCCAGGCCGCGGCCTGCATGACCGGCGTGCCGATCCAGATGTGACCGACCAGCGCCCAGGGGAAGCCGGTGAAGATGTAGCCGCGCAGGAGGTCCGTCGCGGCGAGGCCCAGCGCGAAGCCGAGCGCGCGCGTGCCCGAACCGCGGCCCAGCCCTGCGATCACCGCGGCCAATGCCCAGAACAGCGCCATTCCGAAGGCCATGAGGAAAAGCGCGAAGGGCGCCATCCAGCCGTGGCGCGCGACGTCGATCAGGAAGGGCTCGACGATCCAGAAGAGCGCGGCCGCAAAATAGCCGGCACCCCCGATCCAGCCGAGCCAGATGCGCCGGGCGGCTCGCGCCTCGGCGGCGACCAGCGCCGTGAGAAGCCCGAGCGCGGGAAGGGCGACGGCCCAGAGGTTCCACGGCGCCTGGCCTGCGGCCACCGCGGCGCCAAGAAGCGCGGCAAGCGCAAGCCTCCGCGCGGGCGGGCGGGCCTGCGCCCCGAATGCAGCACGCAGGCCGAAGCGCATGATCAGGGTTTCGCCTGCGGCAGGCGCACCCTCAGCCGCTTGATCCGGCGGGGATCGGCGTCGACCACCTCGAACTCGGCGCCGCTGTCATGCGGGATCACCTCGCCGCGCGCGGGCACCCGGCCCACGAGCATGAAGACCAGACCGCCCAGGGTGTCGATTTCCTCATCCTCTTCGGGGGCGGCGAGCTTCATCCCGATCTCGGCCTCGAACTCGGCGAGCGGGGCGCGCGCCTGGACGATGTATTGCCCGGGCTTTTCCTCGCTCCAAAGTCCGTCTTCCGAGGTGTCGTGTTCGTCCTCGATCTCTCCGATCACGGTCTCGACCAGATCCTCGAGCGTCACCAGCCCATCCACGCCGCCGTATTCGTCGATGACCAAAGCCATGTGGATGCGGTCGGTCTGCATCTTCTGCAACAGCACCCCGATCGGCATGGACGGCGGCGCATAAAGCAGGGGCCGCAGCATCTTCCTTAGGTTGAAGCGCGGCTTCGGGTCGGAGAACGCCTGCTGAAGCGCGAGGTCCTTGAGGTGGATCAGCCCGATCGGGCTGTCCAGCGTGCCCTTGAAGACCGGCAGGCGAGAAAAGCCGCTTTCGCGGAACGTCGCCACCAGTTCGTCAAGCGTGGCGCTCGCCGGGACGGCGGCGATTTCCGCCTTCGGGATCGCCACGTCCTCCACCCGCATCCGGCGCAGATTGCCGATCCCGGGGGGTGTCGCAGCCGGAGCCGGCTGCGATGCGCCGGCGGCCGGGGGGTCCACGTCTTCACCGTCGCTTTCCGAAGGGGATAGGGCATCGATGATCCGGCCGAAGAAGCCGCGCTGCCCGCTACTGTCCGATGGGTCGGGCGCCTCCTGCGCCACGGTAGACCCGTCCAAGCTGTCGCCCATTGATCCTTTCCAAATCTCCCCGCCGCGGCTGCCGCGCCGGTTCACTCATATGGGTTTGCCAGACCCAGTTTGGCAAGTATGCGGATTTCCGCGGCCTCCATCAGTGCCGCATCGCCGTCGCGCAGATGGTCATACCCAAGCAGATGCAGCAGTCCGTGCACCAGAAGGTGCATGACGTGATCGCCCATCGGCCGGCCCTGCTCGGCGGCTTCCCGCTCACAGGTTTCCCAGGCGATGGCGATGTCGCCGAGTTCTTCCGGCATTTCCGCGGCACCCGGCAGCGGCCGGTCGGGCCTGCCGCCGTCGCGGTCCGCACCGCGTTCCTCGGACGGCCAGGACAGCACGTTGGTCGGCTGCGGCTTGCCGCGGAAATCGGCGTTGAGCGCCGCGATGCGGGTATCGGAACAGCCGAGCAGACTGACGAGAAAGCCGGTGCCGGACAGGGCCTGATCGTCAAGCACCGCGCGGGCCGCCGTCTCGGCCATCTCGTCAAGTCCGAACGCCTGCCAGCGCGCGTCCTCGGCCAGGATGTCAACCAGCGGCTCCATCGTCCCGGTCATAGGCTTCGATGATGCGGGCCACAAGCGGGTGGCGGACGACGTCCTTCGCGGTGAAGTAGTTGAAGCTAACCCCTTTCACGCCCTTCAGGATTCGCTCGGCATCGGCGAGGCCCGAGGCGGTGCCCTTCGGCAGATCGACCTGCGTGCGGTCGCCGGTGACAACCATGCGGCTGCCTTCGCCCAGCCGGGTCAGGAACATCTTCATCTGCATGGTGGTCGCGTTCTGCGCCTCGTCCAGCACGACGAAGGCATTGGCCAATGTCCGGCCGCGCATGAAGGCCAGGGGCGCGATCTCGATCCGCTTCTCGCCCATCAGCTTTTCCACCTGCTTGGCGGGCAGGAAATCGTTCAGCGCGTCATAGAGCGGCTGCATGTAGGGATCGACCTTTTCCTTCATGTCGCCGGGAAGGAAGCCCAGACGCTCGCCCGCCTCCACCGCCGGGCGGCTGAGGACGATCCGGTCGACATGGCCGCCGATCATCATCGTCACGCCCACCGCGACGGCGAGATAGGTCTTGCCGGTGCCGGCCGGGCCGATCCCGAACACCAGTTCGTTGGAGAAGAGGTTCTTGACATAGGCTTTCTGCGCCTCGGTCCGGGGCTCGACCTGTTTCTTGCGCGTGCGCAGCTCGTAGCGACCGCCGGCGAACATCTCGAGCTGTTCGTCGAGGCTCGGCACGTCGGAACGCCCGCCCTCGCCCATCCGGAGCGCCGCGTCGATCTCGCCGGCGTCGATCGGCCTGCCGGTCTGGAGCCTGGCATAGAGGCCGCTCAGCACCGCTGCCGCCCGCGTCCGCGCCTCCAGCGCCCCCACGACGGCGATCTGGTTGCCGCGCCTGAGGATATGAACCCCGAGTTGATGCTCGATCTGCGCCAGGTTGCGGTCAAACTCTCCGCACAGGTCGATCAACAGGCGATTGTCGGCGAATTCCAGCAATGTCTCGTGCAGGTCTTCGGGACGCGGCGGCGGGGTCAAGGCGCTGATGCCCAAGCAAGTCTCCTTCAGACAGGCGGTCCTGTATGAAATGGTGCCTCTGCTTGGAAATCAAAGCAAGAGATCGGCACAGAATTGTGGCGGCCGACGAAAAAAGTGCCGGCGGCCCGTCGCCGGTGCGGGTCAGGCGATCTCGCCCGCCAGAGAGTTCGGGGCGGAGGCGGTTATCTTCACCCGTGCGATCGTGCCGGGGGGGGCATCGGTCTTCACGTGAACCGCCTGAAGGTAGTCCGACTTGCCGACCATCTGGCCCGCCATCCGCCCCGGCTTCTCGAACAGGACCGACACCTCGCGCCCGACCATCGCCGCCTGCGCCGCCCGCTGCTGCCCGGTCAGTAGCGTCTGGAGCGTCTGGAGCCGCGCATCGGCGACATCGGCGGGCACGGGGGGCTTCTCGGCCGCCGGGGTGCCGGGCCGGGCGGAATACCTGAATGAATAGGCCATACCGTAGTTCACGGCGCGGATCAGGTCGAGCGTGGCGGCGAAATCGGCATCCGACTCGCCGGGGAAACCGACGATGAAGTCGCCCGAAAGCATCATGTCGGGCCGGGCCGCGCGGATCTTCTCGACCAGCCGCAGGTAGTCCTCCGCCCTGTGCTTTCGCGCCATCGCCCTCAGGATCCGGTCGGAGCCGGACTGCACCGGCAGGTGCAGGTAGGGCATGAGCTTCCGCTCCTCGCCATGCGCGGCGATCAGGTCGTCGGTCATGTCGTTGGGGTGCGAGGTCGTGTAGCGAATGCGGTCGAGTCCGTCGATGCGGGCAAGCTCCCGCACCAGCCGCGCCAGCGACCAGTCCCCGTCGGGGCCCGCGCCGTGATAGCCGTTGACGTTCTGGCCCAGAAGCGTGATCTCGCGCACGCCCTTTTCCACCAGGCCGCGGGCCTCCTTCATCACCCGCCCGGCGGGGCGCGAGACCTCGGCGCCGCGGGTATAGGGGACGACGCAGAAGGCACAGAACTTGTCGCAGCCCTCCTGCACGGTCAGAAAGGCGGTCGGCCGCGCCAGGGTCCTGGGCCGATCAGGCAGGTAATCGAACTTGTCCTCGGGCGGAAAGTCGGTGTCGACGGTCTTTTGACCGCGCTCGGCGGCCTTCGCCATCGCCGGCAGGCGGTGATAGCTCTGCGGCCCGACGACAAGGTCCACGAGCGGCATCCGCCGCAGGATTTCCGCACCCTCGGCCTGCGCGACGCAACCCGCCACGCCGATCTTCAGGTCGGGCCGTTCCGCCTTGAGCGGCTTGAGCCGCCCGAGGTCGGAATAAAGCTTTTCGGCCGCCTTCTCGCGGATGTGACAGGTGTTCAGGAGCACCATGTCGGCCTCCTCCAACGCCTCGGTCGTGACATAACCCTCCGCGCCCAGCGCCTCGGCCATGCGCTCGCTGTCGTAGACGTTCATCTGACAGCCGTAGGTCTTGATGAAGAGCTTCCTGGTCACGGACGGATCGCTTTCGGGCAGAAGGTCCGCGCTTCCTACACCCGATCGCGGCCCCCCGGCAACCGCTCAGGCCTCGAGCGGCGGGCCGGGCCGCGTGGGCGAAGAGCTGTTCACAAAGGACAGGTGCCCCTGCTTTCAGCCGGCACCAGGAGACGGAACCACTGGCTCAATGCCCCAGCAACTGGCTCAGGAACAGCTTGGTCCGGTCGTTCCTCGGCGCGGTGAAGAAAGCCTCAGGATCGGCCTCTTCGACGATCTCGCCCTTGTCCATGAAGATCACCCGGTCGGCGACCTTGCGCGCGAAACTCATTTCGTGGGTGACGCAGACCATGGTCATACCCTCGGTCGCGAGCGTCACCATGACGTCCAGCACTTCGGCGATCATTTCCGGGTCCAGCGCGGACGTCGGCTCGTCGAAAAGAAGGATTTCAGGCTTCATGCACAGGGCCCGGGCGATGGCCACGCGCTGCTGCTGGCCGCCGGAAAGCTGGCCGGGGAACTTTCCCGCCTGATCCGGAATCCGGACCTTTTCCAGGAAGGTCATCGCGGTTGCCTCGGCCTCGGCGCGGAGCATCTTGCGCACCAGCATGGGGGCGAGGACGCAGTTTTCCAGCACGGTCATGTGGGGAAAGAGGTTGAAATGCTGGAACACCATGCCGACCTCGCGGCGGATCTCGTCGATCGAGCCGATCTTGTCGTCCAGAAGCGTGCCGAACACCCGGATGTCGCCCGAATCGTGTTCCTCCAACTGGTTGATGCAGCGGATCATGGTGGATTTGCCCGAGCCCGAGGGCCCGCAGATGACCACCTTCTCGCCCTTGCGGACCGTCAGCGAAATACCCCTCAACGCCTGGAAATTGCCGTAGAACTTGTTCAGCCCGGCGATGGCAATGGCGGGGGCGGTCAGGTCCATCGGATCATTCCTTGCGTTGGCCGGCGTTCATCCGGGATTCGAGATAGGCGCCATAGCGCGACAGGCCGAAGACGAAGCTGAAGTAGATCACCGAGATGAAGGCGTAGACCTCGACATAGGCGAACTTCCATTCACCGGTCTGGAAGGCGGCGTTGGCTGCCGCCAGAAGCTCGACAAAACCGACGACGACGACCAGGGAGGTTTCCATGAAGGTGATGACGAACTGGTTGATCGTGGCCGGGAGGGCAAGGCGGAACGCCTGAGGCAGGACGATGCGTCCGGTGCGCTGCCAATAGGTCAGGCCCAGCGCCTTCGCGGCCTCTTCCTGCCCGTTCGGAATGCCCTGGAAGCCGCCGCGGATGATCTCGGCCTGATAGGCGGCGAAGAAGAGCGCGCCACCGAAGATCACCCGGTAGAGCTTCGGCCCGTTCAGCGCATCGGGCAACATGAAGGGCAGGACGATGGCAAAGGTGAACAGGATCGACAGAAGCGGCAGCGAACGCACCGTGTCGATCAGGAGACCCGAAACACGGGATATGACCGGCAGGTCCGACCGCCGCATCAAGGCGAGCGCGATTGCCATCGGCATGCCCAGGACCGAGGTCGCGACGAAGATGAACAGCGTCAGCGGAAGGCCGCCCCATTGCTGTTCGTTCACCGGCGCAAGGCCGAACACCCCGCCGCGCATCAGGATGTAGAAGAGGGCAGTGCCAAGAACCCATGTCGCTGCGAGGCGGCCAAAGGTCCAGAATTTCGGCAAACAACTGAGAAAGATCACGATGATCACGACCAGACAGGCCAGCGCCGAACGCCACTGCTCCTCATACGGGTAAAGGCCGAAAAGGATCACCCGCCAGCGCGCCGCGATCACCGACCAGCAGGCCCCGCCGCTGGCCACGCATTCAGCCTGCCTGGCGGTTGCCGAAAAGCTGGCCCGCAGCACCGCCCAGTCAAGGATGGTCCAGCCGATCCACAGCAGGAAGGCCACGCTGAGGAGCGTCATCACCCCGGATGGAAGCGACCCGAAATAGTCCGCCCGCAGACGGGACAGCAACCGGCGCCTCGGGTTCAGCGCGACCCGGCTGGTCATGCGGCCCCCCCGGTCTGACGGCCCTTCAACGCGATTGCCCGGTTCAGGCGGTTCAGAACCGAAGACAGCGAGAAGTTGATGAGAAGGAAGCCCGCCATCAGAAGACCGATGAACTCGATCGTCTGGCCCGAATGGTTGATCGAGGTGGCGATGACCATGAAGAAGTCGGAAAAGCCGACCGCGATGCCAAGCGTGGTCGCCTTGATCAGCCAGACATACTGGTTGATCAGGATCGGCAGCATGGCCCGGAACGCCAGCGGCATCCGCACGCGGGAAAACACCTGCCAGGGGGAAAGGCCGAGCGCGCGCGCCGCCTCGGTCTGGCCACGGCCGACGGCCTTGAAGCCGCCGCGGACGATTTCGCCGATATAGGCGGCGCCGTAGGTGATGATGGTGACGGCGAGGCTGTAGAATTCCGGCTGAATGCGGAAGCCGCCTTGGACCTTCAGGCCTTGCGGCTGCGGCAGGCTGAGCCAGGGCGCGGTGGGATCAAGGCCCAGAAACAGCACCAGCGCCGCCGCCGCCATTCCGACCCCGACCGCCGTCAGCATGAGCCTGCGTCGCGGGGCGGCGTCCAGCGCGCGAAACCGCCGCGAGAACAGGATCCAGAGACAGGCGGCCACCCCGAGAACCCCGAAAAGGACCGCTAGTGCCGTCGTCCCCCGGCTGACCGCCAGCCCGGGCACGTAGATGCCACGCGACGACAGCAGGAAGCCTCCGGCCTCGATCGCCTGGCGGGGGGGCGGCAGGCTGTTGGCAACGGTGTACCAGAAGAAAAGCTGCACGATCACCGGCAGGTTGCGGAACAGCTCGATGTAGATCGTGCCCATCAGCCGGACGGAAGGATTGCGCGCCGTGCGCATCAGCCCGACCGCAAGGCCCAGAACCGTTGCCCCGGCCAGCCCGATGACACCCATGAACAGCGTGTTCATCAGCCCCAGGACCAGATACCACCAATAGGGGTCCGTCGGTCCGGCGGGCAGAAGGGTGAAGTTCATCTCCCAACTGGTGGATTTCCACAGGAAGTCGAAGCCGGATGTCAGCCCCTGCGCTGCAAGGTTGGCCCGCGTGGTCACGATGCCCAGAACGATGAGGGTGCCAAGGGCGGCAACGAAAACGGCCTGAAGCACCGCGTTCCGAACGGTCCGGCTTTTCCAGGAAAGCGCTCCGGCCATCTGACCTACCTCGTTCCGGCCATCGAAATGGCCGCGCCCGGAAAGACGCGGCCGGAAGTTGTATCAGTCAAAGACGAAGGGGAAGAGCACACCGCCGGCGTTCCAGAGCGCGGTCATATCGCGCGGCATCTTGTAGGGCGAGTCCTGTCCGATGCTCCGTTCGAAGATCTCGGAGTAGTTGCCGACGTTCTTGATCACGTTGTAGGCCCAGTCGTCCGACAGACCGAGGCCCTTGCCGACACCCGGCGTCGCGCCCAGGAACTTGCCGACTTCGGCGGACTTGGGCGTTGCCTTCATCTCGTCGACATTGGCCGTGGTGATGCCTTCCTGTTCGGCGAAAAGCAGCGCCGAAAGCGTCCAGTTGGCGACGTCGACCCAGTTGTCGTCGCCCTGCCGCACGATCATCACCTCGGGTTCAAGGGCGAGAACGTCAGGCAGCAGGACATGGCTATCCGGCGCTTCGGACTGCGAGGCGGCAATCGCCAGCACCGGCCCCCATTGCGCGAAGGTGTCGCAACGGCCCGAGAAATAGGCGGCCTGAACCTCTTCATCCTTCTGGATCGGGACGATTTCCATCGTGATGCCGAGGCGCTGCAGATAGGACGAGACCTGTTGCTCGATTGTAGTCCCGGCCGGCAGGCAGACCGATCCGCCGTCGGCATCCTTCAGCGAGGTCAGCCCCAGTTCCTTGTGCGCCATGATCTTGGTGGTGCCGAGGTAGTAGCTGTTCGAAAACTGCAATCCAAGCTCGCCGTCGCGCGAGAGTGTGCCGCCGGATGCTTTGATGACGATGTCGATGTCGCCCGACTGCAAGGCCGGCCAGCGCTGCGCCCAGTCGATCGGCACGATGTTCGCCTTCGACGGGTCGCCGAAGATCGCGGTGGCGATGGCGCGGCACAGCTCGATGTCGAGGCCGTTCCAGTTGCCCTTGTCGTCGACCTCGGCGAAGCCCAGGTACGATCCGATGGCGCCAGGGCAGTTCAGCGTTCCGCGGGCCTGCACTTCCTTCAAGGTGTCGCCCGACTCCGCATGTGCCGCGGTCGCCGAGAGGGCAGCCGTCGCGGCGGCAAGTGTCAGCTTCATGATCTTGTTCATCTTCACTTCCCATGTTGATGGTTGAAACAGACGTTCGTTCCCTTGCACCGCGTCCGCCTGCATGACTGCCGGTGCCTTGCCCTGCGCGGCAGGGAGAGAGACCGATCAAGCGTAGATGTAACCACCGGAAACAATGATGTTTTCTCCGGTCATGTAGGTGTTCCTGGGCCCCCCGGCCATCAGGACCCATTCGGCGATCTCCGTCGGCAGGGCGCCGCGGCCAAGCGGGCTTGCCTTGGCCAGTTCCTCCAGGAAGCCGGACTGACGTGCCTTTTCGGTGGCCATGCCGGCCGGAGCGACCGAGTTCACGAGGATGCCGTCCGCGGCAACGTATTCGGCGACCGACCGGGTCAGGCTGACCACCGCGGCCTTGGTGGCGGCGTAGTGGATGTTCTTCGGATGCGCCTTGAACGCATCGACCGAGGTGATGTTGACGATCCTGCCGCGGACATGGGCCACCGGCTCCTGCGCCTTCATGTGGCCGATCGCCGCCACCATCATGTGATAGGTGCCCTTGATGTTGATGGCGTTCGACAGATCCCACTCTTCATCGGTCACGCCCAGCGTCGGGCGGCGCGGATAGATCGCGGCGCTGTTGACCAGCGTATCCACCCGGCCTAGGGCGGAGGCCACCTCGGCGAAAGCTGCGTGGGAGGCCGCCGCCGTGCGAATGTCGCAGGCCGCCGCCGCCGCCTTCAGGCCCTTCGCCCTTGCGCTTGCCAGGGCGGCTTCCGCCGCCTCGGCGTTGATGTCGATGATGCCGATGCCCGCCGCGCCATCCGCGACGGCCATCTCTGCCAGAAGCGCGCCGAGGCCTGCGCCGCCGCCCACGATCACGAGATTCAGGTTCTTCATTTCGTCCTCATTTCAGCGAGATGGGGGGAACGGGCCGCGTGGGCATGATGTCCAGGCGGGTGACATCGGCACGGGGCGGCAATTGCAGGACGGCCAGCACGGCCTCGGCGACGTCCGAAGGTTGCAGTGCGTCGCCGCCCTCGTACATGGCCTGACGGGCCTCTGCGCTCAGAACGCCCTTGTAGAGCGCCGTCTCGACCCGGCCCGGCACCAGTTCGGTCACGCGGATGCCATCGGCGGAAACCTCGGCGCGAAGGCTGGTCGCGAAGGCGGCAATGGCGGCCTTGGTGGCGGCATAGACCGCGAAATTCGCGCCGGGCACATGGGCCGCGGAAGACCCGGTGAAGATCAGATGCCCCGACCTTGCCGCGCGCATCTGCGGCAGCACCAGCCGGGTCAGGAACAGGACCGCCTGCAGATTGACCTCGACCGTCTGGTCGATCGCGTCGAAGTCCATGCTGTCGAAGCTGCCCGGTTTCGGCATGACCCCGGCGTTGTTGATCAGAATGTCCACCCGGCGGCGGGCCAGCGCCCCTGCCACGGCCGGGCGGTCGGAAAGGTCAATGCACAGCGTTTCGATCCCGGGGGCCTCGGCCGCCAACGTCGCTAGCGCCGCCTGGTTGCGGCCGGTTGCCGAGACGGCGTAGCCGGCCTTCCGCAGGGCAACGGCAACCGCCCGGCCGATTCCGCTTGTTGCGCCCGTGACGAGGACCTGTTGCATGCAAGCTCCACCTTCTGCCGGGTCAAGATGTCGCCGGGGCGGCCCTGAAAAAAGGAAGAAAACCCGTGGAAAGAAAAGCTGTTCTTTGCATTTGGCCGGCAATGGTCATGCCGGATCGCAACACGGGCAGCATCGGAAAGACCCGCCGTGCAGAGTGCCGATCGTCGCGCTTTCTTCGGGTCAGACCCGGTTGATCTTCTGCTTCATGCCGGTCGCGCCGGCCAGGGCACGCAGCCGCTCGAGGCTGTTCGACAGGTGGCTGCGCATCGCGTCGCGGGCCTGGTCGGCATTCCGACACTCGATCGCTTCGACGATTGACAGGTGTTCTTCGTGGATGCGATCGAAGTATTCGTCCTTGTGCGATGGCAACAGAATGTAGCCCAGCCGCAGCCTGGGGCCGATTTGCTGGCTCAGATAGCCAAGAAAATCGAGGATCTGCGCGTTGTGGGAACCCCGCGCGATCATGAGATGGAAGTCGTGATCATAGTGGACCCGTGTCGAATCCGGGTCCGGGTGCCCGGCGTCGACACGCTCCATCTCCGCCCTGATCGCCCGCGCCTCGGCGTCGGTGCAGCGGGTGGCGCAAAGCCCCGCCGACTCGACCTCGACACCCAGGCGCAGCTCCAGCAGCGCAAGCGTCTGCGGCAGGGCATCAAGATCCTGATCGGGAATGGAGAAGCTGCCAAGCGGCGCCTCACTGACAAATACACCTTTGCCTTGACGCGGCACCACCAGACCTTCCGACCGCAGGCGCGCGATCGCTTCGCGAACCACGGTCCGGCTGACTTCGAAGTTGTCGCAAAGCTCGGCCTCGGTCGGAAGTTGTGCGCCGGGGCCGAGCTTGCCGGACCGGATCTGGTCCAGCAGACCCTCGAACACAACTGTCGAAAGAGACTTGCGTTTCATCGGCGTCCTGCGGCGTCCTGTGGGCTTGCATCCTTCTGCCCTATCAGAGGGCGGCCGTCACGATCAACTCCACCAGCATCCCCGGCCTGGCCATCCGTCCCTCGCCACTGGAGCGGGCAGGTGCGTGCTCGGGTGCGATCCACGCGTCCCAGACCCGGTTGACCGCATCGAAATCGCGGATGTCATCCAGCCACATCTGGACATGCAGGATGTTGTTCCGGCTGGTGCCCGCCTTTGCCAGCAGCCGGTCGATCTTGCCCAGAACCTCCTGCATCTGCGCCTCGGCACTTGTCCCGGGAGTGCCGACCTGCCCGGTCAGGTAGAGAGTGCCGTTGTGGACGACTCCGTGGTGGATGCGGGTGTCGAAGTCGAACCTTCGAATGTCCGGCATGGATCAGCTCCTGATCGGATTGCCGCGCTGGTATTGCGCGTAGGGCGCCTGCACCAGCCAGCCGGCGTCGACCGGAAGGGTGACGCCGGTGATGCTGGCGGCACGGTCCGAACACAGGAACATCGCCGCTTCGGCGACCTCCTCGGGCTCGACGAACCTCTTCATTGCGGTGCTTTCGAGAATGGCCTCCGGATTGCGCTCGCCGACCGCGATCTTGGCTTTCAGCCCGTCGGACAGGGTATAGCCGGGTGCGACCGCGTTGACGCGCACACCCTTCGGACCAAGCTCGCAGGCCAGGATCTCGGTCAGGGCCTTCACAGCTTGCTTTCCGGGCGTATAGGCGGGCAGCGACAACGGCGCGAAGGACGCAAGCGAGCCCACGTTCAGGATGGCGCCGCGCCCGGCTTCGGCCATCATCCGGCCGAAGACCTGGCACCCCACCAGCGTGCCGCGATAGTTGATGCGCCAGAGCCGCTCATCCTCGTCGAGCGGCTGGTCCAGCACGCGTTTGCCGCTTTGCAGGATGCCGGCGCAGTTCACGAGGATGTCGGGCGCTCCGAACCGGGCACGCACGGTTGCCCCGAGCGCCTCGACCGATGCCGGATCGCCCACGTCCACCGAAAGGAAGGCCGCCGCGACGGCGCCGGCGGCCGCGCAGTCGCGCGCCACCGCATCGCCGCGGGCCTGGTCGCGGCCGGCGACCAGCATCCGGTGCCCCTCGGCGGCGAGGCGGAGCGCGATGGCGCGGCCGATACCGGAGGTGCCTCCGATCACGAGCGAAAGCGGGTCAGGCATCGCGGTGCTTCCTGTCCACGTCGAAGAAATCGACCCAGGCCTGCATCTGGCAGTCCATCATCGGCCGGCCGGCCTGCGCGTGGCAGCCACGTGCCCGCGCCTCGCGCAGGAGGCGCGTCTCGCTCGGCTCCATGATGATGTCGAAGACCACCATGCCGGGGCCGAACCCCTCGACCGGCATGGGAAGCGGATCGTCCGGCTTCATGCCGACCGGGGTCGCGTTCACCGCGATGTCCATTCCCGCCGGATCGGCCGCGCCTGCCCGCGCCTTGCAGGAGGGGAAATTCGCCCGGACAGCTTCGGCCAGGGCCGCGGCGCGCGCCGGGTCCGCATCGGCGATGGTCAGTTCGGCCACGCCTTCCTCTGCCAGACAATGGGCGATCGACGACCCGCCGCCGCCGGCGCCAACCAGCAGGGCGCGTTTGCCGGCCATTGGGTGGCCGGCGTTCTTCATCGCCATGACAAAGCCGTAGCCGTCGAAGTTGTCGGCCTCCCATCCGCCTGCGGGCAGGCGTCGCAGCACATTCGCCGCCCCCACGCGCGCCGCCCGGGGATGCGCCTTCACGGCCTTTTCCAAAAGCCTGCCCTTGTATGGAATCGAGACGATCACCCCGCGCAGGTTCGACATCGCATCAAGGCCGGCCCAAAGATCGTCCAGCCGATCCGGGGTGCAGGTGACCGGCACCATCAGGCTGTCCAGCCCGCGCGCCTCGAAGAGCTCATTGAATGCGCCCGGGCTTTTCGCGTGGCCGACCGGATGCGCCAGCATCGCGAACACGTCGGCCTTTCCAGTTCCTCGCATGATTTTTCCTTCGGATTCGGGCTTGCCTTTGGCATGTTATCAGTCATCATACAAATGACAACTGAAAACGAGAGACACGATGCCGATACCTTCCTATGCCCCGCCAAGCAAAAGCAGCTACGACGTGGTGGTGGTCGGGGGGGCGGCGGTCGGTTCGTCCGTTGCCTACTGGCTGGGCGAGGAGACGCGGCGGAGGCTGTCGGTTCTGGTCGTGGAACGCGACTCGAGCTACGAGTTCTCGTCCACGGCGCTGTCCACCTCGGCGATCCGCCAGCAGTATTCGAACCCGATCAACGTCAGGATCAGCCAGTTCGGGGTCGAGATGATCCGCAGCTTTCAGGATCGGATGGCGCCCTACTTTCCCGATGAGCCCGCCCCCAACCTGGGCTTCAAGGAATACGGCTATCTCTACTGCTGCTCGCCCGAAGGGGTGGAGGCCGCACGGGCGCGCGTCGACATGCAGCGCGATCTTGGGGCGCATACCGTCTTTCTCGACCAGGGCGGGTTGAAAGCGCAGTTCCCCTGGCTGAACGTCGACGATCTGGGCGGCGGGTCATGGGGCGCCGAGGCCGAGGGGTGGTTCGATTCGATGGGCCTCCTGAATGGATTCAAGCGCGCGGCGCGGGCGCTCGGCGCGGAATACATCGACAACGCGGTGACCGGGCTGGGTGTTGTCGGGGGCCGGGTGACCTCGGTTCGCCTGTCCACGGGCGAAACCGTTTTCTGCGGCACTCTGGTGAACGCGGCCGGCCCAAGGGCGCAGCAGGTTGCGGCGATGGCCGGCCTGTCGATCCCGGTCGCCCCCTTCAAGCGCTACAGCTTCGTCTTCGCCAGCGCGACACCGATCCCGGGGCGGATGCCGAACGTGATCGACCTCAGCGGCACCTTCGTCCGCCCCGAAGGTCCGCTGTTCCTGACCGGCAATACCCCGGGCGATGACGGCCCGGCGGACTACGACGACTTCGGCCCGCGTCCGCAGGAATTCGACGACGCGATCTGGCCCGCGCTCTACCACCGCATTCCCGGCTTCGATGCGTTGAAGGTGCAACAGGCCTGGACCGGGCACTACGAAATGAACATGCTCGATCACAACGGCATCGTCGGTTTTCACCCCGAGGTGGGCAACTTCATGTTCGCCAACGGCTTTTCCGGCCACGGCCTGCAACAGTCGCCCGCGACCGGCCGCGCCGTGATGGAGCTGATCGTGCATGGCGGCTTTCGCACGCTGGACCTGACGCCCTTCGCCTATGAACGCATTCCGGCCAACCGGCCCTTCATGGAGGAGGCGGTGATCTGAGGCTTCAGATCACCGCTTTTTCCAGGAACGGGCGGTTGGCGGCGATCCGCTCGTATCCGACTTCGGTCAGGTCCAGGGAACGGTATTCGCCATAGGTGATCAGCTCCGACACTCCGCGCCCGGCCGCCGGGCCCTGTTGCAGGCCGTGGCCGGAAAAGCCGTTGGCATGGATGAAGTTCGCCACCCGGGGGTCGCGGCCGACGATGAGGTTGTGATCGAGGCTGTTGAAGTCGTAGTGCCCGGCCCATTGATTGACCACCTTGATCGCCTCGAAGGCGGGCGAGCGTTCGGCGAGCGCGGGCCAGACGGCAGTCTCGAACTCGTCATAGCGCGGCTCGAAATCGTCCCAGTCGACCGCCGGGTCCGTCACCGGGGAGGCGCCCGACAGGAAATAGCGCCCCTCGGGCCGGCAGAAGACGCCGGAAGGGTCGATCATCAGGGGAAGGCGGCCGCCGTTCACGGCGGCGCTGCCTTCCGGGGTCATGGCGCAGTCAAAGACAAAGAGCGTGCGTTTTCTCGGCTCGACCGGCACGTCCAGCCCCGCCATCCGCGCCGTAAGCCGGGCGCGGGGGCCAGAGGCGTTGACAACCGTCCCCGCCGGCACCACCGCACCCGATTTCAGCGTGACCGACGTCACCCGGTCACCGGCGCGGCCGATCGCCACCACCTCGTCGGTGACATATTCGGCGCCAAGCTCGCGCGCCCTGGCCTTGAAGCCATTCATCAGCCCGGTGTTGGAAAACCAGCCCTCGCCCGACTGCCCGTAGGAAGCCAGCCGAATGTCGTCCACCCGCAGATGCGGAAAGGCACGGTGCAGCTCTTCCGGCCCCCACAGCACCACGTCGGCGCCACAGGCGCGCTGCACCGCATGGTTCTCGCGCAGCGTCTGCTCCTGCCCGGCGGTGTTGGCGAGAAAGAGATAGCCGCCCTGATGGAAATTCAGGTCGGGCGGCGCCTCTCCGGCCACCTGCATCGTGCGGGCAAAGTCCTTGATGAAGGCCGATCCGAACTGGCTGATCCTGACGTTGATCGGGTTCGAGAACTGGAGCCTGATCGACGAGGACGACAGCGAGGTAGAGGCGAAGCGATAGGTCGGGTCACGCTCCACCACCAGGACCGAGCCGTTGAAATCGGGGTTCGCGGCGAGAAAATAGGCAACGGCAGACCCGATGACGGCCCCGCCCACGATCACCACGTCATAGCTGGCCTTCATGTCGCGGGCTCGTCGTCGGGGTGGCCGAGATCGACGAACCAACCGCCCAGGTGCCGAACGGCTGCGGCCCTGGGATCGGGCACCGGGGTGCGTGCCTCCACTCCGTCGCGGAAGCGCTCGGTGTTGTCCTGCGGGGCATAGCCCAGATGGGCGGCCAGACGGTTGTCCACCGGCTTGACCGCATTGTCGGACAGGCCGAACGACACCGTGAACCCTACACGCGGCGCGGTCAGGGCGGCGGCGGTCAGCCGGTTGCAATCCTCGAACGACAGCCAGGACCAGAGCATCCGCCGGTCCGCCGGTTCCGGGAAAGAGCTGAAAATCCGCAACGCCGCGGTTTCGATCCCGAACTTGTCCCAGTAGAGGCGGCCGAGGTCCTCGACGAAGCATTTCGACAGGCCATAGAGGCCATCGGGCCGGTGCGGCGCGTTGGTGTCGATATGATCCTCCAGCCGGTGATAGCCGATGGCGTGGACGGAACTGGCGTAGACCACCCGCCTGACGCCGTGTTTCCGGGCGGCCTCGTAGATGTGGTAGCTGCCACGGATGTTGGAATCGAGGATCTCCTGCCAGGGACGCTCCATCGGGGCACCGCCGAAATGGACGATGGCATCGCAGCCTTCGACGGCGGCCAGAACCGCCCCCATGTCGGACAGGTCGAAGGCCACCGACTCCTCGTTCGGGGCAAGGTCCCCGATGCCGTTGCGGCTGGCCAGACGCAGCTTGCGGGCGAGGGGGGCAAGGCCCCGGCGCAGTTCGGTGCCAAGGCGACCGGCGGCGCCGGTGATCAGGATGGTGTCGTAACGCGGGGTCATCTTGTCTCCGAAAGAGCAGCGACGGCACGGCCGATCCGGGCGATGGCCTCGGTCAGAACTGCGTCGGACGTGGCGGTCGAGATGCGGAAGAACGGCGACAGGCCGTAGGCGGAACCGGGCACCGACGAGACATGCCCTTCGGCCAGCAGGTAGTTCGCCACGGCAATGTCATCGGTCAGGACGCCTCCCGTGGGCGTCCGTTTCCCGATCAGGCCGGCGCAGCCGATAAAGGCATAGAAGGCGCCTTCCGGGGGCGGCAGGGTGAGGCCCGGGATCCGGGCGATACCCGCCACCACAAGGTCGCGGCGCCGTTCGAAGGCCGCGCGGAACCGGCCGACGCAGTCCTGCGGGCCGGTCAGCGCGGCGAGTGCCGCTGCCTGCATCGGGGCCGCGACCGAGGTGCAGGACTGGCTTTGCACGGTGTTCATCGCCCTGATCAGGGGCGCAGGACCGGCGGCATAACCCACGCGCCAGCCAGTCATCGCATAGGCCTTGGCGACGCCGTTGACGATCAGGGTGCGGGCCTTCAGCTCGGGGCATGCCCGGCCGAAGCTGACAAACTCCCGCCGGTCGAAGATGATGTGCTCGTAGATTTCGTCCGACAGGATCAATACCTGCGGATGCTTCGCCAGCACAGCCCCGAGCGCCTGCATTTCCGGCGCCGAATAGACCGCGCCCGAAGGGTTGCCGGGCGCATTCAGAAAGAGCCATTTCGTGCGCGGCGTGATCGCGGCCTCCAGCACCTCAGGCGTCAGACGAAAGCCGTGTTCGGCATTGCAGACCGGGGTGACCGGCACGCCGCCCAGCAGTTTGACCATTTCGGGGTAGCTGACGAAATAGGGCGCGGGCAGGATCGCCTCGTCGCCGTCGTTCAGGGTCGCCATTAGGGCGTTGAAGATGATCTGCTTGGCGCCGTTCGCGACGACGATGTCATCGGGGCCGTAGTCCAGCCCGTTTTCGCGGCGGAACTTCCCGGCCACCGCCGCGCGCAGGGCGGGCGTCCCGGCCGCCGCCGTGTAGAGCGTCTCGCCGCGCAGGGCGGCGGCATGGGCGGCTTCGGCCACATGCGGCGGTGTCGGGAAATCCGGCTCGCCCAGCCCGAGGTCGATCACATCGACCCCGGTCTCGCGCAGCGCCTTCGCGGCCTGCGACGCGGCCATCGAGGCCGAGGGTTTCACCGCCGCGAGGCGGCTTGCAACATAGCTCATCTGCTTTCCCCGCTGACATAGCCCTTCACCAGATCCCCGGCCCGCGCGGCCGGATCGCGCCGCGCCGGATCCCCATAGCCGCCGCCGCCGGGCAGGTGCAGCACCAGCCGCCGCCCGGCAGGCACATGCTGCCAGCCTTTCGGGTTCAGGCGCGTGCCATCGTCCAGAGCCGCCATGCCGGCCGCGCCATCCCTGCCGCCGTTGCGGCCGCGCGGCGCGTGCTGGATACGATCGAACATGGCCGAGAACTCCAGCTCGTGCCCGGCGGCGGGGGCGATCTCGATGATCTGGCCGAGACCGCCGCGATACTGCCCGTCGCCGGCCGAATCGGGGCGCAGTTCCTTGCGCCAGATCACCACCGGACCGGTGTGTTCGGTCGCCTCGATCGGCATGGTCATGACGCCGGAGGGGAAGGCGGTGGCGTTCAATCCGTCCTGTCCGGGACGCGCGCCCATGCCGCCCGAGTTGAACATCAGGATTTCGGCCCGGCCGCCGTTTTGACCCGCGACGGGGCGCACGGACATGTGGATGTTCCACAGCGCCCCCGATCCTTCGGCCAGAATGCGCCCCGGAAGCGCCTGGGCCAGTGCCCCCAGCACGAGATCGGGCACCATATGGCCAAAGACATGGCGCAGGCTGACCGGCGCGGGGCGCGGCGCGTTCAGGATGTTTTCCGGCGAAGACACCGTGAAAGGCTCGAGCGAGGCCCAGTTGTTCGGAATCTCGGGCGCCACCACGCATTTCATGGCATAGCAGGCATAGGCCTTGGTGTAGATGATCGGCACGTTGATGCCCCAGCGGCTGATCCCGTCGGTGCCGGAGAAATCGACATTCACCGTCTCGTCCCGTGTCTCCAGCGTGGCCATCAACTTGACCGGCATGTCATAGCCGTCGGTCATCATCGTGTTTGTCCAGGCCCCCCGCGGCAACGCCGCGATCCGCTCCAGCGTGGCGGCGCGGGTGCGCGCGAAGATGAATTCGCCCAGATCATCCAGCGTCTCCAGCCCGACCTCGTCCATCATGGCGATCAGGCGATTGTGGCCCACGTCATTGCAGGCCGCCAGCGAGTAGAAGTCGCCCACCACCTGATTGGCCTCGCGCACGTTGCTGCGCAGGATGCGCACCAGATCAGCATTGACCCGGCCGCGTTCGGCGAATTTCATGATCGGGATCTGGATGCCTTCCTCGTAGACCGACTTGCCGTCGGCGCCGAAGCCGCGTCCGCCGACATCGACCACATGCGCGGTGCAGGCAAAGAAGCCGACCAGCCGGTCGTCCCTGAAGCTGGGCGAGACCATCGTGATGTCATGGAGGTGCCCGGTGCCCTTCCAGGGATCATTGGTCACATAGGTGTCGCCGGGGAACATGTTCTGCCGGCCGATCTCGTCGATGAAATGCAGCACCGCCTCGGCCATCGTGTTCACATGGCCCGGCGTGCCGGTCACCGCCTGGGCCAGCATCCGGCCTGCCGGGTCGAAGACGCCCGCCGACAGGTCGCCCGCCTCGCGCACGCTGGTGGAAAAGGCGGTGCGCAGAAGCGTCATCGCCTGCTCTTCCACCACCGAGATCAGGCGGTTCCACATGACCTGCATGTGAATCTCGCGGGTCGGGTCGGCGCTTTGGTCCGGCATCAGACGATCTCCTTGCGCAGTATCAGAAGCGAGCCGTCGGTCTGCATCACGGCGTCGAAGGGGGCGGTGACGACGGTCGAGGTTTCCCTCTCGACAATGACGGCGGGGCCGGCGACGCGGTCGCCCGCAACCAGGCTGCCGCGCGCCACGATGCCGGTCGGCAGCGGGCCGGCCGAGGACGGATCGAAGACCGGGCGCGATTGCGCCGCGGCAACCGTGCGGCGGCCAAGGGTCAGCTCTGCCGGTTCCGGCGCGGGACGTTCGTCCGCCGCCTTGACCGAAAGCGTCACGATCTCGATCTCCAGTCCCGAAAGCCCGTCGATGGCGCGGCCGAAGAAACGGGCGTAGGCCTCCAGAAAGCGCGCCCGGATCATCTCGACATCGGCATCGGCGAAGGCGCGGTCGGGCAGCGGTACCGGAATCTCCCAGCCCTGGCCGCGATAGCGCATGAAGGCCGTGATCTCGCAGCCGATCCTGCCGGAAGCGCCCTGCCGGACAAAGCCGGTCGCCGTCGATCTGAGGTCCGCGATCAAAGCGTTGATCGCGGCCGCGTCGAAGCCGGAAAGCCCGATGATCCGCGAGGCGAGGGATTCATAGCCGAAGGGCGCCTTCAGGAAGCCGATCGCCGAGCCCACGCCGGCCCCCGGCGGCACGAGGCAGCGGTCGATCCCGAGCTTTTCGCAGAGCCGCGCGGCGTGAAGGGGTGCCGCGCCGCCGAAGGCCACCATGATGTTGTCCGAGATGTCCTTGCCGTTTTCCACCGCATGGACACGGGCGGCG